>NZ_CVTU01000086.1:4041-43338 GCF_900004965.1 Pseudomonas sp. 44 R 15
GTCCTGCCGGGTTACCCACGGATTCAAGCCTGCGTTCGGCCAGCGTGGTTTAACGGGGCGCCTGAGATCAAGATCAAAAGCAGATCAAGATCAAAAGCGACTCGCTTCGCATCGTGGTTACTGTTGGGCGCTGCTGAGTTGTGTAGGTACCTATGGCCATCGGGGGCAAGCCCCCCTCCCACAATTGGATCTCATTGGCATGCTGCAATCGATCAAGCCCGCAACGACAGCGGCGGCACAAAACTCTCAAGCTCATCTTCCACTGCCTCGATGATGCGCTCGACATCGGCAGCGTTCATCACGGTGGCGCAGGGAATGCCGGCGATGGCGATCAGTGTCTCGCCGCTGGTCCGATCGAACAGGCGGGCCACCATGCTGCCGGGGGCGTCCATGCTCCCTTCGAAGCCCATCGGATGAAAATGCCAGCGCATCAACTGGCACGCATTGGGAAAGGTCACTTTGTTCATATTGCCCACCTTGTTCATTGAGCGCTTCCTTTAGCTCGCGGCAGGGGCCAGGACCGTCAATAGTCCTGGTGTCGAGCAGTAAAAATAGCATTCGTTCGCAAGGGGAACGCGACTTTTTCAAGTCCGTTCGGCGGTTCTTTGATCTGGATCATGTCCTGCCGGTCGCCAGGCTGTCGAGAGGCGCCACGGCATGGGCGACACGTCGTTGCAAATCAACTGAACGTCATGACTCATCCGCTAACTGAATCAGCTCTGGGGAAGCGGGAGGGCCTAGAGTGAGCAGGCGTTGCAGGTAATGTCCCAGGCGCGGTGGCACGATGAATTGTTCGGTGTGATTGATTTCCTCGACGCTCCACCAGCGCATCTCCTTGACCACGGCTTTCTCTTCGTCGGTCTGATGCTGTGTCGTGAAGTCGACGCGGGTAGCCCGATAGAGCAGAAAGGACTCATCCAGAAGAACCGGCGTGCCATTACGCATCAATGTATGTTTTCCCGTCCACACCAGGCGCCCTTGGGACAGTTCTTCGGGGCGGTATCCCGCTTCCTCGAACAGCTCACGTTGTGCGGCGTCTTGAAGGCTTTCGTCCGGCTTGATTCCGCCACCCAGGGTGCACCAGAAGGTCCGGTCAGGCAGGGTCACCTGCATCAGTAGAATTTGATCATGTGGATTGAGCAGAAGGGCCCGGACATTCTTTCGGCAGGGCAGATCACAGGGGGCCATGCAGGTGTTCCTTTTTGATCTCGGCGTTCAACCCTAATGGAGCGTTCGCTGATATACGAGGTATACCTGACATTGATTATCTTCAATCCCCGTCAAGTTGGCCCGTGTCCCGGCATCCGGGGGCAGACCAGTGCTACTTTAATCTGCAGGTAGTGGCTCATTAATATTGCTTATGCCACGGTGTCAATATATTGGATCCATTATTCAAGTACGGCGCTGAGTTAAAGCGCTTTAGTGCTATTTAATATTTAAATAACGCTGGGCTTAGATTAGGCGTGCAATCAGCAAGCGCGCCCAATAAATGCTGCGCGAGACTTCCTGATGTTGAACCTGCATCACTTTTTCATCAGTGAAATATGTGTAGACGAAAGATTTCAAGTTGTGTCAGTTTTCTTACGCCTTCAAAAGAGGTGAGTGATAGGACTATCCTCGCCCGCGAGGTTCCTATCGAACAAAGACTGATGCACTTGCAAACAAGGAAGTACGTTTATGTCAAAAGTAAAAGACAAGGCTATTGTATCTGCCGCGCAAGCCAGCACTGCTTACTCGCAAATCGATAGCTTCAGCCATTTGTATGACCGTGGCGGCAACCTCACGGTCAATGGCAAACCGTCCTACAGCGTGGACCAGGCAGCCACCCAGCTGCTGCGGGACGGCGCCGCGTACCGGGACTTTGATGGCAACGGCAAGATCGATCTGACCTACACCTTCCTCACCTCGGCTACCCAGAGCACCATGAACAAACATGGCATCTCGGGCTTCAGCCAATTCAACGCCCAGCAGAAAGTACAGGCCGCACTGGCCATGCAATCCTGGTCGGATGTGGCCAACGTGACCTTTACCGAAAAGGCCTCCGGCGGCGACGGGCACATGACCTTCGGCAACTACAGCGGTGGCCAGGACGGCGCGGCGGCGTTCGCTTACCTGCCCGGCACCGGCGCAGGCTACGACGGCACCTCGTGGTACCTGACCAACAACAGCTACACGCAGAACAAGGCGCCGGACCTGAACAACTATGGCCGGCAGACCCTGACCCACGAAATCGGTCACACCCTGGGCCTGGCTCACCCTGGCGACTACAACGCCGGGAACGGCAACCCAAGCTATAAAGACGCGACCTATGGACAGGACACGCGTGGCTATAGCCTCATGAGTTACTGGAGCGAGAGCAACACCAACCAGAACTTCAGCAAGGGCGGGGTCGAGGCTTATGCTTCCGGTCCGCTGATCGACGACATTGCCGCGATCCAGAAGCTCTACGGTGCCAACCTCAACACCCGCGCCGGTGACACCACCTACGGTTTCAACTCCAACACCGGGCGTGATTTCCTCAGCGCCACATCCAATGCCGACAAGCTGGTGTTCTCGGTATGGGACGGTGGCGGCAACGACACCCTGGACTTCTCCGGCTTTACTCAGAACCAGAAGATCAACCTCAATGCGACCTCGTTCTCCGACGTTGGCGGCCTGGTGGGCAACGTGTCCATTGCCAAGGGCGTCACCATCGAGAACGCGTTCGGCGGTGCGGGCAATGACCTGATCATTGGTAACCAGGCGGCCAACCTGATCAAGGGCGGGGCCGGCAACGACCTCATCTACGGCGGTGGCGGTGCGGACCAACTGTGGGGCGGCGCCGGCAGCGATACATTCGTGTACGGTGCCAGTTCCGACTCCAAGCCAGGGGCCGCAGACAAGATCTTTGACTTCACCTCGGGTTCGGACAAGATCGACCTGTCCGGTATCACCAAGGGTGCGGGCGTGACCTTCGTCAATGCGTTTACCGGGCATGCCGGCGACGCAGTTCTGTCCTACGCCTCAGGTACCAACCTGGGTACGTTGGCGGTGGACTTCTCCGGGCACGGCGTGGCGGATTTCCTCGTCACCACCGTTGGCCAGGCGGCTGCCAGCGACATCGTGGCGTGATGTAAAGCGCGGCGCGCAGGCGCCGCGTTCCAGGATGGAGCCAGACGATGCAGCGTTTTTCCAAGTGGTTGACCCTTTTGATCGTGTCGGCAGGAACCCATGCAATGGCGAGCAGTCTTGTTTTACCCAGCACCGCGCAATTGGCGGGGCATTGGCAGTTGCACCAGGGTGACCAGGTGTGCGCGCTGGACCTGCAAGAGCAGGCCAACCGCCTGGGCGGCGATGTAGCGTGCGTGGCGCAATGGCTGGGTGAGAAGCCCCTGACCTGGTCGCCCACCCCGGACGGTATCTGGCTGATGAATGCCGAAGGCAGCGGGATCACGCACTTGAACCGCCAGGCGGAAGGCGAGTATGAGGGGCGCACTAAATCCGGTGCGGTAGTTGCATTGCGACGCACGCCTTAGTTTCCAGTTATAAGCTTATAACTTCATTTGTTAGTTGGCCGCGCCTTAATCAGGGGTTGGGCAACTATTGCGCGTTATCCGGGTTCAGGGAAGATAAGAAAATATGGCCAAGCCCCAAGCTGTTGCGCCCTTGTTCAAGGCGCTGGGTGAATACAAGAGCATCTTGATCAGCATTGGCTGTTTTACCGCCTTGATTAACCTGTTGATGCTGGTGCCATCGATTTATATGCTGCAAGTGTACGACCGCGTGTTGTCCTCCCAGAATGAAACGACGCTGGTGATGTTGACGCTGATGGTCGTCGGGTTCTTTGCCTTTATTGGCCTGTTGGAAGTGATCCGCAGTTTTGTGGTGATCCGCATCGGCAGCCAATTGGAGCGACGTTTCAACTTGCGCGTCTACCAGGCCGCGTTCGAACGCAACCTGCAACGCGGGCAGGGGCATGCAGGGCAATCCCTGGGCGATCTGACCCACATTCGCCAGTTCATTACGGGGCCTGCGCTGTTCGCGTTTTTCGACGCGCCCTGGTTTCCCATCTACCTGTTCGTGATTTTCCTGTTCAACGTGTGGCTTGGCGTACTGGCCACGGCGGGCGCGGTGCTGCTGATCGGCCTGGCCTGCCTGAACGAGTACCTGACCAAAAAGCCGCTGGGTGACGCCAGCGGTTTTTCCCAGCAGTCGACGCAGTTGGCCACCAGCCATCTGCACAATGCCGAAACCATCCAGGCCATGGGCATGCTCGGTGCGCTGCGCCAGCGCTGGTTCGCGGTGCATTCGCAGTTCCTCGGCTTGCAGAACCAGGCCAGTGACACCGGCTCGGTGATCACCTCCCTGAGCAAATCCTTGCGGCTGTGCCTGCAGTCCCTGGTATTGGGGTTGGGCGCCTTTTTGGTGATCAAGGGCGATATGACCGCCGGGATGATGATCGCCGGCTCCATTTTGATGGGCCGGGTCCTCAGCCCCATCGACCAGTTGATCGCGGTATGGAAACAATGGAGCTCGGCCAAGCTGGCCTACCAGCGCCTCGACGAATTGCTGCGTGAGTTCCCTCCGGAAGGCGAGCAGATGGCCTTGCCTGCGCCCAAGGGCCAGGTCAGTTTCGAGCAGGTCAGCGCCGGCCCGCCCGGTCGACGCCTGGCGACCCTGCACCACGTCAGCTTCAACCTGGGCGCCGGCGAAGTGCTGGGCGTGCTGGGCGCTTCGGGCTCGGGCAAGTCCACCCTGGCCCGGGTGCTGGTGGGGGTATGGCCGACCCTGGCCGGCACCGTGCGCCTGGACGGCGCGGATATTCACCGCTGGGACCGCAATGACCTTGGCCCCCATATCGGCTACCTGCCCCAGGACATCGAACTGTTCAGCGGCAGCATCGCCGACAACATCGCGCGCTTTCGCGAAGCCGACCCGGAACAGGTAGTGAAGGCGGCGCAACAGGCCGGGGTGCATGAATTGATCCTGCGCCTGCCCCAGGGCTACGACACCGTACTGGGCGACAACGGCGGCGGCCTGTCCGGCGGGCAGAAGCAACGCGTGGCCCTGGCGCGCGCCTTGTACGGCGGGCCGCGCCTGATCGTGCTGGATGAGCCCAACTCCAACCTCGACACCGTCGGCGAAGCAGCACTGGCCAGCGCCATCATGCAGATGAAGGCCCAGGGCAGCAGCGTGGTGCTGGTGACGCACCGTTCCTCCGCCTTGGCCCAGGCCGACAAATTGCTGGTGCTCAGCGAAGGCCAGTTGCAGGCGTTCGGACCGAGCCAGGACGTGCTGCGCGCGTTGTCCGGCCAGCACGAGGCACCGAGGGAAAAAACCGGCGGTAGGAGCGAGCTGGCTCGCGAAAGTCGTCAACGATGACGCGCTCCGATTGGATACCCACAGTGCCTGTACGCTTTTCGCGAGCAAGCTCGCTCCTACACGTTTTGCGTCAAGCAGTAAGGATACGTGCATGATTTACGAACAACACGACGCGCGCTTCTTCGTGCGCATGGGCTGGCTGATGACCGTGGTCGGCGCCGGCGGGTTTTTCCTCTGGGCCAGCCTGGCGCCGCTGGATCAAGGCATTCCGGTGCAGGGCACGGTGGTGGTGTCGGGCAAGCGCAAGGCCGTGCAGACCCTCAGCCCCGGCGTGGTCAGCCGGATTCTGGTGCGCGAAGGCGAGGTGGTGAAACAAGGCCAGCCGCTGTTTCGCCTCGACCAGACCCAGCACCAGGCCGACGTGCAATCGCTGCAAGCCCAGTACCGTATGGCCTGGGCCAGCGCCGCACGCTGGCAGAGTGAACGTGACAATCTGCCCGGCGTCAGCTTCCCCGCGCAACTGAGCGACAACCCCGACCCGGCCCTGGCGCTGGTACTTGAAGGCCAGCGCCAACTGTTCAGCAGCCGCCGCGAAGCCTTTGCCCGTGAGCAGGCCGGCATTCGGGCGAGCATCGACGGCGCCACGTCGCAGTTGGGCGGCATGCGCCGTGCCCGCAGCGACCTGACCGCCCAGGCGCAATCCCTGCGTGACCAACTGAGCAACCTGCAACCGCTGGCCGACAACGGCTACATCCCGCGTAACCGCCTGATGGACTACCAGCGCCAGTTGTCCCAGGTGCAGCAGGACCTGGCGCAGAACGCCGGCGAGAGTGGCCGCATCGAGCAGGGTATTGTCGAGTCGCGCCTCAAATTGCAGCAGCACAGCGAGGAATACCAGAAGGAAGTGCGCAGCCAATTGGCCGACGCGCAGCTGCGCAGCCTGACCCTGGAGCAGCAGCTCACCTCCGCCGGGTTCGACCTGCAGCACAGCGAAATCAACGCGCCGGCCGATGGCATCGCGGTCAACCTCGGCGTACACACCGAGGGCGCCGTGGTGCGGGCGGGGGAAACGTTGCTGGAGATCGTGCCGCAAGGCACGCGCCTGGAGGTGGAAGGGCATTTGCCGGTGCACCTGGTGGACAAGGTCGGCACGCACTTGCCGGTGGACATCCTCTTCACCGCCTTCAACCAGAGCCGCACCCCGCGCGTGCCGGGGGAGGTGAGCCTGATTTCCGCCGACCAGATGCTCGATGAAAAGACCGGTGCGCCGTATTACGTGCTGCGCACCACCGTCAGCGAGGCGGCGCTGGAAACACTCCACGGCCTGGTGATCAAGCCGGGCATGCCCGCCGAGATGTTCGTGCGCACCGGCGAGCGCTCGTTGCTCAATTATCTGTTCAAGCCGCTGCTGGACCGCGCCGGCTCCGCGTTGACCGAGGAATGAACATGAAACCTGTGTTCTTCGCCTTGCTGTTCACTTGCGCCAGTGCCCACGCCGCCATGGGCCCGTTCGATGTGTACGAGCAGGCCCTGCGCAATGACCCGGTGTTCCTCGGCGCGATCAAGGAGCGCGACGCCGGCCTGGAAAACCGCACCATCGGCCGCGCCGGCTTGCTGCCGAGGCTGTCGTACAACTACAACAAGGGCCGCAACAATTCCGAAGCGCACCTGCCCGACGGCCGTGGCGGCAGCTATCGCGACGACCGCAACTACAACAGCTACGGTTCCACCTTCAGCCTGCAACAGCCGCTGTTCGACTACGAAGCCTACGCCAACTACCGCAAGGGCGTGGCCCAGGCGCTGTTCGCCGACGAGAGCTTTCGCGACAAGAGCCAGGCCCTGCTGGTGCGGGTGTTGAGCTATTACACCCAGGCGTTGTTCGCCCAGGACCAGATCGACATCGCCCGCGCCAAGAAGAAAGCGTTCGAGCAGCAGTTCCAGCAGAACGAACACTTGTTCAAGGCGGGCGAGGGCACGCGCACGGACATCCTGGAAGCTGAATCGCGCTATGAACTGGCCACCGCCGAAGAGATCCAGGCCCTGGATGAGCAGGATGCTTCCCTGCGCGAACTGGGCGCGCTGATCGGTGTGCAAAGCGTCAATATCGACGACCTCGCACCGCTGAACCAGAGCTTCGCCGCATTCAGCCTGAGCCCGGCCAACTACGCCACCTGGCACGAACTGGCATTGACCAACAACCCGGTGCTGGCCTCGCAGCGCCAGTCCCTGGAAGTGGCGCGCTATGAAGTGGAGCGCAACCGCGCCGGGCACTTGCCGAAAATTACCGCCTATGCCAGTTCGCGCAAGCAGGAATCGGACAGCGGCAACACCTACAACCAGCGCTACGACACCAACACCATCGGCGTCGAAGTCAGCCTGCCGCTGTATGCCGGCGGCGCTATTTCGGCCTCCACGCGCCAGGCCAGCCGCGCCATGGAGCAGGCCGAGTACGAACTGGAAGGCAAGACCCGCGAAACCCTGATCGAACTGCGCCGCCAGTTCAGTGCGTGCCTGTCGGGGGTGAGCAAGCTGCGCGCCTATCAGAAGGCCCTGGCCTCGGCCGAGGCACTGGTGGTGTCGACCAAGCAAAGCATCCTCGGCGGCGAGCGGGTCAACCTCGATGCGTTGAACGCCGAGCAACAGCTCTACAGCACCCGCCGCGACCTGGCCCAGGCGCGGTACGACTACCTGATGGCCTGGACCAAATTGCATTACTACGCGGGCAACCTGCGCGACACCGACCTGGCCAAGGTGGACGAAGCCTTCGGCCCGGAGCGAACGCGGTAGAGGCACGACATAACAATAAAACAGGAGTGTACGGATGATCACCGATTCACCACGGTTCAAACCCTTCACCGCAGGCTCATTGCTGCTGTTGTCCGTTGCGGCGCAGGCGCAATACACCGAGACCGGCCAAGCGGGTAACCCCGCCAGTTGGCGTTCCGCTGAATACCAGAGCGATTGGGGCCTGGGGCGCATGAAGGCCGATGAAGCCTATGCCGCCGGAATCAGCGGCAAGGGTGTGAAAATCGGCGCGCTGGATTCGGGGTTCGATGCCAATCACCCCGAGGCGTCCAAAGAGCGCTTCCACCCGGTCACCGCCAGCGGCACGTACGTCGATGGCAGTGCCTTCAGCACCACGGGCGCGCTCAACCTGAACAACGACTCCCACGGTACGCACGTCACCGGCACCATGGGCGCGGCGCGCGACGGCGTGGGCATGCATGGGGTGGCGTACAACGCACAGGTCTATGTCGGCAACACCAACGCCAACGACAGCTTCCTGTTCGGCCCGACCCCGGACCCCAAGTATTTCAAGACGGTGTACAGCGCCCTGGTGGATTCCGGCGTGCGCGCCATCAACAACAGTTGGGGCAGCCAACCCAAGGACGTCAGCTACCAGACCCTCGGTGACCTGCACGCGGCCTACGCCCAGCACTACAACCGCGGTACCTGGCTGGACGCGGCGGCGGATGTGGCCAAGGCCGGCGTGATCAACGTGTTCAGCGCCGGCAACAGCGGCTATGCGAATGCCAGCGTGCGCTCGGCGCTGCCGTACTTCCAGCCGGAACTGGAAGGTCACTGGCTGGCGGTGTCGGGGCTGGATAAGGCCAACAACCAGAAGTACAACAAGTGCGGCATCGCCAAATACTGGTGCATCTCTACTCCGGGTGCGCTGATCAACAGCACCATCCCGGACGGTGGTTATGGGGTGAAATCCGGCACCTCGATGTCCGCGCCCCATGCCACCGGCGCCTTGGCGCTGGTGATGGAGCGCTATCCCTACATGACCAACGAACAGGCGCTGCAGGTACTGTTGACCACCGCCACGCAACTGGACGGCTCAATCACCCAGGCCCCCAACGCTATCGTCGGCTGGGGCGTGCCGGATCTGGGCCGGGCGATGCACGGGCCGGGGCAGTTGCTCGGCGCGATGAACGTGAACCTCGCGGCCGGGCAGGGCGATGTGTGGAGTAACAGCATCTCCGACCAGGCCTTGCTCCAGCGCCAGGCCGAAGACCGCGCCGAGCACAGCGCCTGGCAGCAAACCCTGCTCGACAAGGGCTGGCAGAACGGCCTGAGCGCCAGCGCCAGCCAGCAGGACCAGACCGACTACGCCGTGGGCAGCGCGCGTGATCAGGCAGCGGCGAACCGCGTGTACCAAGGCAGCCTGATCAAATCCGGCGCGGGCAGCCTGGTACTCAGCGGCGACAGCACCTATCGCGGTCCAACCCTGGTCAACGGCGGCCTGCTGGCGGTGAACGGCGCGTTGACCTCGGCCGTAACGGTCAATGACAGCGGCACCCTCGGCGGCTCCGGGCGGATCGGTGCGCTGTCGGTCAACAGCGGCGGGCGCGTGGCGCCGGGTAACTCGGTGGGCACCTTGCAGGTGGCCGGGGATGTGAACCTGGGCGCAGGCTCCACCTATGCAGTTGAACTCACCCCCACCCGTAGCGACCGCATCGTCGCCGGCGGCAAGGCCGTGCTGGGGGGCGGTACGGTCACCCTGGCCCTGGAAAACAGCCCGACATTATTAAGCCAGAGCCAGGCCCAGAGCCTGATCGGCCGGCAATACTCGATTCTCGAGGCGGCCGGCGGTATCCAGGGCCAGTTCGGCCAGGTGCTGCCGAACTATCTGTTCCTCGGCGGCACGCTGGATTACGCCGCCAACGGCGTGCAACTGGCGGTGGGGCGCAATGACGCCAGCTTCGCCAGCGTCGCCGCCACCCGCAACCAGCGCGCCGTCGCCACGGCCGCCGAGCAGTTGGGGGCCGGCAACCCGGTGTACGAAAGCCTGCTGCAGTCGGACTCCATAGCCACGGCGCAACAGGGCTTGCAGCAACTGTCCGGTGAAATCTACCCGGCCGTGGGCGCGATGTTGATCAACGATAGCCGCCAACTGCGCGACGCGGTGGGCGAGCGCCTGCGCCATGTGCCGGTGGCCGGTGAACGCAACCTGTGGTTCAAGGCCCTGGGCGCCTGGGGCAAGTCCGACACGCGCGGTGAAACGGCGGGTTCCACCACCTCCCTCGGCGGCTTGCTGGCGGGTGTCGACGGCGCACTGGACGAACAGACCCGCGTCGGTGTGGTCGCCGGCTACAGCGACAGCTCATTGAACATGGGCGGCGGCACCCATTCCTCGGCGTCCATCGACAGCTACCACTTCGGCGCCTATGCCGGGCGTGAGCTGGGCGACTGGCGCCTGAGTGTCGGCGGCGCCTACAGCTGGCATCGCGGCGATGTGAAGCGTGACCTGCAATACGGCGAGGTCAGCGGCAAGCAAAAGACCAAGCTGGAGGCGCGCACCGCCCAGCTGTTCACCGAAGCGGCGTACCGCATTCACCTGCAACCGCTGGCACTGGAACCCTTCGCCAACCTGGCCTACGTGCACCTGGACAGTGACGCGTTCCACGAAAAAGGCGCGGCCGCGGCCCTGGAGCGCGGCGATGACCGACGTGATGCGGTGCTCGGCACCCTTGGCGTGCGCGCACTGAAAACCCTGGCGTTGAACGACCACCAGCAACTGGAACTGTCCGGCTCGCTGGGCTGGCAACACAGCCTGACGGCGGTGGAGTCCGAGGAACACCTGGCGTTTGTCGCCGGCGGGCCGTCCTTTGCCGTGCGCAGCGCACCGTTGCTGCGCGACGCGGCGTTAGTAGGACTGCAGGCGAGCCTGGCGCTGAGCCCGTCGACACGGGTCAACCTGGATTACAACGGCCAATTGGGCGGGCGCGAGAAAACCCAGGGCGTGGGGCTGAGCCTGAACTGGCAGTTCTAAAGGAACGCCACAGAACAAATGTGGGAGGGGGCTTGCCCCCGATGAGGGTGGGTCAGCCGGTACATCCGGCGACTGACACTCCGCTATCGGGGGCAAGCCCCCTCCCACAGGGAAAGTGATTCACCTACTGGCAATAAGAAAACTAAGGAAGGTCACCGTGAAAAAACGCAAGTCAGGGTTCACCATTGCCCTCCACACAGGGCCGGGCTATCCGCTCAAGGCGTTGAGCCGCGTGCCATACGGCGCGTTGCTGTGCTGCCTGGCCAGCGGCCTAGCAAGCATGCAAACCGCCCAGGCCGCACCCTATGTGGAAACCGGCAAGCCTGGCGATGCCGCCAGTTGGCGCAGCAACGAGTTCAAGGCCGACTGGGGCCTGGGCGCCGTGCACGCCGACACCGCGTATGCCGCCGGCTACACCGGCAAGGGCGTCAAGCTGGGCATTTTCGATCAGCCGGTGTACGCCCAGCATCCGGAGTTCGCCAGCCCGGGCAAAGTGGTGACGATCGTCACCGAGGGCATCCGCCAGTACACCGACCCGTACATCCCGGTGAAGGCCGGTGATGCGTTTCGCTATGACGGCACGCCGTCCCTGGGCTCCAACGGCAAGCTGGGCAACCACGGCACCCATGTCGGCGGCATTGCGGCGGGTAACCGCGACGGCGGGCCGATGCATGGCGTGGCGTTCAACGCGCAAATCATCAGCGCCGAAAACGGCGACCCCGGCCCGGAAGACGGGATCATCCTGGGCAACGATGGCGCGGTGTACAAAGCCGGTTGGGACGCGCTGGTCGCCAGCGGCGCGCGCATTATCAACAACAGCTGGGGCATCGGCATCGGCGATCAGTACGCCAAGGGCGGGCGCGATCCGGCGTTCCCCAACTTCACGGTCAATGAAGCCCAGGCGCAGTTCAACAACATCCGGCCGATCCTCGGCACGATTGCCGGTGGTGCCTATCAAGGTGCGATCGACGCGGCCCGCAGCGGTGTACTGACCATCTTTGCCGCCGGTAACGACTACAACCGCAACAACCCGGATGCGATCTCGGGCCTGGCGTATTTCGTGCCGCAGATTGCGCCGAACTGGCTATCGGTGGCGGCCCTGCAGCAGAACCCGGACACCACGAGCGCCAACCCCTACGTGATCAGCACCTTCTCCTCGCGCTGTGGCTATGCGGCGAGTTTCTGCGTAGCGGCGCCGGGTACGAAGATTTTCAGTTCGATCATCAACGGCACCAACCTGGACAACCTCACCAACGACTACGCCAACTTCAACGGCACCTCCATGGCCGCGCCCCATGTGGCCGGCAGTGCGGCGGTGCTGATGGAGCGCTTCCCGTACATGAGTGGCGACCAGATCTCCACGCTGCTCAAGACCACCGCCACCGACCTTGGCGCGCCGGGCATCGACTCGCTGTATGGCTGGGGCATGATCAACCTGGGTAAGGCGATCAACGGCCCGGGGATGTTCGTTACCGCCGAGGATATTCCGGCCGAGTTCCGCATTGACGGCGCCTATGGCAGTGGCCAGTTCGTCGCGGACCTGCCGGGCATTGGCGCGGTGGTGGATGCCGGCAAACCGACCCAGCGCGTGTGCACCGACATCCATTGCGGGCTGGACGTGTGGAGCAATGACATCGCCGGGCATGGCGGCCTGACCAAGCAGGGCGTTGGCACCCTGGTGCTGACCGGCGCCAACACCTACAGCGGCCCGACCCTGGTCAACCAGGGCTTGCTGGCGATCAACGGCTCGCTCACCTCCGACGTGACCGTCAGCCAGAGCGGCGTGGTCGGTGGCTCGGGGCGTATCGGCTCGCTGACCGCCACAAGCGGCGGCACCGTGGCGCCGGGCAACTCCATCGGCACGCTGAACGTAGCGGGCAATGTTACCTTCGATGCAGGCTCGACTTATGCGGTGGAATTGTCGCCCACCCGCAGCGACCGCATCGTCGCCGGCGGCACCGCCACGCTCAATGGCGGTACCGTGACCCTGGCCCTGGAAAACAGCCCGACCTTGCTCAGCGCGACCCAGGCGCAAAGCCTGATCGGTCGCCAGTACAACATCCTGCAAGCGGCGGGCGGTCTCACCGGCCGCTTCGGTGCGGTACTGCCGGACTACCTGTTCATCGGCGGCACGTTGAACTATGCGGCGGGCGGTGTGCAGCTGGATGTGGCTCGCACCAACAGCTTCGCCAGCGTGGCCGCGACGCCGAACCAGCGCGCCGTCGCCGCAGCCGCCGAGCAATTGGGCGCGGGCAACGGCGTGTATGAAAGCCTGCTGCTGGCCCCGACGGCGGCCTCGGCACAGGGCGCGTTCCAGCAACTGAGTGGCGAAGTCTATCCAGCCCTGGAGACTGCATTGGTCAATGACAGCCGCTACGTGCGCGAAGCGGTCGGCGAGCGCCTGCGCAACGGTGAAATGGGCGCGACCAGCCAGGCCATCGACAGCCGTGGCAATGTGTGGGTAAAAGCGCTGGGGGCCTGGGGCAAGACCGACAGCCGCAGCGACACGGCCGGCTACACCACGTCCATCGGCGGCATGCTGGCCGGCGTGGACGGTGCCCTCGACGACGCAACGCGCATCGGCCTGGTGGCCGGCTACAGCGATACGTCGCTGAACATGGGCAGCGACACCCATAGTCGTGCCTCGGTCGACAGCTACCACTTCGGCGCCTATGCCGGGCATGAAATCGGCGCCTGGCGCCTGAGTGGCGGCGCAACCTACAGCTGGCACCGCGCCGATGTGAAGCGTGATCTGCAATACGGCGACGTCAGCGGCAAGCAGAAAGCCAAGGTCGATGCCCACAGCACCCAGGTGTTCACCGAGGCGGCGTACCGCATCAACCTGCAACCCCTGGCGCTTGAGCCATTCGCCAACCTGGCCTACGTGCACCTGGACACCGACAGCTTCAAAGAGAAGGGCGATGCCGCTGCGCTGAAAAGTGGCGACGACAGCCGCGACCTGGTGCTGAGCACCCTGGGTGTGCGTGCCTTGAAAACCTTCAACGTCAATGATCATCAGCAACTGGAAGTGTCCGGCACCCTGGGCTGGCAGCACAACCTGAGCAGCACGGACGCCGAGCAGCACCTGGCGTTTGCCTCCGGCGGCCCTTCGTTCGCGGTGGAAAGCGCG
Source organism: Pseudomonas sp. 44 R 15 (assembly GCF_900004965.1). Classification (NCBI taxonomy): domain Bacteria; kingdom Pseudomonadati; phylum Pseudomonadota; class Gammaproteobacteria; order Pseudomonadales; family Pseudomonadaceae; genus Pseudomonas; species Pseudomonas sp. 44 R 15. Next base: position 18,252 of record NZ_CVTU01000086.1, read on the forward strand.
CCGATGGTGCGCGATGCCGCCCTGGTCGGGGCACGGGTGAGCCTGGCGTTGAGCAAGGATGCGCGGGTGAACTTCGACTACAACGGTTTGCTGGCCAGCAAGGAGAAAGTGCATGGCGTCGGTTTGAGCCTGGACTGGGCGTTCTGACGCGTTAAAAACCACTGTAGGAGCGAGCTTGCTCGCGAAAAACTCAAGTGCGGCGCGGTTGTTCAGGTAGAGCGCGTCATCGTTGACGATCTTCGCGAGCAAGCTCGCTCCTACAGGTGGTAATGGACAAAAGGTGTTTTCGCTTTCTCGACAAATCCAACAACAGAGAGGCAGTGCCATGGGTATCTTTGACTATAAAAACCTCGGGACCGAGGGCTCCAAGACGTTGTTCGCCGATGCGATGGCGATCACGCTGTATGCTTATCACAACCTGGATAATGGCTACGCCGTGGGGTATCAGCACAACGGCCTGGGCCTGGGTTTACCGGCCACGCTGGTGCAGGCCCTGCTGGGCAGTACCGACTCCCAAGGGGTCATTCCCGGCATTCCGTGGAACCCGGACTCGGAAAAAGCCGCCCTCGACGCGGTGCAGCAAGCCGGTTGGACGCCGATCAGCGCCAGCAGCCTCGGCTACACCGGCAAGGTCGACGCCCGGGGGACGTTTTTCGGCGAAAAGCCCGGCTACACCACGGCCCAGGTCGAAGTGCTGGGCAAGTACGATGACGCAGGCAAGTTGCTGGAAATCGGTATCGGTTTTCGCGGCACGTCCGGGCCGCGGGAAAACCTGATCAGCGATTCAATCGGCGATGTCATCAGCGACCTGCTCGCCGCGTTCGGGCCCAAGGACTACGCGAAAAACTACGTCGGCGAAGCCTTCGGCGGCTTGCTCAAGAACGTTGCCGAATTTGCCGGTGCCCATGGCCTCAACGGCCAGGACGTACTGGTCAGCGGTCACAGCCTAGGTGGGCTGGCGGTCAACAGCATGGCCGACTTGAGCGACAGCAAATGGTCGGGCTTCTACAAGGACGCCAACTATGTGGCCTATGCCTCGCCGACCCAGAGTGGCGGTGACAAGGTGCTGAACGTGGGCTACGAAAATGACCCGGTGTTCCGTGCGCTGGATGGCGCATCGTTCAACCTGTCGTCCCTGGGCGTGCACGACAAACCCCATGAGTCCACCACCGACAATATCGTCAGCTTCAACGACCACTACGCGTCATCGCTGTGGAACGTGCTGCCGTTTTCCATCCTCAACCTGCCGACCTGGGTGTCACACTTGCCCACCGGCTACGGCGATGGCATGACGCGCATTCTCGACTCCGGCTTCTATGAGCAGATGACCCGCGACTCCACAGTGATCGTCGCCAATCTGTCCGACCCCGCGCGGGCCACCACCTGGGTGCAAGACCTCAACCGTAATGCCGAGGCGCACAAGGGCGATACGTTCATCATCGGCAGTCACGGCGACGACCTGATCCAGGGCGGCAAGGGCGCGGACTTTATCGAGGGCGGCAAAGGCAATGACACGATCCGCGACAGCAGCGGGCATAACACCTTCCTGTTCAGCGGGCACTTTGGCAATGATCGCGTGGTGGGCTACCAGGCGACGGACAAGCTGGTCTTCACGGACGTGCAGGGCAGCGCGGATTATCGCGATCATGCCAAGCTGGTCGGCGGGGATACCGTGATCAGCTTCGGTGCCGACTCGGTGACGCTGGTGGGGGTGAGCAGTGTGTCGGGGGAGGGGATTATGATCGGCTGACTATTGGAACGCGGTTAAAACTGTGGGAGGGGCGGTGCGACGATTCGACTTGCCCCCGATAGCGGTGGGTCAGCTACCTATAAGCAGGCTGATACACCGCTATCGGGGGCAAGCCCCCTCCCACATTTGATATAGGCCAGCCTGAAATTATTGTTCCTTGCGCACCGTCGCCACATCATCGGCCTTGATACGAATACGCTTGCCGGCGATGTCGGTGAATTCGTAGAAGCCGTCGGCGGTCTTGGCGTTGGGTGTGTCCTTGGTCAGATACTGTGTGCCGTTTTGCAACGTGACCACCGTTTGCGTGGAGCAACCGGCCAATACCAGAAAAGTGAGTGCAACCAGCGGAAGACCCAAATTCTTCATGTTCATTACCCTTACCTTTAACCCTGAAAAGTCCCGCAGCGTCTGGCTGCGAGGCATAAATGTTACGCGATCAGCTCCCTCATCTGATCGCTTTTTTTCAAAAAGTTGCAGGCGCCATTTATCTATTACTGATTGCAACAAACCGTTTGCAGCGTCACTCTGTATGCATAACCAGTAGTTGACCGCGTTGTGCCATGAGCCACCCCCTCGAAGACCCCTTGTATTACCTGCACAACTTCCGCCAAGTGCTGATGTGGTTGGAGCAGCGCTATGCCGATCTGCTCGACCCTGACGAATTGCAGTTCATTCAGCAATTCGACAGGTTGCCCCAGGCGTCACAAGCGTTATTGGTGCGCATGGTCATGCGCAAGGGCGTGCATTTTCGTGGGGCAAAGCTCAACTACCTGGAAATCGGCTGTCCGCACGCGGCCATGCAACCACTGCTGGCGTCCGGTTGGGTCGAGGACCAATGCCCGTTGGGCTTTGAAAAGCTGTTCGGCGTGCTGCAAAAAGGCGAGCTGCTCGCGGCGTTCAAGCCCTGGATCGAGCACCCCAGGGGCCGCAAAACCGACTGGCTGGCGCCATTGGCGGCGCAGTTCAATGAAAGCCGCAGCTTCGCCCTTTGGTGCCCCGACCTGCAAGACGTGCTCTACAGCCTGACGGTGATGCCGTTGTGCGACCGCTTGCGCCTGATGTTTTTCGGCAACCTGTATCAGGACTGGTCGGAGTTCGTGCTGGCGGACCTGGGGATCTACACCTACGAGAAGGTCGCGTTCTGCGCCGAGTCCCGAGGGTTGCGCAGCCGCGCCGACGTCGAGGGCTTCTTGTTCCTGCACCAGTGCCAGCAGGCTTTCGAGGCGGGCCAGGCGCTGGAAACGGTGTTGGCGCACATCGCCACGCTGCACACCGACAACCCCTGGCTGGAAAAACGCCGCGCCAAACTGCTGTTCCAGATCGGCCAATACTGCGAGCGCAGCGCTGAGTTGAGCGTGGCCGAGCAGATCTATCGTGGCTGCGCCTATCCCGGCGCGCGTGCGCGGCTGATCCGCGTGCTGGAGCGCCAGGAGGCCTATGCACAGGCCCTGGCATTGGCCGTGGCGGCGCAACAGGCACCGCAAAGCGCCGCCGAGCAGCAACACCTTCTGCGCGTAGTGCCGCGTCTGCGGCGCAAGCTGGGTGAGCCCAAAGTGCCCAAGGCCAAGCCGCGAGCCGTCACGCGCCTGGACCTGGCACTGACGCCGCCGCAACCGCTGATGTCGGTGGAATATTGTGTGCAGGTCCACCTGAGCGAGCCCGACGCGCCGGTGCATTACGTGGAAAACGGCCTGATCAATTCGCTGTTCGGCCTGCTGTGCTGGGACGTGATCTTCGCGCCGCTGCCGGGCGCGTTTTTCCACCCGTTCCAGCGCGGGCCTGCCGACTTGCACAGTGAGGACTTTCATCAGCGCCGAACCGAGTTATTCAGCACGTGCTTTGAGCAACTGCGGGACGAGCGCTACAAGACCACCATTCGCCAGCGTTACGTGGACAAATGGGGCATTCAATCGCCCTTTGTGTTCTGGAACCTGCTCAGCGAAGAGCTGCTGGAGCAGGCCCTGACGTGCCTGCCGGCCGAACACTTGCGCTACTGGTTCGAGCGGCTGCTGCTGGATATCCGCGCCAACCGCACCGGGATGCCCGACCTGATCCAGTTCTGGCCGGCGCAGAAGACCTACCGCATGATCGAGGTCAAGGGCCCTGGCGACCGCCTGCAGGACAACCAACTGCGCTGGCTGGAGTTCTGCGGCGAGTACCAGATGCCGGTCACGGTCTGCTATGTGCGCTGGGCAGAGCCCGCTTGAGCTACAGCGTCGCGGTGCGCGCGTTGTGCGAATTTACCGCCAAGGTCGGTGACCTGGACCTGCGCTTTACTCCGTCGCCCAGTGCCCAGGAAGGCATCGTCGGCCATCGCACGGTGGCGTCGCGGCGCAGCGCGCATTACCAGAACGAAGTCGCGCTCGAGGGCGAGTACGAGCAACTCAAGGTGCGGGGCAGGGCGGACGGCTACGACCCGGACAGCAACCGCCTCGAAGAGGTAAAAACCTATCGCGGCGACCTTAAGGCCCAGCCGGCCAACCATCGGCAATTGCATTGGGCCCAGGTCAAGGTCTATGGCTGGCTGATGTGCCAGAAACTGGGGCTCGATGAGATCGAGCTGGCGCTGGTGTATTTCGATATCGTCGGCGAGGGCGAGACCCTGCTCAAGCAGTGCTTTGCCGCGCCGGACCTGGAGCGCTTCTTCAAGCAGCAATGCGCGCTGTTTCTCGACTGGGCCCACCAGCAGATGCAACACCGTGAGGCGCGCAACCGTGACGCGCAAGGCTTGGCGTTTCCCCATGCCGAGTTTCGCAGCGGTCAGCGTTCGCTGGCCGAATCGGTGTACAAGGCGGTGAGCACCGGCCGTTGCCTGATGGCCCAGGCGCCGACCGGCATCGGCAAGACCGTCGGCACGCTGTTTCCGATGCTCAAGGCCCTGGCGCCGCAGCAGTTGGACAAGGTGTTTTTCCTCACCGCCAAGACCCCGGGCCGCAAGCTGGCGCTGGATGCCGCCCAGGTCCTTTACGACAGCAGCCCCGAGCTGTCCCTGCAGGTGCTGGAACTGGTGGCCCGGGACAAGGCCTGCGAGCACCTGGACAAAGCCTGCCACGGCGACTCGTGCCCGCTGGCCAGGGGCTTTTACGATCGCTTGCCCGCCGCCCGCCAGGCGGCAGCCAGGGTGCGGCTGCTCGATCAGCGTCACCTGCGGGAGGTGGCCCTGGCCCACGACGTCTGCCCGTATTACCTGAGCCAGGAAATGGCGCGCTGGACCGACGTGGTGGTTGCCGACTACAACTACTATTTCGACTTCGGCGCCATGCTCTTCGGGCTTGCGCAGCTCAATCAGTGGCGCGTCGCGGTGCTGGTCGACGAGGCGCATAATCTGGTCGAGCGCGCGCGTTCGATGTACAGCGCCAGCCTCGACCAGTACAGCCTCAAGACGCTGCGCGACAGCGCCCCCGAGCCGCTGAAAAAGCCCTTGCAGCGCCTGAACCGTGAGTGGAATGCGCTGCACAAGGACCAACTGGCGCCGTATCAGGCATACGCGGCCAAACCCGACAAGCTGCTCCAGGCCCTGAGCCAGTGTGCCAGCGCCATGGGCGACTATTTCAACGACCACCCCGAAGCCCTCAGTGGCGACTTGCAGGCCTTTTACTTTGAGGCGCTGCAATTTAACAAGGTGGCCGAGCTGTTCAATGAACACTTCATCTTCGATATCAGCAAACGCCAGTTCAGCGCCAAGCGCAGCAGCTCGACCCTGTGCCTGCGCAACGTGGTGCCGGCCGAGTTCATTCGCCCCAGGTTGACAGCCGCGCGCAGCAGCGTGCTGTTCTCCGCGACCCTCAGCCCGCGCCACTACTACGCCGACTTGCTCGGGTTGCCGCCGGACACCGCCTGGGTTGACGTCGAATCGCCGTTCAAGGCCGAGCAACTGCAGGTGAGCATCGTCGACCGCATCTCCACGCGGTTCGTGCACCGCCAGGCGTCGCTGGAACCCATCGTGGAACTGATCGCCCGGCAGTTCGCCACGCAGCCGGGCAACTACCTGGCGTTTTTCTCCAGCTTCGATTACCTGCAACAAGTCGCGCAGCTGCTGGCCGAGCGGCACCCGCAGATTGCGCTGTGGCTGCAGTCGCGAGGCATGGCCGAAGCTGAACGCCAGGCCTTTCTGGACCAGTTCACCCCGCACAGCCAGGGCGTGGGGTTTGCGGTACTGGGTGGCGCCTTTGGCGAAGGCATCGACTTGCCCGGTGCACGCCTGATCGGCGCGTTCATCGCCACCCTGGGCCTGCCGCAGCTCAATCCGGTGAATGAACAGATGAAAGCGCGCATGGGCGCGATCTTCGGCGCGGGCTATGACTACACCTATTTGTATCCCGGTATCCAGAAAGTGGTGCAGGCAGCGGGGAGGGTGATCCGCAGTCAACATGATCGGGGTGTGGTGATGTTGATCGATGATCGCTTTGGTGAGGCGCGGGTGAGGCAGTTGATGCCCAAATGGTGGTCGCCAACGACCTGAGGGACTCACCGCCATTCAAATGTGGGAGGGCTTGCCCTGATACCCGCTGTAGGAGCGAGCTTGCTCGCGAAAAACTCACAGGCACCGCGTTCATTCAGGAAGCACGCGTTATCGTTGACGTTTTTCGCGAGCAAGCTCGCTCCTACAGACGGCGGTACTGGGTTGAGTGTCAGACCACTTCCAGGTAGGAGCTTTGTATCGCCCGCGCCAGTTCGCGCACGGTGTCGATGAAGTCGGTCAGCCGGGTGTGCAGCCCGTCTTCCAGAATCTCATCGATCCCGGTGTACCGCAGGCGCGCCTCGAATTCGGCGGCCAGGCGCTGCGCCGTGCGGCCGTAACTGCCGGGCAGGTCGGCGAGGATGTGGCTCAGTTCCTCGATGCACGCATGCAGTGAACGCGGCACGTCGCTGCGCAACAGCAGCAGCTCGGACACCGAGCGGGCGTTCAAGGCATTCGGGTACAGCTCGGTATAGGCTTCGAACGAGGACAGCGCGCGCAACAGGGCGCTCCACTGGTAATAGCCGCGTGCCGACACGTCGCTGACTTCTTCGGACTCTTCACCAAACATCTCATAGCGCGCATCCAGCAGGCGCAGGGTGTTGTCCGCACGTTCGACGAAGGTGCCCAGGCGAATGAATCGATAGGCGTCATTGCGCATGATGGTGCCGGAGGTTGCGCCGCGAAACAGGTGCGAGCGTTGCTTGACCCAGTCACAGAAATGGCTGATGCCATGCCGCGCCAGGCCGCCGGCGGCGATGCTGCGCATTTCCAGCCAGGTGGCGTTGAGGTTTTCCCACATGTCGGCGGTGATGCGTCCGCGCACGGCATGGGCATTGCCCCTGGCAGCGCGCAGGCAGTTGTAGATACTGGCCGGGTTTTCTTCATCCAGGGCGAAAAAGTGCAGCATGCGCCCGGCGTCCAGTTGCTGATGGCGCTCAAGGTAACTGTCCAACGTGCCGCTGCTGAGCAGCGACATCGCCAGTTCATCGAGCCCATCGCTGCGCCCGGCCTGGGGCATCAACGACAGCGAATAACTGACTTCCAGCATGCGCGCCAGGTTCTCGGCGCGCTCAAGATAGCGGGACATCCAATACAGATCTGCGGCGGTTCTACTCAACATACTCAGCCCTCCACCACCCAGGTGTCCTTGGTTCCGCCGCCTTGCGACGAGTTGACGATCAGCGAGCCTTCCTTGAGCGCTACACGGGTCAGGCCGCCGGGCACCAGGCGGGTTTCCTTGCCCGAGAGCACGAACGGGCGCAGGTCGATATGCCGCGGCGCGATGCCGTTTTCGACGAAGGTCGGGCAGGTGGACAGGCTCAGGGTCGGTTGCGCGATATAGGCATGGGGACGCGCCTTGATGCGCTGGCGAAAGTCCTCGATCTCGGCAGCGCTGGACGCCGGGCCCACCAGCATGCCGTAGCCGCCCGAGCCCTGGGTTTCCTTGACCACCAGTTGCGCAAGGTTGGCCAGCACATGGGACAGTTCATCCGGCTTGCGGCACTGGAAGGTCGGGACGTTCTGCAGGATGGGTTCTTCATCCAGGTAAAAACGGATCATGGCCGGCACATAGGGGTAGATCGACTTGTCGTCGGCCACGCCGGTGCCGATGGCGTTGGCCAGTACCACGTTGCCCGCGCAATAGGCGGCCACCAGGCCGGGCACGCCGAGCATCGAGTCGGGGTTGAACGCCTGCGGGTCGAGGAAGGCGTCATCGATGCGCCGGTAGATCACATCAACCGCCTTGGGGCCGTCGGTGGTGCGCATGAATACCTTGAGTTCGTGCACGAACAGGTCGGCGCCTTCCACCAGCTCCACGCCCATTTCCCGAGCCAGGAAGGCATGCTCGAAGAAGGCGCTGTTGAAGCGCCCTGGGGTGAGGACCACCACGTTGGGGTTGTCCAGGCGGCTGGCGCTTTTCAGGGTCTTGAGCAGCAGGTTGGGGTAGTGGTCCACCGGCGCGATGCGCTGCCTGGCGAACACTTCCGGGAACAGGCGCATCATCATCTTGCGGTCTTCGAGCATGTAGCTGACGCCGCTGGGGGTGCGCAGGTTGTCTTCGAGTACGTAGTAGGTGCCGTCGCCGTCGCGCACCAGGTCGACGCCGGAGATGTGCGAGTAAATGTCGCGGTGCAGGTCCAGCCCGACCATCGACTTCTGATAGCCCTCATTGCCCAGCACCTGGTCTGCCGGGATGATGCCGGCCTTGATGATGCGCTGGTCGTGGTATATATCGGCGAGAAACATGTTCAACGCGGTGACCCGCTGGATACAGCCGCGCTCGATCACGCTCCATTCGCTGGCGGGAATGCTGCGCGGGATGATGTCGAAGGGGATCAGGCGCTCGGTGTCTTGCTCGTCGCCGTACAGGGTGAAGGTGATCCCGGCGCGGTGGAACAGCAAATCCGCTTCACGGCGACGCTGGGCCAGCAGTTCCGGCGGCGTATTGGCCAGCCAGCGGGAGAAATCCTGATAATGCGCACGGCAGGCGCCGTCTGCATCATTCATTTCATCGAAGAAAGATCGAGCCATTCCAGTACCTTGTCAGTGCCCAGCCTTGCTTGGTTGGCAGCTTGCTTGGGTGGCACTGCCGCTAAAAACGCTTTTCTTATGAGCCTGTGGCTAAGGGTGCCAACAGGCTTGGTCCTTACTTTCTTATGGAGTCGGCTCTGGGTCGGGGGGTAACGAATGCTCCTGTTTACCGGCGGATGAATGGATTAAGCAAGGCTTGTGCCGGAAACGGCAGTCACTACCGGTAAATCCTCTGTAGGAGCGAGCTTGCTCGCGAAGAACGCACGGGTAATGGGTTCAAGCAGACTGGCGCGTCATTGTTGACGATCTTCGCGAGCAAGCTCGCTCCTACGGGGGGCGGGGGGTGCTCTGATTTGGTGCGCGACGAACTTGAACTTCACCCAGGTCCGCTTCTTCTAATGAGCCTTGAAACCGGATGGAGCCGCATCGTGCCCAGAATCATTTCGCCCAACACCCCGGAAGCGGCGTTGACCGACCACAGCGAGCACAACGCCAAGATCTTCGGTTCGCCCAAGGATCGCCTCGACTTCTATCGTCGCGAGATCCAGTACGAAACCAGCATCCTGGCCAACCGCACCGACGCCTACCTCACCGCCCAGTCATTCCTGGTGATTGCCTTCGTCTCCGGCATGGGCAATCTGAACCCGGAGTGGGGCAAGTTGTTCACCCTGGTGGTGCCGGCGATTCTCGCCGCCCTGGGCATTCTCAGCTCACTCAACGCCTGGCCCGGCATCCGCGCCGCGTACGAGATCATCGATCACTGGCACTACAAGCAAAGCGAGTTGCTGCGCAGTGAGCCGGTGATGGGCCTGGCCTATGACGAGTCGCCGCTGTTTTCCGAAATGGAGTCCACCCACAAGGGCTATCGCAAGTCCCTGCTGTTCTCCATGCGCGCGCCGTGGTTGTTCATGGGGTTCTGGCTGGTGTTGGGCATTTATGCCTTTTACATCCAGGTCGACAACCCATTGCGCTGAGCAATCGGACGGAACTTCACCCGTTAACCCAGCGCCTTAGCTTTACGGGGTACAGATTCCCCGCAAGCCTGCAATGAGGTGCGCCATGACCACAGATCACGATCCCCAGACCACTGACCGCAACGACCCGGCGATCGACGCCGGCAAGCCGGCCCCCGGCACCGCCGCCGATGCACCCAAGGACCCGACCCCGGCCAGCGACCCGGATGCCCAGGAAAACGACTACAGTCCGGACTTCAAGCCTGATCCTGAGCAAAAGTCTGAAACCGATGCCGATATCGATACCCAGGGCGGTTAGAGGAGACAGTCATGTCAAAAGAACTGGACGAAGAACTCAACGATCCGGGCAATGAAGACCCGGGCTCATTGATGGACGATGCCGAGGTGCCGCTCAACGATCTGGATGAAGCGGCGGACGTCGGCAATACCGAAGATCAGCACTGATCCGGCGGCGCGCCCCAGGTTTCACTGTTTCTGCGCGGTGCGCCGTTCGTACCACACCAGCATCGGCTGAGTGCTCAAACCATGCACCATGATGCTCAACGCAATCACCGAAAGCGTTAGGTTCACCGCCACGGCGCTGCTGGTGCCGATCAGCCCGTGGTTGAGGGCGTAGAACAGGTAGTAGATGCTGCCGATTCCGCGAATGCCGAACCAACTGACCAGGCTGCGTTGGCGACGGTCCATCAGGCTGCCCCACGGCATGGCGAACACGCTGAGCGGGCGAATCACGCAAAACAGCAGCGCGGCCAGCGCCAGTGCGCGCCAATCCCAATGGCTGACCAGCACAATGCCCAGCACGGTCACCAGGAACACTTCCATGGAACGCTCCACCAGGCTGCCGAAGGCGAGCATGTCGCCCATCATTACGCCGGCCGCGATTTGCGTATCCTGCAATTGACTCACATCGCCATGCAGGGCCCGTTCAGGCTCGATCTCCAGGTGACCGACCACCGGTTGCGCCAGATGCTCGGCGGGTGTCTGGGCGTAACCGGTGGACTTGAACTCCGCCTGGCGCAGCCCCAGGCCCGCCGCGAATACCGACAGGAAGCCATAACCACCGATGGCTTCAGCGCTGACATAGGCCAGGGCGATCAGCGCCAGGGTCAGGTAGTCATTGGGTGACAAGGTGCTGTCGGCATTGATCAGGCGCAGGCGCAAGGTCAAACGACCGATGCCACGCCCCATCCAGTACCCCGTCAACAGCCCGGCCGGGACTGCCCACAGCAGGTTTTTCAGCACCCAGCCACCGAACCAGTCGCCATCGAAACCGCCATGCTGCATGAACAGCAGGCCGAAGATCACAAAGGGAAACGCGGTGCCGTCGTTCAAGCCGGCTTCGCCGGACAGGCCGAAACGCAGGGGGTCGTAGTCCTGGGCATTATTGACCTGAACCAGGCCGGCCAGTACCGGGTCGGTGGGCGCCAGCATCGCGCCCACCAACAGCGACACGCCCCACGACAGCTGGAACAGGTAATGCAGCGCCAGGCAGGCGCCGAAGATGGTCAGCAGCATCACCGGCCCGGCCATGCCAAAGGCGATGCGCCAAGTGCGGTGCCTGAGCGGCAGGCGCAGTTTCAAGCCGCTGACGAACAGCGAAAACAGCACCGCGACTTCAGTCAGGTGCTCCATCCAGCGGGCTGAGCCCTTGATGTCCAGGTCCAGCAGGTCCACACCCAGCGGGCCGATAGCGACGCCCAACAGCAGGCACACCGCCGAGGTGGTCACCGGCATCCAGCGCAGGTAGGAGGACGTGAGGGCGAGGGTCAGCAATACGGCGCCCAGTACGGCCAACCATAGAATGAATGTCATCGAACGAGCACCGGGGGCCGTGGTTTGTGCAGGTTTTGAGGGCCGCGGCAGGGTTCAGGTTCAATGTGATTGCATCGCGTTGCCACTCAAGCCGGCGACGGTTTCATGCTGATTTGATCCGATCCTGCAACAAGCGCTCCAGCGTCTCCACCGGCAATGGTCGGCTGAACAGATAGCCCTGGATCTGATCGCAGCCGGCTTCTTTCAGGAAGGCCAGCTGCGCCTGGGTTTCCACCCCTTCGGCGACGACGCGCAGCTTCAAGCTGTGAGCCAGTTCGATGATCGTGCGGGTAATCGCCGCATCCTGCGGGTTAGTGGTGACTTCGCGGATAAATGCGATGTCGATCTTCAGCGTGTCGATGGGGAAGCGACGCAGGTACGCCAGGCTCGAATAACCGGTGCCGAAATCGTCGATGGCGATCTTCACGCCCATGGCGCGCAGGCGTTGCAGGGCGGCGATAGTGTGTTCAGTGTTTTCCATCAGCGAGCCTTCGGTGAGTTCCACCTCCAGCCAGTGGGCGTCAACGCCGGTTTCGACCAGGATGTGCTCGATGTCGGCAATCAGGTCGCCCTCGATCAACTGATGCCCCGAGACGTTGACCGACACTTCAATCGCACCGAGGCCGTTCAATTGCCAGGCGGCGATCTGTCGGCACACGCTCTCAATTACGCAGCGTCCCACGGGCACGATCAGGCCGAGGTTTTCCAGGATCGGCACGAACACCGCCGGCGATACCGCGCCATACCCTGGCCGATCCCAGCGCAGCAAGACTTCCAGGCCGCAGACTTCGCCGTTGGCCAGTTCGACCTTGGGCTGGTAGTGCAGGGCAAACGCGTGTTGTTCGACCGCCTCGCGCAGGTCGTTCTCCAGGTCTTGCCGGGCCAGGTCGTGCACGTTCATCTGGGTGTGATCGCTGCCGCGTTGTTGCAATTGCTGCTCCAGCCTCAGGCTGTGTTGTTTGAGCTCATCGCCATGGGCCTTGAGCCGCAGCAGGTTGCGCACCCGCAGCCACAGTTCGACGCGTTCGACCGGCTTGCTGATGAACTCCTCGGCGCCGGTTTCCAGGCCGCTGACCCGCGCGCTGGATTCGCTCAAGGCCGAGAGCATGATGATCGGGATGTTCGCCGTGACGGGGTTGGCCTTGAGCTGGGTGGCCACTTCGTAGCCGTCCATGCCGGGCATCATGATGTCCAGCAGGATCAGGTCGGGCGGCTGCTGCGCCACCAACTGCAAGGCTTCTTCGCCGTTGCTCGCGCTCAGGGTCTGGTAACCCTCATGCTGCAGCAGGGTTTCCAGGAGTTTGCGGACCTGGGGTTCATCGTCAACGATCAACAGGGTTGCGGGTGAGCTGGCCATGGAGAGAACTCATGCGGGAGGTGTGATGGTCGGGTTCAGCAGGGTGTCGATCACCTGGTACAGCTCCTTGTAGCGCAGGGGCTTGGTGACGTAGGCGTCGCAACCGGCCAGGCGGGTTTTTTCCCGATCTTCCTTCATGGCCATGGCGGTGAGGGCGATCACCGGGATATGCGCGGTGAGCGGGTCTTGCTTGAGCAAGCGGGTCGCGGCCAGGCCGTCCATGCCTGGCAACTGGATGTCCATCAGGATCAGCGCCGGTTGTTGTACGCGGGCCAGGGTCAGCCCGCTTTCGGCATCCGCCGCCCACTGCACGTTGTGCCCGGCACTGACCAGCAGCAGGCGCGCCAGGCGCATATTCGCTTCGTTGTCTTCGATGATCAGGATATCGGCCATGCGGCCTCCGGAATCCGGTGCAGCGGCAGCCACACGACGAAACGCGCGCCCAGGCCTTCGCGGCTGGCCACGGCCACGCTGCCGCCGTGCAGTTCGGTCAACTGCTTGACCATCGCCAGCCCCAGGCCGGTGCCTTCGAATTTGCGCGCCAGGCTGCTGTCGATCTGGCTGAAGGCCTTGAACAACTTGCCCATGTCATCCGGGGCGATGCCGATACCGGTGTCGCTCACGCTCAGCTCGAGGAATGCCGGGTGACTGCCGGGCGGCAGGGCAAAACCCTGCACCGGCCAATCGCCGGGGACCCGGCCGACCTGGTCACGCCCGACTTCACGCACCACCAGGGTCACGGTGCTGCCGTGCTCACTGAACTTCACCGCATTGGCCAGCAGGTTGTAGACGATCTGCTTGGTCTTGCGCAGGTCCAGTTGCAGCCAGCCAAAATCCTGCGGGTTGTCCAGCGTCAACTGGATGCGCTGCAGGGCGGCCTTTTCACGCACGATCAACAGGCTGTTGGCCAACAGGCCGGCCAGTTCCACGGGTTCCAGTTCGAGGTCCATCATCCCGGCCTCGACCTTGGACAGGTCGAGGATGTCGTTGATCAACGCCAGCAGATGCTGGCCGCTGGTGAAGATATCGCCGATGTATTCGCGCTGGATCTCGCTCATGTCGCCCACCAGCCCGTCCTTGAGCGCCTCGGAAAAACCGATCACCGCGTTCAGCGGTGTGCGCAGTTCATGGGACATGGTGGCGAGAAATTCCGACTTCATGTGGTTGGCATGCTCCAACTCCAGGTTCTTTTCTTCCAGGGCGCGTTCGAAGCCTTTGCGCTCGGCTTCTTCCTGCTTGCGCGCGGTGTTGTCGGTGCCGATCAGCAGGTAACCGATGATCGTGTCATGGCGGTTGCGCAGCGCCGTTACCGAAACCATGGCCGACAAGCGACTGCCGTCCTTGCGGATGTAGGTCAGCTCGTAGATGTCTTCGATGCCGCGGGAGGCCTTGAAGACCAGGGCTTCGAACCCCGGCGTGATCGGCGTATCGAGTTCCAGGCTCAGAGCGGCGGCGCGGGTAATCAGTTCGGCTGGGTCGGAGATGTCGGCGGGGGTGATTCGGTTGAGCACATCGGCGGCGGCGTAACCGAGCATGCGTTCGGCGCCGACGTTGAAGATCTGGATCACGCCCTTTTCGTCAGTGGCGATGCTGGAGAAATAGGCGCTGTTGAAGATCGCATCCTGCAGCGCGCCGGTCTTGAGCAAGGTTTTCTGGCGCTTGAACTCGACGATTTTTTCGGCGCGTGATTGGGGCGGGTCGGGTAGGGGGGTGTCCATTGCCAGGTAATCCGTGAACGTCAGGCCTGCCATCGGCACAGGGCGATGGCGCAGAACATGTTCACAGAAGACCGCGCGAACGCGACGATGAGGACATGAGTTTGTTGGACAATAGCAGAGATTGTGGCGTTTTGATGGCCGAGGCCGGCCTTTTGACGCAATAGCGTCCGCATTTCAATGATTTACATGTTTCTTCGCTGATGAAACGTTTCACCTTACGGATAATTGGCAACGCAAGCGCTTGCGTAAGCAAATGTATCTAAACTAGAGTCGGCAGCACTCGACAACAAAAACAATAAATCCAGGAGCTCATCCATGAGCCTTGAACCCTTGCTTGAGATGCAGGGCATCAGCAAAACCTTCAACGGTTTGCGCGTGCTCAAAAGTGTCGGCCTGAAGGTCTACCCCGGCGAAATTCACGCCTTGATGGGGGAGAACGGCGCCGGCAAGTCCACGCTGATGAAAATCCTCTCCGGCGCCTACCAAGCCGATCCCGGCGGCGTTATCCGCATCGACGGCCAACCCGTCGCCAGCTTCACTCCCGCTACCGCCAAGGCCCTGGGCATCGCCGTGATCTACCAGGAACTGAGCCTGTGCCCGAACCTGAGCGTGGCCGAGAATATCTACCTGGGCCGCGAACTGCGCCGAGGCTGGACCATCGACCGCAAGGGCATGCAGGCCGGTTGCGTGGAGGTGCTGCAACGCCTGGGCGCCGAATTCACCGGCGCCACCCAGGTCAGCAGCCTGTCGATTGCCGAGCGCCAGTTGGTCGAAATCGCCCGCGCCCTGCATGCCCACGCCAGGATCCTGGTGATGGACGAACCGACCACGCCGTTGTCGTCCCGTGAAACCGACCGTCTGTTCGCGCTGATCAAACAACTGCGCAGCCAGGGCCTGGCAATCATCTACATCAGCCATCGCATGGCCGAAATCTACGAGCTGTCGGACCGCGTCTCGGTGCTTCGCGACGGCCAATATATCGGCGAGTTGACCCGCGCGGCGCTGTCGGCCGACGTGCTGGTGAAAATGATGGTGGGTCGCGACCTGTCCGGCTTCTACAAGAAGGAACACGCTGCCTATAACCCCGGCAACGTAGTGATGCGCGTGCGCGACATGGCCGATGGCAAGCGCGTGCGCCACTGCAGTTTCGATCTGCATGCCGGTGAAGTGCTGGGCATTGCCGGGCTGGTGGGGGCAGGGCGCACGGAGCTGGCACGGCTGATCTTCGGCGCCGACCCGCGCACCAGCGGCACCCTGGAAGTGGTGGGCAAGACGCTGACGCAACTGCGCACCCCGGCGGACGCCATTGGTGCCGGCGTGGTGTACCTCACCGAAGACCGCAAGGCCCAGGGCCTGTTCCTGGACATGAGCGTGGCCGACAACATCAATGTGTGCGCCTGCGTGCCGGATGCGCGGGCCGGTGGCGTGCTCGATCGCGCCCATGGCGCACAGCGCGCCAATGACGCGATCAAGTCGCTGTCGATTCGCGTGGCCTCGGGCAAGGTCACTGTGGGCGCGCTGTCCGGCGGCAACCAGCAGAAGGTGTTGCTGGCGCGGCTGCTGGAGGTCAAGCCCCATGTACTGATCCTGGATGAGCCCACCCGTGGCGTGGACATCGGCTCCAAATCCGAGATTTACCGCATCATCAATCAATTGGCCCAGGCGGGTGTCGGCATTGTGGTGATCTCCAGCGAACTGCCGGAAATCATCGGCACCTGCGACCGTGTGCTGATCATGCGCGAAGGCCAGTTGGTGGCTGAAGTCGGCGGGGCCTCCGGTCACGTCATCTCCCAGGAACGTATTATCGACCTCGCCACCGGTGGCGATCAGGTGGCTGCCAATGGCTGAATTCAATAGCGCAACAACCGTGGGCAAGGCCGAACGCGTGCGTGAGCTGATGCGCACGGTGGGCATGTTGCCGGTGCTGGTGTTGCTGCTGGTGGGCTTCGCCCTGGCCAGCGAGAACTTCATGACCCTGCAGAACCTGTCGATCATCACCCAGCAGGCCTCGGTGAATGTGGTGCTGGCGGCCGGCATGACCTTCGTGATTCTTACGGCGGGCATCGACCTGTCGGTGGGCGCGATCCTGGCGGCGTCGGCGGTGGTGGCTTTGCAGGCGTCGATGTCGCCGCAGTTCGGCATGTTCGGCATCGCCGCCGGGATTGGCTTTGGCCTGTTGCTGGGCTTGGTCAACGGTGGGTTGATCGCCTTCATGCGGTTGCCGCCGTTCATCGTCACCCTCGGCGCGCTCACCGCCATGCGTGGCCTGGCAAGGCTTTTGGCCGACGACAAGACCGTGTTCAACCCCGACTTGCCGTTTGCTTTCATCGGCAATGACTCCATCCTCGGTGTGCCCTGGCTGGTGGTGATTGCCGTGGCGGTGGTGGCGCTGTCGTGGTTCATCCTGCGTCGCACGGTGATGGGCGTGCAGATCTATTCGGTGGGTGGCAACCCGGAAGCGGCGCGACTGTCGGGGATCAAGGTGTGGAAGGTGCTGTTGTTCGTCTACGCCATGTCCGGCGCGCTGGCCGGGCTCGGCGCGGTGATGAGCGCCTCGCGCCTGTTCGCCGCCAACGGCCTGCAACTGGGGCAGTCCTATGAACTGGATGCGATTGCCGCCGTGATTCTCGGTGGCACCAGCTTTACCGGCGGCGTCGGCACCATCGGCGGCACCCTGATCGGTGCGCTGATCATTGCGGTGCTCACCAATGGCCTGGTGCTGCTGGGGGTGTCGGATATCTGGCAGTACATCATCAAGGGCATCGTGATCATCGGCGCGGTGGCGCTGGATCGCTATCGCCAGTCCGGCGCGCGTACCTGAGTTGGCTCATACAACAATCACAAGAGAGAGACCCGCATGAACGTCAAACGTATTTTCCCGCTGATTGCCTTGGCTGCCCTGATGTCCCAGGCCGTGCAAGCCCGTGAACTCAAGGCCCTGGGCATCAGCATGGGTTCGCTGGGCAACCCGTATTTCGTCACGCTGGCCGATGGCGCCACGGCGCGGGCCAAGGCGTTGAACCCCAACGTCAAGGTCACTTCGGTGTCGGCCGACTATGACTTGAGCAAGCAGTTTTCGCAGATCGACAACTTTATTTCCTCCAAGGTCGACCTGATCCTGATCAATGCCGTCGACCCGTCCGCCATGGCCTCGGCGATCAAGAAAGCGCGGGATGCCGGGATTGTCGTGGTGGCGGTGGATGTGGATGCCAAGGGCGTGAACGCCACGGTGCAGACCGACAACGTCGAAGCCGGCAAGCTGGCCTGCCAATACCTGGTGGATAAACTCTCGGGCAAAGGCAATGTGATTATCCAGAACGGCCCGCAAGTGACCGCCGTGACCGACCGCGTCAAAGGCTGCAAGGCCGCACTGGCCTCCGCGCCGGATATCAAGCTGCTGTCCGACGACCAGGACGCCAAGGGCTCGCGTGAAGGCGGCCTGAACGCGATGCAGGGTTACCTTACGCGCTTCCCGAAAATCGACGGCTTGTTCGCGATCAACGACCCGCAAGCCATTGGCAGCGACCTGGCGGCCAAGCAACTCAAGCGCAGCGGCATCATTATCACCTCGGTGGACGGCGCGCCGGATATCGAAAACGCGCTGAAGACCGACACCCAGATCCAGGCCTCCGCCAGCCAGGACCCGTGGGCCATGGCCCAGACCGCCGTGGATGTGGGCAATGACCTGCTCAACGACAAAGCCCCCGCGCAAGCGTTGACCTTGCTCACGCCCAAGCTGATCACCCGCGACAACGTGGGCAGCTACAGCGGCTGGTCGAGCAAACACTGAAGTCTTGAGCCTAGAGGATAGCGCCATGGTCACCATGGATGACGTGGCACGCAGGGCCGGGGTGTCGACGTCGACGGTGTCCCATGTGCTCAACGGTACGCGCAAGGTCAGCCCGGCCACGGTGCAGGCGGTGCAGCAGGCGATCCAGGTGCTGGGCTACGCGCCCAACACCCTGGCGCGTTCACTGGCGCGGTCGAGCACCAATACGATTGGCGTGGCGATCTCGGCGCTGTCCAACCATTACTTCAGCGAGACCGTGCACGCGATTGAAACCGCGTGCGCCAGGCACGGCTACATGATGCTGTTCGTCGACACCCACGACGACCCGGAGCAGGAATTGCGGGTCGTCACCGCGCTGCATCAGCGGCGGGTCGACGGCATTGTGCTGGCGCCGTCGAACGGCTCGCTGGCCCTGGATTATCTGCGCGCCAATGCAATTCCCGCGGTGCTGGTGGATCGCATGATGAGTGAGCAGTTCGATCAGGTCGGGGTGGAGAATGCGCAGCCGACCCAGGCCCTTATTGAACACCTGATTGCCCATGGGCATCGCCGTATCGCTTTCATTGCTGGGCGTGCCGGGTTCAGTACCACGGATGAGCGTGTGGCCGGGTACAAAGCTGCGTTGCAGGCGGTGGGGCTGGTGTTTGATCCGCAGTTGCTGGTCAATGGCGGCTCCAACACCGAGCCGGCACGCCAGGCCACCGTGCAGTTGCTGAGCCTGGCCGCGCCGCCCACCGCCATCATGGCCGGCAACAACCTGATGACCCTGGGCGCCATGCAGGCCCTGCGTGACGCCGACATCGACGTGCCGGGGCAAATGGCCCTGGTCGGGTTCGATGATTTCGAATGGGCGGATTTTTTCCTGCCGCGCTTGAGCCTGATCGCACAGCCGGTGCAGCAACTGGGCGCACGCGCCGTCGAGCTGTTGCTGCAGCGCATGGCGAACCCCACTGCACCCAAGCACAGCGTGCGCCTGGCGCCACGCTTGCAGGTGCGCAATTCCTGCGGCTGTGACTGACTGGACCCACCTACGTATGAACCGTCCCGTTTCCCTCGGTATTGATCTTGGCACCTCGGAACTCAAAGCCATCCTCATGGATCTCGACGGCAGGGTGCTGGCCCACGCGGGCATGCGCTTGAGCGTATCGCGTCGCCATGAAGGCTGGTCCGAACAGGCGCCCCAAGACTGGTGGCACGCGTGTTTACAGGCGCTGGAACAGCTGCGCGAGCATGCGGCGTTTGCCCGCGTGGCCTGTATCGGCCTGTCGGGGCAGATGCACGGCGCGGTATTGCTCGGGGATGACAACCGCGTGTTGTACCGGGCCATCCTGTGGGACGACTCCCGCGCGGTAGTGCAGGCGCAGCAACTGGGCGTCGAGCATGCCGAGGTCACGGGCAGCTTGCCGATGGCCGGGTTGACCGCGCCCAAGCTCCTATGGCTGCAACAGCATGAACCTGAGGTGTTCAACGCGATTGATTGCGTGCTGTCGCCCAAGGATTACCTGCGCCTGTGCCTGAGTGGCGAGCGCATCAGCGAGATGTCGGATGCCGCCGGCACCCTGTGGCTGAATGTGGCGCAGCGTGAATGGTTTACCCCGATGCTGCGCGCCACCGGCCTGGCGCCTGCGCAAATGCCCAGGCTGGTGGAAGGCGGCAGCGCGAGTGCCTGTGTAACGGCGGTCGGGCTCGGCTTGTCGCCGCAGGTGGTCATCGCCGGTGGCGGCGGGGATAACCCGGCGGCGGCGGTGGGTATCGGTGCAATCAATGCCGGTGACGGCTTTATCACCCTGGGCACCAGCGCGGCGATTGTCGCGATTACCGACCACGCCGCCGGCAACCCGGCCAGTGCGGTTCACAGCTTCTGCCATGCGCTGCCCGAGCGCTGGTACACCATGGGCGCGATGCTGGCCGGTGCCAGTTGCCTGCGCTGGGTAACACGCCTGACGGGCCTGCCGGATGAGCAAACGCTGTTGGACCAGGTGCAGGCGCAATTGCCCATCGAGCAGGGGGTACCGTTGTCCACGCCGTTGTTCCTGCCGTACCTGGCGGGTGAGCGCACGCCCCATAACGACCCCTTGCTGCGCGGCGGCTTCATGGGCCTCGGCCACGACTGCACGCCGGCGATGCTCGGCTACGCGGTGATGGAAGGCGTGGGTTTCGGCCTGCTCGACGCCTGGCGCGCGGTGCAATCGACCGGTGCCGAGGTCAAGTCCTTTGCGCTCGTAGGCGGAGGGGCGCGCAGTGAGTATTGGGCGCAATTGCTGGCCAATATTCTGCAAAGGGAAGTCTTTACGTTGCACGGCAGCGAATTGAGTGCGTGCATTGGGGCGGCGAAATTGGGGTATATGGCCATCGGGCAGGGCGCGGATCTGCTGGCGGCGGGTATGCCGGTGAAGATGCGGTATGTGCCTGATGAGCGGCATCAGCCTGTGTTGGCGGCGCGCTATCGCAAATTCCAGGGGTTGCTCGCGGCAGCGAAAGCCCTTCAGGACTGAATTCACGACTGGAGCAGAACTAACGTGGGAGGGGGCTTGCTCCCGATGGCAGTGTGTCAGTCTCAGATATGCTGACTGACACTCCGCTATCGGGGGCAAGCCCCCTCCCACATTTGGATCGCAGCGCATCAGATTAGATAGCTGTCGGCTGTGAGACTGCCAACTGCAGCGCCACAGCTCAGGAGCCATACCGCAATTTACTGTGGGAGGGGGCTTGCCCCCGATAGCAGTGTGTCAGTCTCCGATGTGCTGACTGACACTCCGCTATCGGGGGCAAGCCCCCTCCCACATTTGGATCGCAGCGCATCAGTTAGATAGCTGTCGGCTGTGAGACTGCCAGCAGCAGCGCCATAGGTCCGGAGCCTTAGCGCAATTTACTGTGGGAGGAGGCTTGCCCCCGATGGCAGTGTGTCAGTCTCCGATGTGCTGATTGACACTCCGCGATCGGGGGCAAGCCCCCTCCCACATTTGGATCGCAGCGCATCAGTTAGATAGCTGTCGGCTGTGAGACCGCCAGCAGCAGCGCCACAGGTCCGGAGCCATAGCGCAATTTACTGTGGGAGGGGGCTTGCTCCCGATAGCAGTGTGTCAGTCACCGATGTGTTGACTGGCACTTCGCCATCGGGAGCAAGCCCCCTCCCACATTTGGATCGCAGCGCATCAGTTAGATAGCTGTCGGCTGTGAGACTGCCATCTGCAGCGCCATAGGTCCGGAGCTATACCGCAATTTACTGTGGGAGGGGGCTTGCCCCCGATGGCAGTGTGTCAGTCTCCGATGTGTTGACTGACACTCCGCTATCGGGGGCAAGCCCCCTCCCACAGGTTTGTGCGGTGTGCCGTCGGTCAGTCGGTCAACGGCGGCAACCGCCGCTT
Organism: Pseudomonas sp. 44 R 15; assembly: GCF_900004965.1. Classification (NCBI taxonomy): domain Bacteria; kingdom Pseudomonadati; phylum Pseudomonadota; class Gammaproteobacteria; order Pseudomonadales; family Pseudomonadaceae; genus Pseudomonas; species Pseudomonas sp. 44 R 15. The sequence continues at coordinate 40,015 of NZ_CVTU01000086.1, forward strand.
CACCGGGGTTTTCTTGACGATGGCGGTGTTGGTTTCGGCGTACCCGTTGATTCGGTCCAACAGGCTGTCCAACTGATCCATGGTGCGCACATGCAGGCGGGCGATGAAGCAGTCTTCGCCGGTGACTTTGTCGCATTCAGTGAATTCGGGAATCGCCTGGATCTGGCGTTCCACTTCCTGCAACTTGCCGGGCAGGGGACGGATGCGCACGATGGCTTGCAGCAGGTAACCGAAGTGTTTGGGGTCGATGTCGACGGTGTAGTGGGTCAGCACGCCGCGTTCCTCCAAGCGTCGCAAGCGTTCGCCGACACTCGGCGAAGACAGCCCGGTAATGCCGGCCAGGGCCTTGAGGGACAGGCGTGAGTCATCCATCAAAGCGGCGATCAGTTGCTGGTCGATGGTATCAATCATGGATTTTGCCTAATAAATGAAGGTGATTCGAGGCTGCGGCCTTTTTTAGTCGCTGGAGCGGCTATGTGTCAGATTGCCATAATTGAGCCTCACTTGAGGAGCGTCAATTATGGATACCGCTGTCCGTCGCGGAATGTGGGAAATGATCGCCGCCATGCTGATTTCCGGCACCATCGGCTGGTTTGTACTGGTGTCCGGCGTGTCGGTGATCGAGGTGGTGTTCTGGCGCTGCGTTATCGGTGCGCTGGCGTTGTTGCTGGTGTGCGCCTGGTTCGGTTACCTGAGGCTGGACCTGCTCAGTTGGGCCAGGTTCGGGCTGGCCGTGCTCAGTGGCGTGGCCATTGTGGGCAACTGGTTGCTGCTGTTCGAATCCTACTCGCGCGCTTCAATCGCTATCAGTACGGCGGTGTACAACGTGCAACCGTTCATGTTGGTGATGCTGGCGGCGGTGTTTCTCGGTGAGCCGATCACCCTGCGCAAAATCACCTGGCTGAGCGTGGCGTTTCTGGGCATGTTGGCTATTGTCACGGCCCATGGTGCGCAGCCAGGCGGCGGCGACTATCTGGCAGGCGTCGCACTGGCCCTGGGCGCGGCTTTTTTGTACGCGGTCGCCGCGCTGATCATCAAGCGGCTCAAGGCGGTGCCGCCGCATTTGATGGCGTTGATCCAGGTGACCACCGGTGCCGTGCTGCTGGCGCCGCTGGTGCCCTGGGACAGTTTGCCCGCGTCGACCAATGCCTGGGCGGCGCTGGCGACCCTGGGTCTGGTGCACACGGGGTTGATGTATGTGTTGTTGTACGGGGCGATACAGAAGCTGCCGACCGCAATGACCGGCGCGTTGTCGTTCATCTACCCGATTGCGGCGATTTTCGTCGACTGGATCGCGTTCGGGCATCGCCTTGGGTGGCTGCAATGGCTGGGTGTGGCGGCGATTCTGCTGGCGGCGGCGGGGTTGCAGCGGGGCTGGTGGTGGCCCCGTAACCTCGGTAGGAGCGAGGGGGGCGTCTAGTTCTTGCTCGCGAATAACGTTAACGATAACGCAGCGCATCGGGTTAACACGCGGCGTCCTTACGTTTTTCGCGAGCAAGCTCGCTCCTACAGAGGGTCAGTGCGTGCCCTGAAAGATGATGTTTTCCGGGTTGAAGTGCTCCACGGCGCTGCCCGGCTGAGGCAATCCGAGGATGTGCCCCTTGATCTTGCCGACCACGTGCATCTCGCACGGTTTGCAGTCGAACTTCAGCGTCAGGACCTCGTCGCCATGGATCAACTGCATCGGCGCCACCTTGGTTTTCACGCCCGTCACACCCTTGGCCTGTTTAGGGCACAGGTTGAACGAGAACCGCAGGCAGTGCTTGGTGATCATCACCGGCACTTCGCCGGTTTCTTCGTGGGCTTCGAAGGCCGCATCGATCAGCTTCACCCCGTGACGGTGGTAGAAGTCGCGGGCCTTCTGGTTGTAGACGTTGGCCAGGAACGACAGGTGCGCATCCGGGTACACCGGCGGCGGCGTGGTCTCGGCCTTGCGCCCGCCACGTGGGTGTGCGGCCACGCGAGCGGCGGTCAGTGCCTCGATCACTTCACGACGCAGCGCCTTGAGTTGCGAGTTGGGGATGAAGTACGCCTGCGGCGCATCCAGCTCGATGCGGGTGGCGTGGTACTCGGTGGTGCCGAGCTGGCCCAGCAGGTCGCGCAGGGTGTCCAGGGCCTGTTCCGGCTTGTTGGCCACGCCGAACGGGCCGGGCAGGGTGACACTGGCGCTGATGCCTTCTTCGCTGGTGGCGGTGACGTCCAACTGTGCTTCACGCAGGCGCGCCACCCAGGACAGGCCGATACGGCGCTCGGCCGAGGTCTTGAGCAGTGCCTGTTGCCAGTTATGGTCCAGGTTGCGGTTGAGCGGGTGGTTGGGGCGCAGTTGATGCAGGCCGGCCGGCATTTCGTTGGGTTCGACGCGGTAGCGGTAGCGCTTCTCGCCGTCTTCCTCGAATTCGCCCTTGGGTTCTGCGATGTTGGCGCGAAACCCCACCACTTCACGCTTGACCAGCACATTCAGACCGTCGCCGTTGGACAGCGGCTCGTGGGTGACCACTTGCAAGTCGCGCTTGCCGGCCTTTTCCACCACACCTACCGGCAGGCCGGTGAAGGTTGGGGTATCGAAGGCACCGATATCGATCTTGCGGTCGCTGACAAAGTAGTCGGTACTGCCACGGTGGAAGGTTTTTTCCGGATCGGGCAGGAAGAAGTGCGCGGTACGCCCGCTGGAAGCGCGAGCCAGGTCCGGGCGGTCTTCGAGGATTTCGTCCAGGCGCTGGCGGTAGTAGGCAGTGATGTTCTTCACATAGCCCATGTCCTTGTAGCGGCCTTCGATCTTGAACGAACGCACGCCGGCTTCGACCAGCGCGCGCAGGTTGGCGCTCTGGTTGTTGTCCTTCATCGACAGCAGGTGTTTTTCAAAGGCGACGACGCGGCCCTGATCGTCTTTCAAGGTGTACGGCAGGCGGCACGCCTGGGAGCAGTCGCCGCGGTTGGCGCTGCGGCCGTTCTGCGCGTGGGAGATGTTGCACTGCCCGGAGAACGCCACGCACAGGGCGCCATGGATGAAGAACTCGATGGCGGCGTCGGTCTCATCAGCGATGGCGCGGATCTCTTGCAGGTTCAGCTCGCGGGCCAGCACCAACTGCGAGAAACCGGCCTGGTCGAGAAATTTTGCCCGGCCCAGGGTGCGAATATCGGTCTGGGTGCTGGCGTGCAGCTCGATGGGCGGAATATCCAGCTCCATCACGCCCAGGTCTTGCACGATCAGCGCATCCACACCGGCGTCATAGAGTTGGTGGATCAGCTTGCGGGCCGGCTCCAGTTCGTTGTCATGCAGGATAGTGTTGAGGGTGGTGAACACGCGGGCATGGTAACGGCGGG
>NZ_CVTU01000086.1:43395-43790 GCF_900004965.1 Pseudomonas sp. 44 R 15
CCCGCCGATATAAATGGCGTCGGCGCCATGCAAGATAGCCTCGCGCGCGATGGCCACGTCGCGGGCAGGGCTGAGCAATTCCAGGTGATGCTTGGGCAAGGACATAGTTTTTTTAGTCAGGCTTGTCACGGTCGAGGCGCGCATTGTAGCTGTGAAATGCCTGAGCGGCATCTACCACAGGGCTGTGAGGGCAGCATGTCACCAATGTGGGAGGGGGCTTGCCCCCGATAGCGGTGCGTCAGTCGAAAACTGTTCAGCTGAAACACCCCCATCGGGGCATAGGTATCTACACAACGCAGCCGCGCCCAACCGTAACCACGATGCGAAGCGAGCCGCTCTTGATCTTGATCTGCTTTTGATCCTAGGCGCCCCGTTAAACCACGCTGGCCGAACGC
>NZ_CVTU01000086.1:43840-49291 GCF_900004965.1 Pseudomonas sp. 44 R 15
CCGCTGTAAAAGCGGAACCATTAGCAGCCGTGACCGCAGAAACGGATATGTACTCGGTCTGATCCAACATCCTGGTCGGCCCAGAGGCCGCCATTGGGGGCAAGCCCCCTCCCACATTTTGTCGGCGGGACGCGGAGCGTCCCAGGCGGCATTCCCACGCAGAGCATGGGAACGATCAACAGTATCCCCGGGTATCAGGCCTTGGCGGCCATCGCGGTGACTTCAACCCGCATGCCTTTGACCGCCAGTTCGGCAACGCCCACCGCAGCTCGTACCGGCCAGGGCTTGGCGAAAAAGCGCGTGTACACGTCGTTGAACGCGGCGCGGTCAGCCATGTCGGTGAGGTAGATGGTCAGGTGCATCACCCGGTCCATGGAGCTGCCGGCTTTTTCCAGGGCGACTTTCAGGGCTTGCAGGGTGCATTCGCTTTGCGCCGTGATATCGCCCAGTTCCAGGCTGCCGTCGGCGTGGGTGGGGATCTGGGTGGACACCAGGATGCCGTTGAAACCAATCACGTCGGATGAGATGGACCCTGCATCCGGATCAGGGGTGAACTGCAGATCGTGGTTTGCCATGAAAACCTCTCGCGTAGGGCGTAAACGTTGCCGCGCAGTCTACCCATTGAGGACCTGCGGGTCACGGTAGCCGTCAGTAGTTTTTTGACGTCAAAAAAGAAAATCCTGCGCGAGGTAAAGTCGCTCAAAGCCGCGCCGATAGCGTGTTAGAGACTGATTCTCTGCACGTTGAGGGCAACATCATGTTCAACACGAAACTCAAACAAGAACTGGCGGCCAGGACGGTCGAAGTCGATGAGTACAAAGGACTGATTGCTGCACTCGAACGCTCCATGGCCGTCGTCGAGTTCGACCTCAACGGCAAGGTGTTGCGTGCTAACGATAACTTTCTGAATACCCTGGGCTATACCCGCGACCAATTGGCCGGCAAGACCCATCGCGATTTTTGCTTTCCAGCCCTCACCGGCAGCCCGGCCTACGCTCAGTTGTGGAGCGACCTGCGCGCCGGCAAGTTTGTCTCCGGCACCTTCAAACGCATGCATAGCAGCGGCGCGACCATTTGGCTGGAGGCCAGCTATAACCCGCTGTTGGATGAGCGCGGGCAGGTGCTGAAGGTGGTCAAATACGCGCTGGATGTCACCGCCAAGGTCGAGCAGGAAGCCGCCACCCGCAGCAAACTCGTTGCACTGGACCGGGCGATGGCAGTTATCGAGTTCGATTTGAGCGGCCAGGTACTGGACGCCAATGCCAACTTCCAGCAGGTGATGGGCTATTCGCTGGCGGAACTCAAAGGCAAGCACCACCGTTTGTTTTGCGAGCCGAGCCTGATCAGCAGCAGTGAATACGCCGATTTCTGGCGACGTTTGAACAACGGTGAGTTTTTCACCGGTCAGTTCAAACGACTCGGCAAACACGGCCGGGTCGTGTGGCTGGAGGCCAGTTACAACCCGGTCTACGACGGTGACGGCAAGTTGATCAAGATCGTCAAGTTCGCCAGCGATATCACCGAGCGCGTGGAGAAGTTCGAGGAGGACTCGCGGGGAGCGTCGCGGGCTTATCATATTTCGTCGGAGACCGAACGCTTTGCCGAGCACGGCACTCAGGTCATCCAGGACACTGCCACCGAGATGCGCCGCATTGCCGATAATATCGGCGCCTCGGCGCGCCTGGTAGGGCAGTTGGGCGACCGCTCCGAGCAGATCACCGCGATCGTCAACACCATTCGCGGGATTGCCGACCAGACCAACCTGTTGGCGCTTAACGCGGCCATCGAAGCTGCACGCGCCGGTGATCAGGGGCGCGGCTTTGCGGTGGTGGCCGATGAGGTCCGGCAACTGGCGGGGCGTACCAGCCGCTCCACTGCGGAAATCGCTGAGATGATCGGCATGATCCTGACCGAAACCCGGGATGCCGTGAGCAGCATGAACGCCACCCAGGAAGGCGCGCAGCGCGGGGTGAACCTGGCCGATCAGGCCGGATCGGTGATTTTGCAGATCCGCACCAGCACCAGCGATGCGGTGCAGGCGGTGAGCATGTTTGCGTCCAAGCTGGACGAGTCTGAGGTTATTCCCAAGGCCGCAGTGGGCTGGGTGGGGTGATGCTGATCCATTAAAAGCGCGCCCCGGTGCTGATCGCCAGGACCAGCACCGGCGCGGTGGTTACTCTTTCACATCCATGAACTCTTCAGCCCACGCCACGTAGCTTTCCGGCAATGTGTAGGTGTGGGTCAACTCCGTGGCACTGAGGTTCGAGGTGCTGTGGGTAAGCTGGCGTTGCGCACGCAGGCTGTCGTAAGTGGCCTTGATCGCGGCAAAGTAGGCGCCATGCCCGGCCACCACGATGCGCACGCCCAGGCTGGCCAGGCGCTCGCTGTCATGCAACTGCGGGTTGCCGTAGGTCACCAGCATCAGCGGTACCGTGAGCTTTTCGGCGATTTTTTCCAGGTGGTCGAAGTCTTTGACGCCGACCATGCAGATCCCGTCGGCACCGGCCTTTTCATAGGCCCGGGTGCGGGCGATCACGTCTTCGGTGGGCAATACGCCGGCGTTGGTGCGGGCAATGATCGACAGTTCAGGGTCGACACGCGCTTCGAGGGCCGCCTTGACCTTGCCGATGCCTTCCTCGACGGAGATCAAATCCGTGGATTTACGCCCGAATTGCGCAGGCAACAGGGTGTCTTCGATGGTCAGCGCCGCAACGCCGGCGCGTTCCAGTTCTTCAACCGTGCGCATCACGTTGAGGGCGTTGCCGTAGCCGTGGTCGGCATCGGCAATGAACGGCAACTGCGCGACACGGCCGATACGGGTGGCCTGCTCGACGAACTCACTCAGGGTAATCAACGCGAAATCGGGTGCCGCCAGTACCTGCAGGGAGGCGACGGAGCCGCCGAGGATACCGACCTCAAAGCCCAGGTCAGCGGCGATACGCGCGGACATGGGGTCGAAAACCGAGGCGGTTTCGACACAGATTGGCTTGGCAAGCAGTTCGCGAAAGTTGCGGCGCAGCGCTGAGTGAGAAATCTTGGGCATGTTCTTTCCTGGCTTTGGTCATCGTCAAGTGACGATCAATGTCTATTCGTGGTGGCGCGAGATTACCACGGGACGGGCAGGGGTTTATGACGTTTGCGGGCATGGGATGTGGTTTGGATATGGTTTGACTGCCCCGTTTTGCACAACTGCTGTGCGGCGTTGGCGATTCATTCACTGGCGCGCGATGCCTATAGTTCATCCACCGGCGCAGTGCTCGACCGCGCGGTGCACACCAGCCCAAGACTGAGGTAAGCCTGATGAACCGTGAATTCGATCCCGCCCTGAGTGTCATCAACCAACTGGACGCCGAGTACTTCGAGTACAGCAAGGCAGCCAATCCCATCAGTGCCAATCTCATCACGCGCATTCCCTACCACAGCTTTCCCGCCGCGCTGTACGACAGCGGCCCCTCGCGCGTGGTCCCGCTGGACCTCAGCGACGCCCTGGGCTGTGAAGGCCCGGCGACCGGTCCGGGGCTGTGCGCGAACTTCATGCGGCTTAATCGCGGCGATACGCTCACCTTGCAGCCCAACGCCACTTCGCAGGTGTTCTACGTGATCGCCGGAGCGGGCCGTACGGTTCAGGGCGAGTCCACGATTGAATGGTCCAAGGGCTGCTTTATCGCGCTGCCCGGCCGGCAGGAGGCGCAGTTCAGCGCCAGCCAGGATGCGCGTCTCTACTATGTGCACGATGAACCGTTGTTGCGTTACCTGGGCGTGACAGCCGGCGCCGATCGCTTCACGCCCACCTTGTACCCGGCGGCACTGGCCAACGCCAAGCTGCGCGAAGCCGCCGATGATCCGCGTGCCCAGGACCGCAGCCGCATCAGTATCCTGCTGGGCAACCGCAACTTTCCCCAAACCCGCACAGTGACGCACGTGCTGTGGGCGATGTATGGAATCCTGCCGGCCGGGTCGGTGCAAAAGCCCCACCGCCATCAGTCGATAGCCCTGGATTTCATCATTGACTGCCCGCCGGGTTGCTACTCCCTGGTGGGCACCGAGCTGGAGCCGGACGGGCAGATTCGCAACCCGGTGCGGGTCGACTGGGCGCCTGGCCTGGCCTTCGTGACGCCGCCAGGGTATTGGCATGCGCACTTCAACGAATCCGACACCGAGGCGTTCCTGATTCCGATCCAGGACGCGGGGCTGCAAACCTACCTGCGTGCCCTGGATATTCGCTTCAGTTGAGTCAGTGCCAGTCCGGCGTCTCGCCCAGGCGCTCGACGATAAAGTCGATAAAACAGCGGACCTTGGACGACACGATGCGCTTGGGCGGGTAGACGAACCACACGGCAAACGCTTGTTCGACGCTCTGGACGCGCCATTGCGGCAGCCACATCACCAACTCGCCGGCCTTGAGGCTGCGGGCCACCAGCCAGTCCGGCAACAGCGCGAACCCCAACCCCTGGCGCGCGGCGATCAATTGCGCGTCCAGGTCATTGATCCGGATGCAGTCGCCATGCACCAACGACGCTACGCGGCTGTCGGCGACGAAGGTGATATCGCTCATGGCCTGTATGCCCAGTACCGCAGGCACACTGGCAAGATCGGTCGGCGTCGAGGGCGGCGGGTGCTGCATGGCGAATGCCGGACTGACCACCAGGCGGTAGTGGCCGTCGCAGAGTTTGCGCGCTTTCAGCGTGGAATCGGCCAGCGCGCCAATGCGGATGGCCAGATCGACGCCGGTATGAATCAGGTTGACCTGGGCGTTATCCAGCACCAGCTCGACGCCGATCTGCGGGTAGCGCAGGCGAAAGTCGTTCAAGGCCGGAAGGATATGGTGACGGGCAAAGGCCGGCGGCAGGTTGAGCTTCAATAACCCGCGCGGCTGCTGGTTCAGCGCCGACGTCGCCGCTTTGGCGTGTTCCAGTTCATCGAGCACCCTGCGGGCGTGCATCAGGAACGTCTGGCCCCCTTCGGTCAGGTGCAGGGTGCGTGTGGAGCGGTTGAACAGCGCGATGCCCAGGTCCTGCTCAAGGTCCTTCACGTAGCGTGAAACGGTGGAGGCCTTGATGCCCAGGCGTTCGGCTGCGCGGGAAAAGTTGTTGCCTTCGGCGGCTTCGACGAAGGCGGTCAGGGCGGCGAAATAATCCAAGGTCGGCCTCAGGGGCAGGGCGGGCAGAGGTGCAGGTTGTGGAGGTTTGCCGCGTGCTGTCAACAGCCAACTGACAGTGGAGATACCCTGTGGGAGGGGGCTTGCCCTAATGCCAGTCAGTTAAGCGAACGAAATGCTTAAAGCAGTGAAGATCCCCTGTGGGAGGGGGCTTGCCCCCGATGGCGGCCTCAGGGCTGGCCAGGATGTTGGATTGGGTTGAGTACATATCCGTTTCTGCGGTAACGGCTGCTTAGGGTTCCGCCCTGACGGCGGCTCACTTTTGAAAAGCGCAAAAGTAAGCAAAACGCTCT
>NZ_CVTU01000001.1:0-207 GCF_900004965.1 Pseudomonas sp. 44 R 15
AGTTGCCGCCCGTTGCGTCGGTAATCTTGACGGTTTGAGTGCTCTTGTCGATGAACACGTCATCGGTAGGCGCAGGCACAGTCACAGTGCCGACAGTGTCGCCGGCTTTGATAGTGATGTTTGAACCGTTATCCAGTTTCAGAGTGACGTCAGTACCGGCCTTGTTGCTCAAGGTCGCGGTGTACGTGATCTGGCCACCTTCGTTGA
>NZ_CVTU01000032.1:0-18341 GCF_900004965.1 Pseudomonas sp. 44 R 15
GCTTGCGCAACGAGTTGGACACCTACAAGCAGTACCCCACCGGGCGCCAGGCCTCCCTCGAACGCCCGAGTGGCGAAGTGGTGGTGTGGCTGCTGGTCGACCGCCAGGGCCGCGTGCTGGATTCCGGCCTGCAAACCCAGGCCCCGAGCATGTTGCTCAACCGGGCCGCCACCAACAGTTTGCGTCGCATCAAGCAAGTCAAGCCGTTCCCCGAGCAGGCGTTCGGGGGCCGCAATGAGCAGCGCTTCACCGCCACCTTCAACTACAGCGTGCAATAAGCACGCGCCACCAGGACGACAGTGATGAAGTTCACCCGCATTCACCTGGCACTCGTTGCCGCGACCAGCATGACCCAGACAATGGTCATGGCCGACCCCGGCGACAGTGACGTCGGCACCATTGGGGTCCAAGGCAAAGCCAGCGCCGGGGGCGGTTACATGGTGCCCGAGGAAAGCATCAAGGGCCGCTCCACCGTGACCAAGGAGGCGCTGGACAAACAGACGGCGACGGGCAACGCCATCGACAAGCTCAAGTACACGCCGGGCCTGAACATTTCCAGCGAGGACAACACCGGCCTGTCGGGCTTTCGCTTCACCATGCGCGGCATGAACTCCGACCAGGTGGGCATGTCGGTGGACGGCATGCCGATCAACGATTCGGGCAACTATGCGCTGTATTCCAACCTGCTGGGCGACCCGGAAAACCTCGACCAGATCTTCGTCACCCAGGGCGCCTCGGAGTCCGACGGCCCGCACATCGGTTCCAGTGGCGGCAACATCGGCATCGTGACGATTCGCCCGACCAAAGAGACCGGCGCCTTCGTCAAACAGATCGTCGGCAGCAACGCCACGCGCAAGACCTTCGCCCGCCTCAACACCGGCGAAGTCAACGGCCTGAGCAACTGGCTGTCGGCGTCCCATACCGAGGGTGATATGTGGCGTGGTTCGGGCGCCGTGCGCGCGGACAAGGTGGAATGGAACAGCTTCTTCGACGCCGGCAACGGCAACACCGCCAACCTGATCCTCAAGTACCACGAGCAGGACAACAACAGCTACAGCCAGTTGACCAAGGCGCAGTTCCAGCAAAACGGCCGCAAATACGACCCCTACCCGGCCACACCAACGGTGGGCGGCAACGGCAAGTACAACAGCTACTATGCCCTGGCGCAGAACCCGTTCCAGACCTTCACCGCCGTGCTCAACACCCAGTTCAAACTGGCCGACAACCTGGCCCTGTCGGTGATCCCGTATTACTTCTGGGGCAATGGCAGCGGCGTCGGCTCATCGAGTTATGCGCTCAACCGTGGTTCGAACCAGGGCGGCGTATTCGACCTTGGCAATCTGCCAACCGCCGCCCAGTACAACGCCGACGGCACGCCGAACAGCGGCGTGTACTACCGCCCTTCGCGCACCCAGACCTGGCGTCCGGGCATCACCACCAAACTGACCTGGGACCTGGGCGACCACAGCCTGCAATTGGGTTACTGGTACGAGCGCGCACGCCAGAGCCAGACCCAGCCGTTCATCCCGCTCAAGAGCAATGGCAAGCCGGTCGACACCTGGCCGGATTCCAACAGCGCCGTCGTCGACGCCAACGGCAACCAGGTCCAGGGGCGCGACCGCTTCACCGTGACCCCGGCGCAAAAAGTCTGGGCCCAGGACACCTGGTACATCAACCCGGACTGGACCTTCATCGCCGGCCTGGCCTACATGAACGTCGAGCGTGACGGCACCAACCACGGCAGTCTCAACGAACAACCGGAAAAACGTAACCAGACCTACAACAAACTGCTGCCCAACGCCGGCCTGAAATACCAGTTGGACGAGCGCGACCAGTTGTTCTACAGCCTGTCGCGCAACATGCGCGTACCGCAGAACTACGCGCTCTATGACAAAGGCGCCGGCTCCATCGACCTCGAGCCGGAAACCAGCTGGAACCACGAACTGGGCTGGCGCTACAGCGGCGACGACATGACCCTGGCCGCAACCCTGTTCTACATGGACTTCAAGAATCGCCAGGTTTCGTCCAAAGACATCAATGGCGACTCCGCCGATATCAACGTCGGCGCCGTCACCAACAAAGGCCTGGAACTGGAATGGAGCGGCCTGCTGCCCCACCATTTCAACTACTACACCTCCTACACCTACACCAAGGCCGAGCAGCAGGACGACATGACCGTCTACAACGCAGGCCGGGCCATCCTGTTGCCCACCAGCGGCAAACAGTTCGCCAACGTGCCGAAGAACATGCTGGCGGCCAACATCGGTTACGACGACGGGCGCTTCTACGGCACCTTCGGCGGCAAATACACCAGCAAGCTCTACGGCGACCTGACCAACGACGAAGCCATTTCCGCGCGCACCGTGTTCAACCTCGGCGCGGGTATCTACCTGCCGGTCGACAAAAAGGTCGTGAAGGACGCCACCCTGCGCCTGAACGTCGACAACCTGTTCGACAAGAAATACCTGGACGGCGTGTACACCACCAAGACCAACGCCGCCAGCTACAGCGGTTTTCGCGATGGCGACCCGGCGTACATCGTCGGCCTGGACCGCACCGTCACGGTTTCGCTGGAAGCGAATTTCTAAGACTGACCCAAGAGGAACGCAAGCATGGATATGAACCTGCTTCACGACATCACCTTCTATGTGATGTATGCCGCGATGGCCATCGCGATTTTCATCGCCATCGAGCGCGGCATCTACTTCGCTTATGTGCGCCGCCAGGCTCGCGCCTTGATCGACGCCCTGAGCGCCACTGTGCACAGCGAACGCGACCTGCCCGAACCGCTGACCCGTCGCGACAGCCTGCCGCTGAACATGATCCTGCCGGTATTGGCCCAGAAGGCGTCCCACGGATCGCGCAAGGACCTCGACGACGAAATCGACACCCAGTACCTCAAGACCCGCGCGCCGCTGGCCCGCAGCCTGTGGATCATCGAGACCATCACCACGGCGGCCCCGCTGCTCGGCCTGCTGGGCACCATCCTGGGCATCATCGACACCTTCAAGGCCCTCGCCACCGCAGGCGTATCGGACCCAGGGCAGATTTCCGGTGGTATCGGCACAGCCTTGTTCGCCACCGGGCTGGGGATCGCCATCGCGCTGTTCTGCGTAGTGTTCCATAACTTTTTCCAGGACAGCCTGGAGCGCATCAATGACCAGTTGAAGATCCTGCTGATCCGCGCCTCCAACGGGGCCCGCGCCCACGAAGAAGTGCCGCACCGCGTGCCCACGCCACTGCACAGCCGCACGGCCTGACCTGCACGGCGGGCGCGTCATGGCCCGCCTGTTCTTTTTGCGCAATGAGACGCTTATGTCCCTTTCGATGAAGTTGCGTGTCGCAGGCCTCGCCGGTTTGCTCCTCAGTCCGCTGGCCCTGGCGGACTTTTCAATTGCAGGGTTTGAACTGGTGCACACCGTGCCGGTGGACACCACACTGGGCACTGCCGATCTGCGCCAGCCGGGCCCGGTGTGGATCGAGCTGTTCGACGGCGCAAAAAACCGCATCGATATCGGCCAGTTCTACGCAGCCGACCATCCCGGCTCGGTGATGGACAAGGTCATCGAACACCTGGAAGCCGCCGGTAAACGCGGGGTGAAAATTCGTTTTCTGCTCGAAGAAAAAGGCATCAAGTTATCGGATACGGCCACCCTGGAACGCTTGCGCGCCATTCCCAACCTGACCTTGCGCGTGCTGCCCTTCGGGCAATTGAGCGGCGGGATCATCCACGCCAAATACATGGTGGTGGACGCCAGTCAGGCGTTTATCGGCAGCCAGAATTTCGACTGGCGCTCCCTGGAACATATCCACGAAACCGGGCTGCGTATCAGCGACGCAAGCGTGGTCGGCCAGGTCCAGGCGATCTTCGACCAGGACTGGCGAGCCCAACAGGCCCTCAGCGACAACCAACCGGTGCCACTGCCCACCGCCGGTCAGGCGCCTGCGCGTACCGGCAACTATCTGGTGGCCAGCCCGCAACGCTACAACCCGCCCGGCGTGGGCGATTCACAGCAGGAACTGCCGCGCCTGCTGGGCGAAGCGAAGAAAGAGGTGCGTGTGCAGTTGCTTGACTATGCGCCGCTGTCCTACGGACCGGATCGGACCCGCCCTTACTATGCAGTGATCGACAACGCCGTGCGCGCCGCCGCTGCGCGTGGGGTGTCGATCAAGTTGATGGTGTCCAACTGGAACACCGACCCGCTGGAACTGCCGTACCTCAAGAGCCTGGCGGTACTGCCCAACGTGCAGATCAAGATCGTCACGCTGCCCGAGGCCAGGCAAGGCTTCATTCCCTATGCACGGGTGATCCACAGCAAGACGATGGAGATCGACGGGCAAGTGGCGTGGGTCGGCACCAGCAACTGGTTAGGCGGTTACCTGGATAATTCGCGCAATCTGGAGGTGGTGATGCGCAGTGAGGCGATGGCCAGGCGCGTAGGGCAATTGCATGAGCAATTGTGGGACGGACCCTACGCCAGAGCCTTGAACGTGACTGATGAGTACCCCGCCCCTCACCCTGGCCAGCATTGACCTCGAACACCTGAGTAATGCTAGTGTGTGGAAATGTTTCTGACTTATCCGTCAGAAACACCCTACTCACTGTCTGCAAGGGAATGCCTCCAACCATGCACTTTCCACTGAAAAAACTCGTGACTGCCACGCTGTTCGCCGCCAGCCTTACGGCGGTTACCACGCCTGCGCTCGCCAACATCACGGCTGAACAAAACACCGCGATTCTGAAAAGTTTCGCAGACACATCCGTCAGCGACTTCCGCAGTTTCCTCGGCACCCTGGCCAAGGGCGACCTGGGCAAGTCCGGTGACATCGCCCCGGCCATCAGCGCCTTTCTGAATGACAAAACCCTGAGCACCGAGCAGCAGAACGAGATCAATCGCCTGCTTGGCATTTACACACGGGTCAAGTACGGCAAGGCGGCCCTGGAGACCTTGCGCGAACTGGTGGAAATTCCGACGTTCAACGTAGACGGCCTGCCGCAGTACAAAAACCCGGAATTCCTCAAGATCGCCGACAGGATCCAGGCCCTGGCCAAGTCCTTCAACCTGAACTTCCGTAACGTCGATAACCGCGTGTATGAAATTTCCCTGGAAGGCAGCGGTGACGAAGTGGTGGGCGTGCATGCCCACGCCGATGTGGTCCCGGTGACGCCGGAAAACTGGGTGCTGAAGGATGGCACCAGGCTGGACCCGTTCAAAGTCACGCTGATTGGCGACCGCATGTATGGTCGCGGCACCGAGGATGACAAGAACGCCATCGTCGTGGCGATGTACGCCATGAAGGTGATCAAGGAAGAAAAGCTGCCGCTGGCGCGCACGTTCAAGCTGCTGGTGGACACCACCGAAGAAACCTCCGGTGACGCCATTCCCTACTATTTCGAACGCAATCCCGTACCGAACTACAACCTGGCGCTCGATGGCGGTTACCCGGTGGTGATCGCCGAAAAAGGCTCGGGCACCGTCATGGCCACTTTCCCGGTGCGCAAGGGTGAAGGCACCGGCGCGGAAATTATCGCAATGACCGGCGGCAAGGCCACCAACCAGATTCCATCGGTCTCGGTCGCCACGCTGGTCAGCGATAACCCGGCTGAACTGGCGGCCAGCCTGCAGCAGGCCGGTAATGACTATGCCAGGCGCAACGGCGGCAATTTCAAGGTGAGCGCCCAGGTTGACGGCAAGAACGTCAAACTGACCGTCACCGGCGTGTCGGCCCATTCTTCGGAACCCGAATCCGGGGTCAACCCGGTGGCACGTATGCTGGAATTGATCCACAGCGTCGATGGCAAGATCGCCCTCAAGCACAACCACATCACGGATGCTGCGCAGTACGCGGCGGACAACTGGGGCCTGGATTACCTGGGTGGCAAATTGGGCGTGGGCTATGCCGATGACTTCATGGGGCCGCTGACCACCTCGCCGACCTTTGTCGGCCTGGATGACAAAGCCTTCAGGCTGGCAGTCAACCTGCGTGCGCCAAAGGGTAAAGCCCCGGAGGCACTCAAGGCACAGATCGAGCAGAAACTGAACGCCTGGAACACGCAAGCCAAGGTCAACGTCAACTTCACCTATTCGCTGGACAAGCCGATGTACCGCAACCCCGAAGGCGAGTGGGTAAAAGCCCTGCTGGCGGTGGCCACGGAAAACCTGGGCATGCAGCACAAGTTCGGCACATCCGCCGGCGCCACGTCCGTGCACGACCTGCCCAACGGCGTGCAATTCGGCCTGGCCCGCCCGGAAGAGAAGTACACCGGCCACACCGACGGTGAGTTCAAGACTGTCGAGCAGTTCCTACTGGACCTGCAGATTGTGACCGAAATGATGGGACGCGTCGGCCAGTTGCCCAAGCTCTGATCCATTCTCGAGCCCGCCGCAACGGCGGGCTCTTCACGCCTGCAACATCAACATATCCTCAAAGAACCCACCGACCGGTTCAGTGGGATGGCACAGCTGGATCTCCAGCACCCAGGCCATTTCACTCGGCGGGATGTCCAGTTCCGCCAACTGTTTGCTCTCGAACAACGCATGGGGAAAATCCGCCAGGCGATGCCCTGCCAGATTGCGTGCCAGCCGCCAGCCCTTGGCCACGGCGCTCTGTTCGGCGAAGTCGTAGAGTTCGCGCCCGGTCAGACCGCGCAGCCAGGCCTGGCGGGTTTCATCGAATACCTGGTGCAGTGCGGTGGTGCAGGCCAGGTGCAGGGGCGAGTCGCCGAAGACAAACGTGTCGCCATAGTCGCCTTCGTAGCCGTCCCACACCGGGCCAAGGTCGACCACCACGATATCGCTGGCGCGCAGCCTGCGCTGGCGATCGATACCCTCACGGGGCGGGCGCACCGTGTCGGCGCCAAACCGGATGTAGGTGGGGTGCCAAGTGTGCGACGCGCCCATGGCCTGCAATTGCCCGGCGGCCATTTCCAGCGCCTGGCCGGTGGTCATGCCGACTTTCAAGCGGCTGACGATAGCTGCCAGGGCGCGTATGGATTTCTCACGCGCCGCCAGCATGCCGTCCAGGGAATAACGCGGGCCGACTTTTTCCCAGATCGGGTCGAACGCCGGCGGTGCCGTTTCCGCGCTTGACCGACCACTGGCGACAAACGCCTCCGCGACAAACCGATGGCTCGGCAGACCCGCCTCCAGGCACTGGGTTCGCACCTGGCTGAGCATGGCGCCGTTCCCGCAGGCATAGACCTGGGCCACCTCCCAGCGATGCCCATGACTCAATGCAACCTCCTGCACCCTGCCCTCCGATGAGCGCACGGGATGCCAGCGAAACCGTGGATGTTCGAGCACTGCTTGATCCAGGAAGGCGCTGTCGTAGAAGTCCGCAGAGTGCGCGCCGCCCCAATACAACGTCACCTCGAGATCACGTTTGAGGGCGGTCAGCAGGATCGGCTTGATGCCGGCGTAACCGGTGCCCGTGGCGAACAGCACCACGGCCTCGGCGGCATCGTCCTGCCAGGCACAGGCACCGAACGGACCTTCCAGTTGCAGGCGGTCGCCCACGGCCAGGCCATCCAGGATGCCTTCGGAAAAGTACCCGCCGCTTACCCGACGAATCTGCAAAACCAAGCGCCCACCGTCCTCGGCAGGCAGGTTGGCAATCGAGAAACTGCGCGTATCGCCGTGTTCCAGGCAGAGCTTGAGGTACTGCCCTGGCCGCACTGCCACAGGTGCGTCGGGCAACAACACCAACTCGATAACAGCAGGGCCGATTGCCTGCTTGCTGAGTACGTGTGCGTCAAACACCAGCGCCGGCGTATCCAATGACCAACCGGGAATTTCCAGGCGCATGTCGGTGCAGGCACGGCTCTGGCACAACAGCATTTCATTGGCGGCCAGGGGGTAACAAGGCGCGGGCGCGTCCGGGGCCAGGCGCTTGGCCTGGTACTCGCCTTGGGTGACCACCACCTTGCACGAACCGCACGCACCACGGCGGCAGGAGAACGGCACGGCCAGGCCGCTGGCAAGCATGGCGTCAAGCAACAGCTCGTCGCCGGCCTCAAAGGTTTTGCCCGAGGGGGACAGTTCGATGACATGCCGCATAGCTGAGGACCCGAGAATGAGTGAAGCCTGATTGTTACGCTAGACTAGGCCCATTAGAACCTCCAGTTTTGGATACTTCAGATGGTCCAGATGCGTAAATGGCGCCCCTTACTCAAGCTCGACGCCGACTCGCCCCATGCCTCCTACCGCAAGATAGCCGAGGGCCTGGTGACCGCGATTGTCGAGGGGCGCCTGCCGCCCGGCACCTTGCTGCCAGGGACGCGGGAAATGGCGCAGTTGCTCGACGTCAACCGCAAGACGGTCATCCTGGCCTACGAAGAAGCCTTGACCAAAGGCTGGCTGATCAGCGAGCCGCGTCGCGGCACCTTCGTCAATGCCCAACTGACGCCCAAGCAACTGCCCGGTCATGCCCTGCAGTCCTTCGCGCCGCCCATTCTGGCGCAGCCGGTGGTGCCGTATTTCGCCCACAACGCGCAGGTCACCGCGCTGCAGCATCGGCATGACGCGCTGTTTTTCGACAACGGCACCAGCGACCACCGCCTGCTGCCGCAAGCGGTGCTGCATCGTTACTACCGCAACGCCCTGCGCAACAGCTTTGCCTCCAACACCGTACGCTACGGCAGCGAAGGCACCGGCTATCACTTGCGCTGCGCCCTTGCCGAGATGCTGCGCAGCAATCGCGGGCTGACCGTCAACGCCGACAATATCTGCCTGACCCAGGGCACGCAGATGTCGCTGTACCTGAGTGCCAGCCTGCTGATCAAACCGGGGGACGTGGTACTGGTGGAGCGCTTGAGTTACCCGCCGGCGTGGGAAATTTTTCGTCAGTTGGGCGCGCACCTGGTCACGGTGGACATGGACGAAGAAGGTTGCCGTACCGACCAGATCGACCGTTTATGCCGGCAGCACAAGGTGCGCATGATCTACGTCACGCCGCATCATCAGTTCCCTACCACCGTCAGCCTGCACGCCGCGCGGCGGCAACAACTGTTGACCCTCGCTGCGTTGCACGACTTCTGCATCATCGAGGAAGACTACGACCACGAATTCCACTTTAACGGTCGCCCCTACCTGCCGCTTGCCAGTGACCGCTCCCAGCGCCACGTGATCTATATCGGCTCGCTATCCAAAGCCTTGGGCTCGACGTTTCGGTGCAGCTATATCGTGGCCCCCGCCGAGGTGGTTGAAGCCCTGCACCGCAATGCGGCCCTGATGCTGGGGGACGCCGACGCCGTCGCTCAGAAAATGCTGGCCGACCTGATCAATGAGGGTGAACTGAAAAAGCACCTGCGCCGCGTGTCGAAAGAATATCGAGGGCGCCGGGAGACGTTGCAAACCTGTCTGCACGAGTCGCTGGGCGATCGTATTCAGGTGCGCGAGCCCGAGGGTGGCCTGGCGTTGTGGGTGCGTTTCGAGGATGAGATCGACGTGGATCGAATGGTAAAAACAGCCCTGGGCCACGGACTGGTGGTGCGCAGCGGCCGGCAGTTCTCGCCGACGGGCCAGCCGGAGAATGCGCTGCGCTTGGGCTTTGCGTCGCTCAATCAGGCAGAAATCCGTCAGGCTACGTTGCGGCTGGCTCAAGCGGTGAATGCTGTTTAACACCATTGATCGTTCCCACGCTCTGCGTGGGAATGCCGCCCTGGACGCTCCGCGTCCTGCTTTCAGCGCAAAATACGGCAGGTGCGCAAGGTGACGCGGAGCGTCACGGGATGCATGCCCACGCAGAGCGTGGGAACGATCAATACGATCAGCGCTGTTATATAAATCGCAGACAAAAAAAAGCCACTCGTTTGAGTGGCTTTTTCTTTGAATTGGAGCGGGAAACGAGACTCGAACTCGCGACCCCGACCTTGGCAAGGTCGTGCTCTACCAACTGAGCTATTCCCGCAAATGGCGTCCCCTAGGGGACTCGAACCCCTGTTACCGCCGTGAAAGGGCGGTGTCCTAGGCCACTAGACGAAGGGGACACGCTACTGAAACACATGGTGTGTATTCCAGTGCCCAGAGGCCTCATCCGAAGATGGGGTCCTGGTTTCACTCAATGCCGCCCGAAGGCCACACTGCTTGTAAATTGGAGCGGGAAACGAGACTCGAACTCGCGACCCCGACCTTGGCAAGGTCGTGCTCTACCAACTGAGCTATTCCCGCATATGGCGTCCCCTAGGGGACTCGAACCCCTGTTACCGCCGTGAAAGGGCGGTGTCCTAGGCCACTAGACGAAGGGGACACACGTACAACATTCACTCCCTACCGCGTTTCGCTGTGTGCTTTACGCTGTAAGTGGCGCGCATTCTATGGATGGATTCATAGGTCGTCAACCCCCAAGGATAAATTTATTTAAATCAATGACTTCGCCCCGGTTTACCGGCCCGCCCGGGCATTCTGGCCGCCCAAGCCCTGGCGCCTATATTCTGGCGCTCGACAAGGCGCTATAGTTGGTCCAGGCAAATGATGGCAATGTGCAGTCACGCCAGGAACACTTACCTATATAGAAGAAACAACCTGGGCAACTGGTCGAACAGTCCTATCCGCCGGATAGCTCAGTCACTACACTCCACAGCAAACCCCATAAAGAGGTCACACCGGTGACACCACTCATGATCACCCTGCTGGTTATAGCCGGGATCGCAATACTGATCGCCATTGGCTACATGAACCATGTGGTGGAAAACAATAAGCTGGAAAAGCAGCGTACCGAAATCGAGCTCAATGATCGGCTGCGTCGCTGTGGTGAAATCACCGAGACCTTTCCTGGCCAATTGATGACCCCGGCGCTCAAGCTGTTGCTGACCCGCCTGGAACTCAACGTCAACCAGCGCCTGCTGAACCTCAACAAATCCAGCGGCCCGCTCAAGGCACGGATCGCCGAGCTCAACGCACTGATCGCTCAGGGCGAATCGATTCCGGTGGCCAATCCGCCCGCGCCGATCCAGACCGAAGCCAAAGCCAAGGATGTGCGCTTTTTGCTCGAAGCGTTGCACGGCCAAGTCACCCGCGCGGCCCAGGACGGTTTCCTGCCGGCCAACGAAGCGAAGCACTGGATCAAGGAAGTCCGCCATATCCTGGTGCTGCTGCACATCGAGTTCTTCAACAACCTCGGCCAGCATGCCCTGCAGCAAGGGCAACCGGGCCAGGCGCGCCTGGCGTTCGAGCGCGGCGTGCAGTACCTGCGCAAACAACCGGAACCGGTGCTGTACAGCGCACAGCTGAGAACGCTGGAGTCGCAACTGGCCCGCGCCAACTCCACGGTGTTGACCAACAGCCAGCCAGTCGAAGACGAAGTCAACGAACTGACCGAAGGCCTGAAAGTCGTCGACGCCGATGCCGAGTGGAAAAAGAAAGCCATCTACGACTGATAGCCTTCTGGCTAATGTGGCGACATCCGGTCGCCACGTGCCATCAAAATGCACCTATCCCCCCGCCCCCGACTAGGGTAAAAAAGTGCCCCTCACTCCGTGAAGTTAGAGGCCTGCTATGCCTGTCGCCGTGATTGATGGACAACCGCTGCACTATATCGACCAGGGCACCGGCCCGGTCGTCCTGTTGGGTTCGAGCTACCTGTGGGACCGCAACATGTGGCCATCGCAGATCGACGCACTGTCGCAGCAATACCGTGTAATCGTCCCTGAACTGTGGGGTCATGGCGAGTCGGGCACGCTGCCCGCAGACACCCGCTCCCTTGACGACCTGGCACGTCAGCACCTGGCGCTGCTGGACCACCTGAACATCGCGCAGGTCAACCTGGTCGGTCTGTCGGTCGGCGGCATGTGGGGCGCCCGCCTCGCCTTGCTGGCACCTGAGCGCGTCAACAGCCTGGTGCTGATGGACACCTATCTCGGCGCCGAGCCGCACGCCACGCGTGAGTATTACTTCTCGCTGTTCAAGATGATTGAAGACGCCGGCGCCATTCCTGAACCGTTGCTGGACGTGATCGCGCCGATCTTCTTCCGGCCGCAAATCGACCGCGAATCAGCGCTGTATCAGGACTTTCGCCAGTCACTGCAGGATTTTTCCCGGGAACGCCTGCTGGACAGCGTGGTGCCCCTGGGTCGCTTGATCTTCAGTCGCGAAGACATCCTCGATCAGCTGCCTCGCCTGGACTGCGACACCACCCTGGTCATGTGCGGCGAACAGGACAAGCCCCGCCCACCCGCAGAAGCCGAGGAAATGGCCAATCTGATCGGCTGTGCCCTGACCTTGATTCCCGACGCCGGGCATATCTCCAGCCGGGAGAATCCGGAGTTCGTCAATGAAGCGCTGCTGACGTTCCTCGCCAACAACGCCTGATCCCGTTCGCCACTGGTCGCGGCGCGAAGGCTGCGATCAGAGGCGGAAGTGCCCCACCATGCCCTTGAGTTCCGCGCCCAGTTGCGCCAGCTGGATGCTCGACGCGGCGTTGCCTTGCATGCTCAACGCCGATTGATCGGCACTCGCGCGGATGCTGGTGACGCTGCGGTTGATCTCTTCGGCCACCGAGCTCTGCTCCTCGGCCGCGGCGGCGATCTGCTGGTTCATCTGCTGGATCAATGACACCGCTGCGGCAATGCTGCCCAGGGCGCTTTCGGTTTCCAACGCATCACTGACGGCCAGTTTAACCAGCTCGCCACTGTGCTGAATCTGCTGCACCGACGACTGCGCCGCGCTGCGCAAGGTGCTGACCAGGCGTTCGATTTCCTCGGTCGATTGCTGGGTACGCTTGGCCAGGGCGCGCACCTCGTCGGCGACCACCGCAAAGCCGCGCCCTTGCTCGCCTGCGCGGGCCGCTTCAATCGCAGCGTTCAGGGCGAGCAGGTTGGTTTGCTCGGCGACGCTCTTGATCACACTCAACACCGCACCGATGTTCTGGATCTCCGCGCTGAGGCTCTCGATGCTGGCACTGGCACTGTTGCTGGAGGTGGCCAGCAGTTCGATGCGCTGCAAGCTCGAGCGCACCACCTGCTGGCCACTGTCGACCTTGTCATCCGCCGTCTGCGCAGCTTGCGCGGCCTCTTCGGCGTTACGCGCCACGTCATGCACCGTGGCGGTCATCTGGTTCATCGCCGTGGCCACCTGCTCGGTTTCCTCCTTCTGACTGCTGACCTCGATGTTGGTCTGCTCGGTCACGCTGGACAACGCATGAGCCGAGTTGGCCAGTTGCTCGATCCCCGCCTGCAACCCGCTGACCATATGGCTCAAGCCGTTGCCCATCTGCTGCATCGCCTGCATCAGCTGGCCGATTTCATCGCGGCGATTGACCTCCATGCGCCCAGTCAGGTCACCGGAGGCAATCTGCTGGGCCACGGCGATGACCCTGCGCAGCGGCGCCACGATCATGCGGGTAATCCCCCATGCAGCCAACAGCCCCACCAGCAACGCCAGGGCGGATGACCCGATGATGAGCAGCGCGCTGCTGGCCAGTTGCGCCTGCATCGACTGGTCTTCGGCGTCATAGGCCTGGTTGACCCGGCTGACCACCTGATCGGCGCGATCATGCAATTGTTTGTAAACCACTTTTTCCTGCGCCAGCAGGCCGGTGTATTCGCCAAGCTTTTCGCTGAACGATGCGATATGCCCGGACACCTCATTCAGCACGGTCTGGTAACCGGAGTCCTTGACCGACGTTTTCAGTTGCTCGGCCTGGGCCAGCGCCTGGTCAGCCTGTTCGATCCTGCCCTGCTCCGCCTCGTCCGCGTCGACCTTGCGGCTCTGATCCAGGCGCAGCCGCGCTTCGTTCATCGCCTGCAACATCAACCGCGACACCTGGCTCACCTGCCCCGCCTGCTCGATAAATTCGGCGCCGTCCTTGCCCTGGCTCTCCTTCAGGGCATAGGCGCCGTCGTCCGCCAGGCCGGCCTGCAACACATCGAGATTATTGGCCACGCTGGACACCGACCAACTGGCCATTTCCAGGGCCAGGTCCTTGGTCTGGGTCAGTTCGACAAACTCGTCGAACGCCTTGCGGTAGGCGACCAGGGCTTGCTCCACCTCGGTCATGACCGGCACGTTGGCGGCGGACTGGCCCTTGAGGCTGACCGCCAGCGCAGTCAGCGCGTCGACACGTTCATGCAGGGCATCCACCGCCTTGGGGTCGGCGTGCAAGGCGTAATCCTGTTCGATCAGGCGCACCTTGAGCAGGTCGCTGTTGAGCGAAGACATCCGCTTGAGGCCCTCGAAGCGCTGACCCACGGTTTGCAGGGACCATACGCCGATGGCCGCGACCAGTGCCGTCAGCAGCAGCACCAGGGTGAACCCCAAGCCCAGTTTTTTCGCCATACCGAGGTTGGCAAAACGTCGTTGCGCGCCCGAAATCATTGCACTTGAGTCCTCTCGCAATGGCAGATGCCATAAACCCGCCTGACCAGCAGCGAGATTGGCAACCACGGGGCACTGAGCACAAGTCATTGGCGCCACAATAATGGCAAAAAGCTACACGCCCGTCGTTTTCAGAATGGTCGAGGTCGATCTGGCGGGCCCCAAGGCACGGAACAGCGCCAATGCTCGCTGATCCGCCGCGTAGGCCACGTTGATGCGCAGCCACTCGCTGCATTCACCCTTCGGGTTGAACAACGTTCCCGGTGCCAACAACACACCCAGCCTGCGGGCACACGCCTGCACACGCGAAGGGCTTTGCGCACCAGGTCGCGCCCACAGGAACATGCCGCCGGCGGGTACCGCAAACACCTGCCATTCTTCATCTTCCAGTACCTGCAGGGTGGCGGCCATTTGCGTATTCAGACGCTTGCGCAGGCGCTGCACCCACTTGCGGTAGGTACCGTTGGCCAGCAAGGTCGCCACCATGGCCTCGGCAAACCGCGAAGTGCCAATGCCCGTCAGGGTCTTCAGATGAGCCAGTTGCGCGATGATCGCCGCACCGGCGCTCAGGTAGCCCACGCGCAGGGCACTGCTCAGCGTCTTGGAAAAACTGGAGACATAGATGACACGATCTTCATGGGGCAACGCCGACAACCGCGTGCAGCTGGCATGTTGCAGGTCGCCGTAGACGTCTTCCTCGATGATCAGGAAATCCCGGCTGCGGGCCAGCGCCAGCAAACGTTCGGCCACCGCGTGGCACAGGCTGGTGCCGGTAGGGTTGTGATAAAGGCTGTTGATGAACAGGCACTTGGGGCGATGGCATTGCAGGTGTGCCTCCAGCACTTCGATGTCCGGGCCGCTGCGCGTGCGCGGCACTTCGAGCAAGGTGACCCCGTGAAACGCCAGTTGCCGATAGAGGTTGCCGTAGCCCGGGGTCTCGACCACCACCGTATCGCCCGCCTTGAGCAGCGTCCGTATCAGCAGGTCCAGGGCATGGCTGGCGCCGTGGGTCGTCAGGATGCACTCCAGGCTGCTGGGCACGTGGATCCGGGTCAGGCGCTTGAGCAATTGTTCACGCAGGGCCGGCAACCCAAGGGGCGTGCTGTAGTTGAACAGCCCGGCGGTGTCGGTACGGCTGACTTCGCGGATTGCGTAGTTGATGTCATCGCTCTCGCGCCAGGCGTCCGGTAGCCAGCCGCAGCCGAGCTTAAGCTCGCCCAAAGGGCCATCGGTAAAGCTGCCCCACCCCAGTTCGGCGCCTTCGTGCCACGGCTTTTCCTGAACGACCGCAGGCTGCGCCACCACGAACCCGGCACCGTTTTTCGAGGCCAGCAGCCCCTGGGCCGCCATCCGTTCGAAGGCTTCGATCACGCTGGACTGGCTCAGCAGGTTGTCGAAGGCCAATTGCCGGACGGACGGTAAGCGTGTGCCGGGGCTCACCCCATTGTTGCGAATCCATCCCGCGACTGCGCTGATGATTTGCTGCACCACCGGTACTGGGGCTTGTCGATCAATCCCTAAATCCATGAGCCACTCACTTCAACTGTTTGTTATTCAACCCAAACAGTTAAGCACAGAAGCTCAAGAAAGCTCGTCCTAGATAGTTATTAAATCATTGATTTTATTAGATTTTTTACCTAATGATACACATTCAATCACGGCTTTTTGCCAGCTATGGAAACACCCCACGCCACCCCAGCACTTTTCGAACAGGTTGCAGTGTGAAGTCCTAAATCGCCGTGGCACCGCCGTCCACCGCCAGGGCCTGGCCGGTGGTGAAGGCCGCACCATCACTGCACAGATACAACACGGCGCTGGCGATTTCCTCGACCTTGCCGATGCGCCCGACCGGGTGCATCGCCGCCGCAAAGTCGGCCTTGCGCGGGTCGGCTTCGTAGGCGCGTCGGAACATGTCGGTGTCGATCACCGCCGGGCACACGGCATTGACGCGGATTTTCTTTTTCGCGTACTCAATGGCTGCCGACTTCGTCAGGCCGATCACCGCATGCTTGGACGCCGCATAGATGCTCATCTTCGGCGCCGCCCCCAACCCCGCTACCGACGCCGTGTTGACGATGGCGCCCCCGCCCTGGGCCAGCAACAGCAGCAGTTGATGTTTCATGCACAGCCACACGCCTTTGACGTTGACCCCCATGATGGCATCGAACTCATCCAGCGTACCGTCGGCCAACTTGCCCTTCTCGATCTCGATCCCGGCATTGTTGAAGGCATAGTCCAGGCGGCCATAGGCGGCAACGGTCTGCGCCATCAATTGCTGCACATCCGCTTCCAGGGTGACGTTGCAGCGCACAAACAACGCCTGGCCACCGGCTTGCTGAATCAGCGCCACAGTGCCCTCGCCGCCCGCCACATCAAGGTCGGCCACCACCACTTTCAAGCCTTCGGCGGCAAACGCCAGCGCGCTGGCGCGCCCAATACCGGCGGCAGCGCCGGTCACCAGGGCGACCTGGCCGGAAAATGTCATGCTCATGGGGAATGTCCTGTGGGATTGATAACCGTGGGTCGAGTCTAGCCAACGACGGCAGCGTCGCGTCAGCACTATCAGAAGCCCGGTGGGTGCTGCATGAGTTCTGGTGATAAGGCCATGGGCACGAGTATCAACCCTGTCTATCGGCAAGCATTCGCGTGGCTCGAACAACCTTGCTCGCGGGCCGTTACTTGTCTATGACTGGTACTTCATTTCTAAAGAGTTGCCGCCATGACTGCCCAGACCAACCGCCAGTTCCTGCTTGCCAAACGCCCGGTCGGAGCGGCCACGCGGGACACCTTCACCTATCAGGAAGTCCCGGTGGGCACACCCCGGGACGGGCAGATAGTGGTGCACAACGAGTACCTGTCCCTCGACCCCGCCATGCGCGGCTGGATGAATGAGGGCAAGTCCTACATCGCGCCGGTGGGCCTTGGCGACGTCATGCGCGCCTTGGGCGTGGGCAAGGTGATTGCCTCCAACCACCCGGACTTTGCGGTCGGCGACTACGTCAACGGCGCCTTGGGCGTACAGGATTACTTCCTCGGCGAGCCACGCGGCTTCTACAAGGTCGATCCGAAACTCGCGCCGCTGCCCCGCTACCTGTCCGCGCTGGGCATGACCGGCATGACCGCCTACTTCGCGCTGCTGGACACCGGCGCGCCCAAGCCAAGGGAGACCGTGGTGATTTCCGGCGCCGCCGGTGCGGTCGGCAGCATTGCCGGACAGATCGCCAAACTCAAGGGCTGCCGCGTGGTGGGCATCGCCGGAGGCGCCGACAAGTGCAAGTTCCTGGTGGACGAACTGGGCTTTGATGCGGCCATCGACTACAAACACGAAGACGTACCCGCCGCCCTCAAGCGCGAGTGCCCCAAGGGCGTGGATGTCTATTTCGATAACGTTGGCGGCGAGATTCTCGACGCGGTGCTCAGTCGCCTGGCGCTGAAAGCGCGAGTGGTGATTTGCGGCGCCATCAGCCAGTACAACAACAAAGAAGCCGTCAAAGGCCCCGCCAACTACTTGTCATTACTGGTCAACCGCGCACGGATGGAAGGCTTTGTGGTGATGGATCACGCGGCGAACTTTGCCGCCGCCGGGCAGGAAATGGCCGGCTGGATGGCCCAGGGCAAGCTCAAGAGCAAAGAGGATATCGTTGAAGGTTTGGAAACGTTCCCGGAAACGCTGATGAAACTGTTCAACGGCGAGAACTTTGGCAAATTGGTGCTGAAGGTCAGCTGACACACGCCATTTACAACGGTGGGAGGTGGCTGGCCCCAATGCCAGTCAAGGCTTTTTGTAGGAGCGAGCTTGCTCGCGAAAAACTCACAGGCACCGCGTTTATTCAGGAAACACGCGTTATCGTTGACGTTTTTCGCGAGCAAGCTCGCTCCTACAGAGGGCGGTGTACGCTTAACTGACTGGCATTAAAGCTTGCCCCCACCCCACTCCACGATGCGAAGCGAGCCGCTCTTGATCTGCTTTTGATCTTAGGCGCCCCGTTAAACCACGCTGGCCGAACGCAGGCTTGAATCCGTGGGCAA
>NZ_CVTU01000122.1:0-67767 GCF_900004965.1 Pseudomonas sp. 44 R 15
GCGAAAAACTGGCCCAGTGCCGGACACAGCGCGCGGCTTTACCAGACCTTTCCCACGCCCAAAAGAAACTCGCCCCACCGGCCAATTGCCGCTCGAGAATGACGTGCTCTTCGTCGTACCGATAAGCCTCGCGTTCACCGACGGCATTGGTCGCCGATACCAGTCGTCCGGCGTCGTCGTAGGCGTAGGAAACGACGTTCTGCTCGGTTACCCACACGAAGGGTTCATGGCCTTTGGCGCGATGCACCTGGTAGTCCACCGTCACGATGCGGTCGAACTCATACCGCAAAAAAAGCGAGCGGCCTGCACCGTTATCCAGTCGCTCAATGCGCCCCAACCGATCCCGGACAATGCGCAATCGGTTGTCATACGCATCGCTGATCGCCGTCAGCACGCCGTCTTGAAAGTGATAAAACCGGGAAGACTGGGCCAGCACCAACTCGTCAGGCGCAGACCCCAAGTAGATCGCCGCTTCCGCCAGGCTGTTGGTAATCGCCGGCCGAGCCGCCGTCGGCAAGGGCAGGGTGGTCGAGCGATTCTCATGGTCGGTCCACACCACTGATTCGCCCGACACAGAAAGCCTGTGCGCCAGCGCATGACTCCAGCCAAACCCCAACCCGCAATCCACGTCCACCGCACTGGTGCGATACAAGCGCGTCCACTCTAACGGCAAGATCCCATCCAGCGCGCCATCGGTCAGAGTCAGCAGTTCCTCGCCGGTGACCATCGATACGGGGCAACCGTGAGTAACGGTCTTGTCCGCAGAAGCCGCCGCATCGCCCTTCGGGTTGGACGCCACGGCAGGCACATCATCCACCGGCTCCTGGCGCACCAACGCCGTACGCTGCGTTTTGTTGCGAACCATCGGCCCGGGGTTCGAAACCAGATGCTCGCCAGCCTTCAACGGCGCCACCGGCACTGCCTTGATCGGCGTCGCCGCGCTGCTCAGCAGCACCGGCTTGAGCGCTTCGCTATGCCCGACCAGGCGAACTTTCCCGAACTGCTCGGCTATCTGCTCCAGCCACCTGCGCACCCGGCGCGACTTGATGCCAGCCAGCACTTTCGTGCTTATGCGCAGCACAATACCCATGCCGCCCGTCGCCGGGCCCAATAACAGGTTGATGACGACCTCGGCGCCAATCTCGCCCAGCATTTCGTTCATATAGGGCGGTGGCAGCATGCGCATCCAACTGACCAGCGCCGCCAGGTAAATGAACAGCAACGGCTCGTCGCTCAGCACCAGCAGACCCTTGGCGAGCGTCTCGGCACTTAACGTCAGTAATTTTTCAAACTCGTCCTGGGAAAAGTAATGCAGCAGCTTTTCAGCATTGGCCAGGGGGGCTGACAGCCATTGAAATAACTGCTCTACGTCGTCCCAGATTGAGTAAAGGGAGTCGCTGAAACCTCGGGCATAGGCGCCGTACAGCGAAAGGTAGCGTTCGAGGAAGTTTGCCTCGGAGTACCCCTTCCACAGGGGTTCGAAAGTGGTCCCCCACTCGCTGCGCAACCAGCCTTCCAGTGACGCAATGACCGACTGATAAGAAGCGTACAGCGCCTTGAAATGCTCCGAAGAAACGTCGGGGTAGAAACTGACTCGGTACTTCAGGTTGCGATCACACTCGGTGATTTCCAGAATGCCACTGGGACCGATGATTTTATGGAGTGGGTCCCCCAGCGGACCGCCGTCTGGATCGATGCGCTGCACCACGACCGGCGTGTTGCCGATCGGCACGAATCGCGAACTCTGGAACATATGCACCAGGGTCAACGTGCCGTTGGCTGTACACGTGGCGACCGTGCTGCTGGGAAAGAGGGACCGATTGATCGGCGCTACGAGCGCTACTTCTTCTCCCACCTTGAACACTTGCTCGACATTCAGTGCCGAAAAGCTGAAAAAGCTTTGAGCCCAGGTGTCGTATGGGTGCAGGCAGCCCCGGAAATCGCTGAGGATGGATTCGACGTCCCGCGTCTTTGCGTCCATCGCGGCCAACACCAGGAAGCCAATGGCTTGGCTGGTTGCGTCGATCATGGGTGAGCCCTGTCGATCAGGGCTTTAACCGGAAAAACCATCTGCAATCCCTCGCACTGTTTAATCAGGCGAAGGACTTTGCAGCGGTTTTCAGAGGCGGGGAGTAGAGCTTATCCGACGGTTATGTGGGAAGTTTCAGCCAGAGTCGCAGTGAGTTCGGCATACCCACGAACCCCGGTTAGACTTGCCTGTCGATATCCCCATCGCCCGACCCGCCGTTCACCAAGGAAGCCATATGTATTCAAGCCGCCTGATCCTCTGCCTTGCAACTTTACTGGTGCTGGCCGGTTGCTCCACCTCACGCGGTCCGCAGCAACCCGAGCGCAGCGAGGCCGAGGTGAAGACGCAGATCGTGCGCCTGCTGCCGGCCAAGGTCGCGGATCGCGAAGGTTGGGCCCAGGATATCTACACCGCATTCGACACCCAGAAGATCTATCCCAGCACCGAAAACATCTGCGCCGTACTGGCGGTGACCGAGCAGGAGTCCACGTATCAGGTCGACCCACCGGTGCCGGGCATGGGCAAGATCGCCCAGGACGAAATCCTGCGGCGTGCCGGGAAGGTTCATGTGCCGGCGTTTGTCGTGCGCAGCGCCTTGCAATTGCGCTCGCCCACCGGCAAAACCTACGCCGAGCGTTTGAATGCTGCGCGCACCGAGAAGGACCTGAGCGGGATCTTCGACGATTTCATCGGCGTCGTGCCGTTGGGCAACACGCTGTTTGGCGGCTTCAACCCGGTGCATACCGCCGGCCCGATGCAGGTCAGCATCGACTTTGCGCAGAAACAGGCGCGGGGTTATCCCTACACGGTAGACGGTACGATTCGCCGCGAAGTGTTCACTCGCCGTGGCGGCATGTACTTTGGTATCGCCCATCTGCTGGGCTACCCGGTCAGCTATGACCAGCCGCTGTACCGCTTTGCCGATTTCAATGCGGGTTGGTACGCCAGCCGCAATGCTGCGTTCCAGGCCGCCGTCAGCCGTGCCTCTGGCGCCGAATTGGCGCTGGATGGGGATTTGATTCGCTATGGTTCGTTGCTGCCCGGCACCACTGAACTGGCGGTGCGTTCGTTGGGGGCGAAACTGGACATGCGCAACCCCAGCATTCGCAGTCAACTGGAGCAAGGCGAAGCGTTGGACTTCGAGGACACCACCCTCTACAAGCGCGTGTTCGCCCTGGCTGACAAGGCTGCCGGCAAACCATTGCCACGGGCGATCCTGCCGGGCATCGTGCTCAAGAGCCCGAAGATTACCCGCAATCTGACCACGGCGTGGTTTGCAAAGCGGGTGGATGAGCGCTATCAGCGTTGTATGAAGCGCTGATTTCTTGCGGCGTTTGATCGTTCCCACGCTCTGCGTGGGAATGCCGCCCTGGACGCTCCGCGTCCCGCTTTCGGCGCAAGATCCGGCACCTGCGCAAGGGTGACGCGGAGCGTCACGGGATGCATTCCCACGCGCAGCGAGGGAACGATCAAACGATCAATAAAGAAAAGGCCCGGTTTTCGTGGAACCGGGCCTTTTCCGTGTTGCTCTTGGATCATCAGCCGCGTTCAAGGGCGAGGGCTACGCCTTGGCCGCCACCGATGCACAGTGTCGCCAAGCCTTTTTTGGCGTCGCGCTTGATCATTTCGTGCAGCAGGGTCACCAGCACGCGGCAGCCTGACGCACCAATCGGGTGGCCGATGGCGATGGCGCCGCCGTTGACGTTGACCTTTTCGGCGTCCCATTCCAGCTCTTTGCCCACCGCCAGGGATTGCGCGGCGAAGGCTTCGTTGGCTTCGATCAAATCCAGCTCGCCCAACTGCCAGCCGGCCTTGTCCAGGCAGCGGCGGGTGGCCGAGACCGGGCCGATGCCCATGATTGCCGGGTCAACCCCGGCGTTGGCATAGCTGGCGATTCGTGCCAGCACGGGCAGGCCGAGGGCCTTGGCTTTGGCGGCGCTCATCAACAGCACCGCTGCGGCGCCGTCGTTAAGGCTGGAGGCGTTGCCGGCGGTGACGCTGCCGTCCTTTTTAAAGGCGGGTTTGAGCTTGGCCAGGGACTCGGCGGTGGTACCGGCACGCGGCTGTTCGTCCACGTCGAAGACCAGAGGGTCGCCCTTGCGCTGGGGAATCAGGATCGGTGTGATCTCATCGGCAAACCGTCCGGCCTCGAGGGCGGCGATTGCTTTTTGCTGGGAGGCAGCGGCAAAGGCGTCCTGCGCCTCACGGCTGATGCCGTACTTGTCCACCAGGTTTTCGGCGGTAATGCCCATGTGGTAGTCATTGAACGCATCCCACAGGCCGTCGGTGATCATGCTGTCGATCATCTTGGCGTGGCCCATGCGCAAACCGGTGCGCGCGGCGGGCAATACGTACGGCGCCAGGCTCATGTTTTCCATGCCGCCTGCGATGATCACGTCCGCGTCGCCGCAACGGATCGCCTGCGCCCCCAGGTGCAGGGCCTTGAGGCCGGAGCCGCACACCTTGTTCAGGGTCAGGCTCGGCACGGCGTGGGGCAGGCCGGCGAGAATCGAGGCCTGGCGCGCCGGGTTCTGGCCGCTGCCTGCGGTGAGTACCTGGCCGAGAATCACTTCATCGACTTCGGCCGGGTTGAGGCCGGTCTGCTCCAGCAGGCGACGAATCACCGCAGCGCCCAGTTCAGGGGCCGGGACAGTGGCCAGCGAACCCTGGAAGCTGCCCACGGCGGTGCGGGTGGCAGCAACAATCACGACGTCTTGCATGGAATCTGTCCTCACTGGAAATGCATTTCTGGAACGTGGTCCGGGACGATCAGTTTACCGGCGGTCTTGCTGACAATCTCTTCAACGCTGACGCCAGGTGCGCGTTCCTTGAGGACAAAAGCGCCATTTTCGATTTCCAGGTAGGCCAGGTCCGTCAGCACGCGCTTGATGCAGTGGGCGCCGGTCAGCGGCAGGCTGCATTGGCTGAGCAGTTTCGACTCACCGTCCTTGGACGCATGGGTCATGATCACGATGATATTTTCCGCACCGGCCACCAGGTCCATCGCGCCGCCCATGCCCTTGACCAGCTTGCCGGGAATCATCCACGAGGCGATGTTGCCCTGGACGTCGACTTCAAAGGCGCCGAGTACGGTGAGGTCGACGTGGCCGCCGCGAATCATCGCAAAGGACTCGGCGGAGGAGAAAATCGAGGCGCCGATGCGTGCGGTGACGGTTTGCTTGCCGGCGTTGATCATGTCGGCGTCAATGGTGTCTTCAGTCGGGAACGGCCCCATGCCGAGCAGGCCATTCTCCGATTGCAGCATCACTTCCATGCCGTCGGGAATGTAGTTGGCCACCAGGGTTGGAATGCCGATGCCGAGGTTGACGTAGAAACCGTCCTGCATTTCGCGGGCGACGCGTTGAGCCATTTGTTCGCGGGTAAGAGCCATGGTTGATTCCTCTTATTGTTCTGGACGTGGATTATTTGCGGACGGTGCGCTGTTCGATGCGCTTCTCGAAGGTGCCGCAGATGATCCGGTCGACGTAGATGCCAGGGGTGTGGATCTGCGCCGGGTCCAGTTCGCCCGGTTCGACGATTTCCTCGACTTCGACCACGGTGATCTTGCCGGCGGTGGCGGCCAGCGGGTTGAAGTTCTGGGCGGTGTGACGATAGATGACGTTGCCGAAGTGATCGGCTTTCCAGCCTTTGACGATAGCGAAGTCACCGGTGATGGACTCTTCCATCAGGTAGGGGCGGCCGTTGAATTCGCGGGTTTCCTTGCCTTCGGCGACAGGAGTGCCGACCCCGGTGGCGGTAAAGAAGGCCGGGATGCCGGCGCCGCCTGCACGCATTTTTTCCGCGAGGGTGCCCTGGGGGGTCAGCACCACTTCGATTTCGCCGCTGAGCAACTGCTTTTCGAACAGAGCGTTTTCGCCCACGTAGGAAGCGATCACCTTGCGGATCTGCTTTTCTTCCAGCAGCACGCCCAGGCCGAAACCGTCGACGCCGCAGTTGTTGGACACCACGGTCAGGTCACGGGTGCCTTTGCGCTTGATCTCATTGATGAGGTTTTCCGGAATGCCGCACAGGCCAAAACCCCCGGAGAGTACGGTCATGCCGTCTTCCAGGCCTGCCAGCGCTTCTTCGTAGGACGCCACGCGCTTATCGAAACCTGCCATATGCACCTCTTATTGTTTGTGGGCCAGCCAATGGACCGAGTGTTGCGCTGAAGGATTGATTTGTTAAGTTGTTTTTTAAGGTTGATTGGTTTGGAAAACAGCATAATCAGCCTCAAGCCGCAAGCTTCAAGCCTAGTCGGCGACTGCTTTGACTTGCAGCTTTCAACTTGTCGCTTGGAGCTTCCTATGACCATTAAACAAATGCGTGCCTTCCTGGCCGTGGCCCAGAGCCTGAGTTTTGCCGCTGCGTGTGAGCGTCTGCACCTGTCCCAATCGGCGCTGAGCCTGACGATCAAAGGCCTGGAAGAAGGCCTGGGCGGGCGCCTGTTCAGCCGCAATACACGCAATGTCGCGCTGACGCCCGAAGGCGAATCCCTGCTGCCGCTGGCGCGCCGATTGATTGCCGACTGGGACAACGCCGAGGACGAACTGCGCCAACGCTTCACCCTGCAACGCGGGCGTGTAACGGTGGCGGCGATGCCGTCATTTGCCGGCAACCTGCTGCCACCGATCCTGAAGATATTCCGCGCGCGTTACCCTCAGGTGAACGTGACGGTGCATGACTTGATCAACGAGCAGGTGCTGGAGATGGTGCGCGATCGCCAGGTCGAACTGGGCGTGGCGTTCGAGCCGTCCGATGGTTCGTCACTGGTGTTCACGCCGTTGTACCTGGACCGGTTTATCGCCGTGGTACCGGGCGATTCGCCTTTGGCGCAGGTGGCCGAGATCGACTGGAAAACGCTGCTGGAGCAACCCTTCATTACCCTCCAGCGTCCATCGACGGTGCGGGTCATGCTGGAAGAGCACTTGGGCGCCTTGCAGATGAAACTGCCCGTGGCGCTGGAAAGCCATCAATTGGCTACGGTGGGCAAGATGGTTGCCAGCGGCTTGGGGGTCAGTGCTGTGCCGGCATTGTGCGCACGGCAGATGGAGGAGGCGGGTGCCCGTTGCATCACCTTGACCGGCCCGGTGATCGAGCGGCCTATTGGCGTACTGACCAAGCCTGGGCATGAACTGTCGGCAGCGGCGCAGGTGCTGTTCGATATCTTTAAAGATGAAGCGGGGAAGGGGCGGTTTCCAACTTTTTGAGTACACCACATAATAAAAGTGGGGACTGGCACGCCAGCCCCCACATTAGAACAACTACTTAGTAGTAACGATCTATCACTTTAACTTGCGAGCTGTCTTTGAAAGACGCCCAGGCATTGTTAAGTGTGTCGAATACCTGCTCGATGAAGTTGCGATCGGCCGCCGCTTTCTTGCCGACATAACCCTGGCCGCGACGGTACATCTTCAGGCGCGCCGCCAGTTCACGGTGATTGCGGTCGAACTCGGCTTCTTCGGTGTGAGGCGCTACGCAGTCAAGTTGAACTTCGCCCGACTTTCCAATCCACAGGATATGGTCGTCGAGTGTGTCTTTCTGCACGGCAAACATCTCAGCCAGTTCATCGATAGTGGGTTGGTTGTTCAGATTCATGTGTAAGCCCCTTGACCAGTTGGCGATCTATCAATTGATTCGTTAACACTTCAAAGTTGTCTCCGGCTCAGAAAACCGGGCGTCAGTGACGGTCTGCCGAATACGGGCAGGGTCGTGAACCGATGCATGTAGTTTTGCTGATGAACCGCTACGCAACGCTTTCATAACGAAGACAAGCAGCGCTTTAGCTCCTTGTACCGTTCCCTTTCGGGGCCAGTCAGCTTCATCAATCTGCCTTGTGGGCAGTGCACATCCGGAAAAACAGCTCGGCGGTCAGACGAGCCTGTTCAAAACGCGTGTTACCAGCACTCCCGATCCGGGAGACGTCTCGATAATGCAAGGACAAAAAGCTTACGTCAACGATTATGTAGTGATTATTTTTAGGCACTACATAAATCGTTGTGGGGGCGGGGAGATGCAGGAGAAACGTGACTTGGGCGTCATTTTTCGTGCGGTGGGTCGCGTGATAGCGTTTGGTAAAGTGGATAAGTTGCACGCGGCGCCTTTGGGTTTTTTGCGAGCACGCTCGCTCCTACACGCGCTCGACCAGCAGAGGTAATAATTGCTCACACTGCGCTTCGATCTTTATCTGCAGGAGCTCATCCCCGCGGGTCTTGCCCAGGTTGATGGCAATCACCGGCTTGCCTTGTTCCACCATTGCCTTGCACAGGCGAAACGCCCAATAAGCCATCAGCGATGATCCCACTACCAGCAGCCCCTCGGCATCGTTCACGGCAGCCATCGCTCTGGCTGCGGTAGCAGGCGCCACGTTTTCACCAAAGAACACCACGTCCGGTTTCAGCCGTTGCCCCCCGCAGTGGGGGCAGCATGGGACCTGGAAGTGCTCCTCGAAAACAGGGTCGAGCAAGGTATCGCCGTCAGGCGCCTGCACCGCATGGACGTGCGCAAAGTGCGGGTTGTCGATTTCCATCCGCCGCTGGATAGCGTCGCGCTCGCTGCGCTGCCGGCAATCCAGGCACAGCACCCGGTGCAAGCTGCCATGCAACTCGATCACCTCGTGGCTGCCGGCCTGATCGTGCAGCGTGTCGACGTTTTGCGTGATCAGGCCACTGATGATCCCACGTTGCTGCAACGTCGCCAGGGCCTGATGCGCCCTGTTCGGTTGGGCAAGGCGCACCCGTGGCCAACCCAGCATTGCCCTGGCCCAATAACGGCGGCGTGCCTGCGCGGTGGCGAGGAACTCCTGGTACATCATCGGCGCTTTGCCCCGGCGCACGCCTTCGCCGTCACGGTAGTCGGGGATACCCGACGAGGTGCTGATGCCCGCACCGGTCAGCACCAGGAAGCGCTTTTCGACCATCGCCCGGTGCAGCGTGTCGAGGTGGTCTGCTTGATGTTGCAGCGTGTCGAGCATGGGATCTCCTATTCGCCGCGGATGTACTGCTCCAGCTGTTTGATCAAGGCGGCTTGTTCAGCAATGGCTTCCTTGACCAGGTCGCCGATGGACAACAGGCCGAGCAGTTTGCCGTCTTCGACGACCGGAAGGTGGCGCAGGTGACTGTCGGTCATGATGTTCATGCACGCCTCGACCGTTTTATGGGTATCTACGGTGATGACCGGGGAGCTCATCACGTCGTCAACGCGGGTGGTCACCGACGACAGCCCCTTGAGGATGAGTTTGCGGGCGTAATCGCGCTCGCTGATGATCCCCACCACTGCGCCGTCCTTGACCACTGGCAAAGCCCCGACGTTTTTCTCGGACATGCGCACCAGCGCCTCGAACACGGTGTGGTCCCACTGGATGGTGTGGACCTCCTGGTTCTTCTGGTCCTTGGCTTTGAGCAATTCTGCGACGGTTTTCATGGCGGCCACTCCGGTGTTGTTGTTAGGTAGTCAGCTATCCCCTACAGAATCCTAGACGCACTACGTCGCAGCAAGGTCCAAAGCGGCGTCAAACCCGTCGAAAAGCGTCATTCGCCGGATTTTTTTGCGTTTTAACCGGCATTTGCCGGCCTTTTTGCCCGTTTGGGACTGGTCGCCGTCTTGCGTGGCGCGCTCTTGCGTTTGTTTTTCCATGGCGCCGCGCCTTTGATTGCCGGGCTGGCGGGGGCGGTGATGGTCATGCGCATGCCAGTGCAGCGAGCCACCTGCTTGCTCATCCACGCGGCTTGTTTGGCGACGAATTCTTCCAGGCTCATTTCGCCGCTTTGCACCATATCCAGCGCCTGTTCCCAGATGGCGGTGGTGCCGGGGTCGGCGATGGCACGGGGTACGGCATCGATCAGGCTGAACGCGGCCGGGGTGGCCGACAGTGCCTTGCCGTTTTTCACCAGGTAACCACGGTCCAGCAGGCCCTGGATGATGCCGGCGCGGGTGGCCTCGGTGCCAATGCCGGTGGTGTCCTTGAGTTTCTGCTTGAGCAGTGGGTCTTCCACCAGCTTGGCGACGTTTTTCATTGCCTTGATCAGGTCGCCTTCAGTGAAAGGCTTGGGCGGTTGGGTCCACAGGTCCTTGAGGTTGACCCTGGCCACCGCGCAGTCCTGGCCTTGCACCAGCATCGGCAAGGCTTGGGGAGTAGCAACGTCCCGACCTTTGGCGGGGGCAAGGGCTTCGGGCAATGCGCGTTTCCAGCCCGGTTCGATGATGACCTTGCCCACGGCACGCAACGCCTGGCCTGCACAGTCGAAGTCCGCCTGGGTTCGGTCGTATTCATGGTTGGGCAGAAATTGCGCCAGGTAGCGTGCGCGTATCAGCGTGTAGACCGCGCGGTGCTTGCCGGTGAGTTGCCCGACGTCCTTGCCGGCCCCGGTGGGGATGATGCCGTGGTGGGCGCTGACCTTGGCGTCGTTCCAGGCGCGTGAGCGGCGCTGGGGATCAATATGCTGCATCAACTCGGCCACCGCTGCATCCGCGCGGCCGAGTGCGGCGAGAATCTTTGGCGCTTCGCTGTGCTGGCTCAATGGCAAATAGCCGCAATCGCTGCGCGGGTAGGTGATGACCTTGTGGGTTTCGTAGAGCGATTGGGCGATATCCAGGGTTTCCTGGGCGCCGAGGCCGAGCTTTTTGGAGCAGATTTCCTGCAGGGTGCCGAGGTCGAAGGGCAGGGGGGCGGCCTCGCGCATGCGTTCGGTGCGCAGCTTTACCAGTCGCGCATCGGCCGCGTGGCTCATGGCGTCGGCGGCGTCCCGGGCCAGCTGCGGGTTGAGGCAACGGCCCTGGTCATCGCAGGCATCGTCGGTGGCGCGCCATTGCGCGGTGAAGGTCATGCTTTGGTGGCGCAGGTCCACGTCGATGGCCCAATACGCCACGGGGATGAAATCGGCGATGCTGCGGTCACGGTCGACCACCAGGCGCAGGGTAGGGGTTTGCACGCGGCCGACCGGCAATACGCCCTGATAGCCGGATTGACGTCCGAGCAACGTAAACAGGCGGCTCATGTTCATGCCGATCAGCCAGTCGGCACGGGAGCGGCCCAGGGCCGAGTGATACAGGTTGAAGGTGTGTGCGCCGGGCTTGAGCGCGGCCAGGGCCTTGCGGATGGAGGCATCATCGAGCGCCGACAACCACAACCGCTGGATCGGCCCGCGATAACGGCAATGTTCCACCAGCTCACGGGCGATCATTTCACCCTCGCGGTCGGCGTCGGTTGCGATCACCAGTTCCCTGGCTTCCCCCAGCAGACGCTTGACCACCTTGAACTGGCTGGCGGTTCTGGGCTTGACCTGCATCTTCCATTTTTCCGGGACGATCGGCAGGTCGGCCAATACCCAGCGCTTGTATTTGGCGTCATAAGCGTCAGGCGGAGCGGTTTCCAGCAGGTGGCCGATGCACCAGGTGACCGTGACCCCATTGCCCAGCCAGCATCCATCGCCCCGACGACTGGCGCCGAGCACGGCCGCGATGTCCTTGGCTTGGGAGGGTTTTTCACAGAGGTACAGCTGCATGGTCATCACATCGTATTGGTTGATGCCTTGCAGGATGCTTAGTCAAAGCGAATTGAGCAACTGTTATCTGTATGGATGTACAGCAAATTATGTAGGCACCACAGATGAATGTGGGAGGGGGCTTGCCCCCGATAGCGGTGTATCAGTCTTGAAGACATCGACTGAACTACCGCCATCGGGGGCAAGCCCCCTCCCACAGGGGATGTGCAGTGCTTAAGGCAACTCAGTTATTGTCGATATCCACATGCCGCGTTTCCTTCAGGCAGAACAGCCCGACGATCAGGCTCACGCCGGTCACCACCACCGGGTACCACAAGCCATAGAAGATATCCCCGGTGTACACCACCAGGGCAAACGACACGGTGGGCAGGAACCCGCCGAACCAGCCGTTACCGATATGGTAGGGCAGCGACATCGAGGTGTAGCGGATGCGTGTCGGGAACAGTTCCACCATCAGCGCCGCCAAGGGGCCGTAGCACATGGCTGCGATCAGGATCAGTGCCACGATCAGCGCCACCACCATCACCTTATTGACCTGGGCCATGTCCGCCGAACTCGGGTAGCCGGCCAGCGTCACTGCACCACGCAAGGCCGCTTCATCAAAACCATCGATACTGACGTCGCCCACATTGACTTGTACCGGCGTGCCGGCTGGGGCGGCGACGCTGCTGTAGGGCAGGCCCTGCTTGACCAGGAAGGTCTTGACCTTGTCGCACGGGCTGTCAAAGCGTGCCTTGCCCACCGGGTCGAACTGGAACGTACAGGTGGCCGGGTCGGCCAGCACGGTAATCGGTGCCTGGCGGCTCGCTTGGTCCATCGCCGGGTTGGTGTAGTGCGCCAGGCCCTTGAAGATCGGGAAGTACAGGAAAGTCGCCAGCAGCAGGCCAAGCATCAGCACTGGCTTGCGCCCGACCTTGTCCGACAGCCAGCCAAACAGGATGAAGAACGGCGCGCCAATCACCACGCTGATGATCAGCAACATGTTGGCCAGGGCCGGGTCCATCTTCAGGAACTGGGTGAGGAAGAACAGCACATAAAACTGCGCCGCATAAAAGGTCACCGCCTGCCCGCCGTTGATGCTGAACAGTGCGATCAGTACGACCTTGAGGTTTTCCCACTTACCGAACGAGTCGCGGATTGGCGCCTTGCTGGCCTTGCCTTCCTCTTTCATTTTCAGGAACGCGGGCGATTCGTGCAGGCTCATGCGAATCCAGGTGGAGATGCCCAGCAACACGATGGAGAACAGGAACGGAATACGCCAGCCCCATACCTCGAACTGGTCGCCGGTGAAGTAACGGCAGGCCAGTACCACCAGCAACGACAGCAACAGGCCGAGGGTGGCGGTGGATTGAATCCAGCTGGTGTGCAAGCCACGTTTGCCGGCAGGCGCATGCTCGGCCACATACGTGGCGGCGCCCCCGTATTCACCGCCCAGCGCCAGGCCTTGCAGCATGCGCAGCACGATCAGAATGATCGGTGCGGCGATGCCGATGCTGGCATAGGTCGGCAGCAGGCCCACGCAAAAGGTGGCCACGCCCATCAGAATGATGGTGACGAGGAAGGTGTACTTGCGCCCGATCATGTCGCCCAGGCGGCCGAATACCAGCGCGCCGAACGGCCGCACCACGAAGCCTGCGGCGAATGCCATCAGCGCAAAGATAAACGCCGTGGTGTCGTTGACCCCGGCAAAGAACTGCTTGCTGATCACCGCCGCGAGGGCGCCGTAGAGGAAGAAGTCATACCATTCGAAAACCGTCCCGAGGGACGAGGCAAAAATGACTTTCTTCGAGTCGTTGCCGGTGCTCGCATCCATCGCCGAGCCCAGGGGTTGAGCATGTTCTGACATCGGGTAACCCTCACAGTGATTATTTATTGTTGTTCCACTGTCGGCGCCGGGTGCGGCGCCGCTATTCAGATTGCGTGAACCAGTTCTCTCTGCGGGGCGAGGCTCCTTGTGTTCGGTGAGAGGATCAACTGCGCGGCCTTCTCGGCGATCATCAGCGTCGGTGAGCAGGTGTTGCCCGAGGTAATGCGCGGCATGATCGAGGCGTCGGCGATGCGCAGGCCCGGCACGCCATGCACGCGCAGCTGTGCGTCGACCACGGCGTCCTTGTCATCGCCCATGCGGCAGGTGCCCACCGGATGGAAGATGGTCGTGCCGATGCGCGCCGCGGCTTCGTGCAACTGTTCTTCGGTTTGCAGCGCGTCACCGGGCAGGTATTCCACCGGCTTGAACCGGCTCAGGGCCGGCGCGGCCACGATTCGCCGGGTCAGGCGAATGGCGTCGGCGGCCACGCGCAGGTCTTCGGGGTGGCTGAGGTAGTTGGGCTGGATCAGCGGTGCGTCCGCCGGGTTGGCAGAGCGGATATCGATGCGCCCGCGGCTGTGTGGGCGCAGGTCGCAGACCGAGGCGGTAAAGGCCGGAAACGCGTGCAGCGGTTCGCCAAAGCGCTCCAGGGACAACGGCTGCACATGGTATTGAAGGTTGGCCGAGGTCTGCTCCGGGCCGGAGCGGGCAAACGCGCCAAGCTGGCTGGGCGCCATCGACAGCGGCCCGCTGCGGTCATACAGGTAGCGCAGGCCCATGCCCATCTTGCCCCATACGGTGCCGGCAATCTGGTTCAGGGTGCGCGCGTTTTCCAGCTTGTAGATCAGGCGCAGTTGCAGGTGGTCCTGCAGGTTGCCACCCACGCCCGGCAGTTCATGCACCACGTCGATGCCCAACGGTTTGAGCACGTGGGCAGGGCCGATACCCGAGCGTTGCAGGATGCCTGGCGAGCCCACGGCACCGGCGCACAGCACGATTTCCCTGCAGGCTTTCCAGCTCAGTTGCTGGCCGTGCCGGCGCCCGATCACTTGGGAGGCACGGCCGTTTTCCAGCACCACGCGGTCGACCTCCACCTCGGTCAATACCGTCAGATTGAGCCGTTGGCGGACCGGTTTGAGAAACGCCTTGGCCGCGTTCCAGCGCACCCCGGCCTTCTGGTTGACCTGGAAATAACCGCAACCTTCGTTATCGCCCTGATTGAAATCGCTGATATTGGCGATGCCGCTCTGCTCGGCTGCGTCGCGAAATGCATCGAGGATCGGCCAATGCAGGCGCTGCTGCTCGACGCGCCATTCGCCGCCGTCGCTGTGGAATGGCGAATCGCCGGCGAAATGGTTTTCGCTGTGCTTGAACAGCGGCAAGACATCATTCCAGGCCCAGCCCGGGTTGCCTTGCGCCGCCCAGCCGTCATAGTCCCGGGCCTGGCCGCGCATATAGATCATGCCGTTGATGGACGAGCAACCGCCCAGTACCTTGCCGCGTGGGTAGCTCAGGGCGCGACCTTGCAGGCCGGCCTGGGCCTGGGTCTTGAAGCACCAGTCGGTGCGCGGGTTGCCGATGCAGAACAGGTAGCCGACCGGAATATGAATCCAGGCGTAGTTATCGCGACCACCGGCTTCCAGCAGCAGGACGCGATGGGCCGGGTTGGCGGACAGACGATTGGCCAGCAAGCAGCCGGCGGGGCCGGCACCGACGATCACGTAATCGTATTCAGCAGTTGCAGTGGGCATCTGGGGCCTCGCTTGTTTTTCTTATTGGCTCCATCCTAGTTGTTAGTTTTCGTCTTAAAAATGTTAGTTTTTGCCCAGCTGCTGTGCGTTTTTAAACAGCGCTGCCCACGCGTGCGCAAAGGAGGCGATATGTTCGACTGGAATGACCTGCGGTTTTTTCTCGAATTGCAGCGCAGCGGCCGCTTGCTCACCGCCGCGCAACGCTTGAAGACCACGCACGCCACGGTGGCGCGGCATATCGAGGCCATCGAAAAAAGCCTCGGTACGGCGCTGTTCGTGCAGCACGCCCAGGGTTACGAGCTGACGCCGTCCGGCGAAGCCCTGCTCAAACATGCCGAAGCCATGGAAAACGTGGCGCTGCTGGCCGAAGACGAACTGACCCATTGCGCGGCGCCCCTGGGCAAAATTCGCCTGGGGGTGGCGGAGGGCCTGGGGGTGATGTTCCTCGCCGGTCGCATGGGCGGGCTGTTTGAGCGTTATCCCGGCCTGGAAGTGGAACTGGTCGCGGTGCCGCGCTTTGTCAGCATCCTCAACCGCGAAGCGGAAATCAGCATTCACCTGGAACGCCCCAGCGTCGATCAGTTGGTGACCCGCAAACTCACCGATTACCGCCTGGCGCTGTATGCCAGCCGCACTTACCTTGAGCGTCATCCGCTGATTGAAAAACGCGAAGACCTCGCGGCCCATGCGTGGATCGATTACGTCGATGACCTGCTGTTCAGCCAGGAACTGAAATTCCTCAGCAGCTTTTGTCGCAGTCCCAAGGTGGTCTTTCACAGCACCAGCGTGATTGCCCAGCACCAGGCCGCGCGATCCGGCCTGGGGATC
The DNA here is from genome assembly GCF_900004965.1 of Pseudomonas sp. 44 R 15. Classification (NCBI taxonomy): domain Bacteria; kingdom Pseudomonadati; phylum Pseudomonadota; class Gammaproteobacteria; order Pseudomonadales; family Pseudomonadaceae; genus Pseudomonas; species Pseudomonas sp. 44 R 15. Next base: position 15,919 of record NZ_CVTU01000122.1, read on the forward strand.
GCGGTATTGCCCTGTTTCATGGCAGCGGGCGATGCGCAGTTGGTGCCGTTGTTGCCGGGGGAGAGCATCCAGCGCAGTTATTGGATCAGTTCGCGGCGGGAGTTGCACAAGTCGGTGCGGTTGCGGGTGTTGTGGGATTATGTGGTGGAGTTGTGCGCGCGGGAGCAGGGTTTGTTGCTTGGCGAATCCAACTGAAGGAACCTGATTGAAATGTGGGAGGGGGCAAGCCCCCTCCCACATTTGAACCCTGTTATGTCAGGCAGGAATTTAGAGCTTCACCACCTGATGCACCTGCTCGGCACAGGCCCGAGCCTCGTCAATCATCTTGCCGAATGCATCACTGACCACTTCATCATGGGTCAACCAGCGCTTTTTCTGGCTGAGGCGATAGTGATAGCGCAGCGTGCCATCCTCCAGTTTCCCGTCCAAGTTCAGGTCGTACCAGGGCGAGCGCACTGCGCAGCCGGGGATGGCTTTTTCCATCTTGGCGCCTGTCAGGGTATAGGTGTAGTCATAGGTTTCAGGGTTGCCCAGATACAGGTCGGTCTGTTGTCCCTGACGACGGTAATTGATGTAACTCTCCCAGCGATCTTGCAGTGACGGATCGGTGTAGACGTAATCATTGCCCAGCTTTTCCAGGGCGCGCTGATCGTTCATCCGTGCACTGACGCTGTAGCCGTCGTGCACCACAAACTCGGTGGGTTCACGGGTGATCCGGCAGTCGCTGATGCCATTGCCGAAGTTGGCGCAGATGTCCTCATCGGTAGCGGTAGTGCCCTGCTCGCGATCAGCGACGCTCAGTTGCATCAGCGGCAGGCGGCTGAACGTGATAGTGGCCTGGGTAGCGCCATGGCCTTGTTTGTCGTAGTGCACCTGTTTGTCCATGCGCAGGCTGGTTTCCGGACGCTCCATGGGAATGTGGTCTTCACGTACCTGTCCCTGGGCGTTGTTGACCAATGCCCAGCGGTCCTGAATATCGGGCATGACCTGGCCGGGGGCGAAGACCGGATTGGTGGGGTCCAGCCACCACACCTGACCGTCCACTTCGGCGCGAACGATCACATGGTTTGGCGCGTTGGGGCCGGGAATCAACAAGGCGTTCACCCTGTAGCCACGGCTGACCCACGCGGTCTCGGCCTTGATGCCACTGGCGTTGAGCATGGCGCTGAGCAGGACCGCCAGGTCTTTGCAGTCGCCATAACCATGGGCCTCGATGTCCTTGAGGTCGAACGGTATATAGCCACGCCCCGTCGCGCGCCAATCGTCCAGGTAACGGTAGTGATCGTTGATGTGCTGCATCAGGGCGGCTACCCGTTCGCCGGGTGGAAGGGCCCGAACCCGGGCCACGGTCGCTGCGCTGTCGGGGGGCAGGGCGGCATCGAGTATCTGCTTGTAGCGTTGGGCCAATTCGCCGAAATAGGCCTGGCGGTCCAGGGAGCTTCCCACTTCGATATGCGCCTGACGCCGGTACGCGCTGTCGGCTGGCTCATTGATATAGTTTCGGTAAACCGGGGTCTTGCGCACGATCTCCAGTGCCTTGCCGTCGGCTGACGGGGTCACGGTAAATCCTTCGAAATATTCACTGCGCCACTGGATGGGCGTTTCGGCAGTAAAGCGCGCCTTGAAGTGATCGCTGCGAATGGGGCCTGCACCGAACATGAGGCTGTAGTGAAATTGGGATATCAGCGCTTGTGCAGGCTGATATTTACGTACCGTGTAGCTGATCTGTGTGCCAACGCGAAGGTTTGGAAAGGCCAGGGAGGTCTGTTTATCCCGCGTAAACCCATGTTCGGAACCAGGGGCGGTGCGGGTGTCGATGTGTTGGGCGCTCAGGCTGACGGGCTTGCCGCCAGGCTGGATTGTCTGCGCGCTGATGACTTCAAACCGGTCATCTTCGGCGTAATCGAAGTCGATGCGCGAGAGCATTTCGCGCCCGCTGGGCTTGAGAATGGTGTAGTGCTCGGTGGTGGTGCAGTCGGTACTGGCGTCGCGATTGAAGTGGCAGTGCAATTGGGTGTCGCTGGCCAGTGGCGCTTCGGCGACAGGTTGCAGGGCTGCGCAGACGGTATGGGAAACCAGCCCCAGGCTGATGGCAATCAAAGGGCGGTGAAACGAAAAACGGTACATGGGCGCCTCGGGTGACACATTGAAACAACTACCCGACGGGTAGTGAGAAGGCGCCGGATGATAATCGCTCTCAATGGCCAAGGCCAGGATTGTTCGACAATTTTTTCGCCGGAAAGGCCCGTTCTAGAGCCTTTCCTTGATGTGTGTCAGGCCTTTCGCATTTCGCCCGTGGTCGTTGGCTAAAGGAACCAGCGATATTCCCGCGCATGAATTTCCTGCTGGAACGCCAGGTGATCCTGGCGCTTGTTCTCGCAATACACATCGACAAATTCCGCGCCCAGCTTGTCGCGCACAACCTGCTGATGTTGCATGGCGCGCACGGCGTCGAGCATTTCCACGGGGAGATCAGTGCCGCTGCTGCGGTCTTCATTCAGTGGCGCGATAGGGTCCTGCCTGGCTTCGAGGCCATGCTCCAAACCGGCGAGGATCGCCGCCAACACCAGGTAGGGGTTGGCGTCGGCGCTGGCCAGGCGATGCTCGATACGCAGGTTGCGCGGGTCTGACTCGGGGATGCGCACGCACGCATCCCGGTCTTCGAAACCCCAGCTGGCGCGGGTGGCGGCGTTGACCGTACCGCCGAGGCGGCGCAAAGCGTTGTGGTTGGGGGCGAAGATCGGCATGCAGTGGGGCAGCAACGCCAGGCAACCGGCCACGGCGTGGCGCAGCGGTTGCTGCTGGTGCGCCGCCAGCAGGTTGTTGCCCGCACCGTCATACAGGCTGACGTGCACATGCATGCCGCTGCCGGGAAACTGCAGGTAAGGCTTGGCCATGAAGCTGGCGCGGTAGCCATGCTTGAGTGCCACGCCGCGCGTGCTGCGGCAGAACAGGGCAGCCCAGTCGGCGGCGCGCAGGCCGTCGTCGCAATGGCCGAAGTTGATTTCGAACTGGCCCGGGCCGATTTCGGCGGTGATCACCGTGATATCGATGCCCTGGGCCGTGGCGGTTTGCGCCATGTCGTCCAGCACGTCGCCAAAGCGCGACAGTCGGTCGATATGCAGGGTGGGCTGGTCGTCGGCATCGTCGCTCAGCGGGTCGCGGGGGAATTGCGGCAGGCCGTTGTTGAGCTTTTTGTCGAACAGGTAGAACTCTAGCTCAAACGCCACGACCGGGTGAATGCCTTTGAGGCGCAGGCGTTCCAGCACGTTGGCCAGGACTTCGCGGGGTTCGAATTCGATCGGCGCTTCGGTGCCGTCGGAGGTGATCAGCATCTGCCCCAGCGGCTGCGACTCCCAGCTCACCGGCTTCAGCGTACCTGGAATTAGGCGCCGATTGGCGTCCGGGTCACCGTCGTTGAAGCAGTAGTCGCCAATCTTGAACAACCCGCCCTGGGCCCCCAGCAATACGGCGTTCTGCGGCAGCTTCAAGGGGCTGCCGGCGGCGACTTTCTCGAGCATGTCCACCGGGTAGCGCTTGCCGTAGAAATGCCCCGCAATGTCCAAGGCGATCAGGTCGACGTAGCGCACATCGGGGTGGTTCTGGCGGAAGGTCCGAACTTCGGCCAGCAAGGTTGCAGAGGGGCTTTTCACGGGTGCAACTCCTAGTTGTAAACCCACAGCACGCGGGCGGGCAGGTCGGTCAGGTTGGCGTAGCGGCAGTGGGCGAAGCTGGCGAGATGGAAGCTGTCGCCGGCATGGAGGGTGACCGCATCGGTTTCGCCTTGCACCCACAGGGTCAGCTCGCCCTCCAGCACAAAACCGGCCTGCTCGGCGCGGTCGCTCATGGTCTGTTCACCACTGTTGGCGCCGGGTGCCAACAGGCTGTCGAGCATCGAGAACGCACCGTTCATGCTCGGCGAGACGAGGATGTCGGTGATGCCATTGGCGTAGTACACCGTGCGCCGCTCGTTGGGGCGGGTGACCCAATCCACCGCCCTGGGTTTGGGCCGGCTGTAGAAATAGGTCGTAGGGACGTCGAGGGCGTGGCTGATGGCGGTCAGGTCGGCGACGGTTGGGCGCGACAGGCCGCGCTCGACCTGGGACAGAAAACCCACCGACCGCTCGATCTTCTGCGCGAGTTGGGCGAGGGTGAGTTTCTTGTGCTTGCGCAGGTCGTGGATCAACGCGGCGAGGGTGGCGAGTTCTTCTTGAGGGCTCATGAAATATAGGTCAGATAATTTCATGAAAAATTACAGGAATTATTTCATGCGGGCAATGGGGACGCTTCGTCCTCCGCAATCGGAGGTGTTTGCAGGCCTTCGGGCATCGGGCAATCGAGGATGGCGGCGATCGCGCGCGCCAACTCGATTTCTTCGGGGGTGATATGGCCGTCGTTTTCGATGCAGACCGCGACCGCTTCCATCAGGATCGCTTTATCTTCCGGTTGAAGCTGTTGCAGGCCTTTCAACGGTTTGTCGAGTGCATCCAGGCTTGCACCTTCTTTCAGTGTCTTCATTGGCGCCGTATAAAAGGGCAATACATCACAGGCGCGGTAGTACGCCAGCTCAATCTGTGCCTGGCTTCTTTGCCCTGTGAGGGCAAGTATGCCGAGCAGCAACGTTATGTTGTCCTCCTGTTGTTCCAGTGTGGACCGGCGTTTGATTGGGGGCTTGGGCAGCACTTGTGCATCGAGTATGTTGATCAAGGCCCAACCCCCAAAAAGGCTGCGGGAATCGACGGCAACCAGGCTCCTCACCGTGTTGGTGAACACTTTGTATTGGTCGGCTGGCAATTGCTTGAGCGCCGGAACGCACAGGTCCAACAACGACAGGCGCAGATAGCGGTCAAGCCCACGTACAGGTGCGTCCAACCCCGGCAGGAAGTGGGCGACTTGTGGATCGAGGGTTTCCTGCAGCAGCGTAAGTTGCCGCGCGCGCAGAGCCGGCTGTACGCAGAGCAGCAAGCTGTAGATCAGGGCTTGTGCGCCGGCAGGGTCGCCCGCTACCGACCAGGCCTCATAGGGGATCATGCTCTGGGTGGCTTGAGTCTGATAACGCTGTGCCGGCTCTTCTTGCGTACTGTTCAGCCCTCTGGCAGCAATGGCCACGGCGCCAAGGACTTCCCAGCGGCGACGATTCTCCTGGGCCTGTTCATCGTCGCCCATCAGGGTTTCCAGCGGAGGAACATCCGGGTACTCGCCATCCCACTCGGGATAGAGCCGCGCTATTCGTTTCGCGAGTGGGGGATGAGGAGAAATGGATCGCTGTGAGAATTTGCGGAAGGGCGCCGCGAAAAACATCGGCAGGAAGCTCTCTGTCTCCTTGCAGCACGTCAGAAACGATGAAGATGGGTGTCCACCTATTTTCATCAGTGCGCTGGCAACGCTTTGCGGGTGACGTGTGAACTGCGCAGCTGTGGCGTCGGCCAGGAACTTGCGTTGGCGGTTGACGCGCGACATCGCGAAATAGGTGAGGTAAGCCCAGCCGCCTGCCAGGAAGAACAACGATGCGCCGATCACGCCACTGGCGGCGACAGGTAGAAGCAGCAGGGTAAACCAGGCGACGCCTAGATAGACTCCCGTCATACGTGCATCGGAGCGCATGTCATTGTTGTGAATCTGGCTGAACAAATGGGCAACGACTGCTTGCATTTCTCCACGATTGAACATGACGGTCGCGCCAAAGGTCACGCAGATGACCGAGTCTTTCGGGGTGCGGCCGGCGGCAAGGGCGTTGATGCATCCCTGATTCATCATGTAAACCAAGGGCACATGGCTGCCTGAAGCAATGGCCATTTCCTCGACGATATCAAGCAGCCAACGATTGTCTTGCGCCACCGGCTCCGCACTGATCAGTACGCCACCGAAGCTTTCTGCAATTGCGCTGCCGCCCTTTTTCAGCTTGCGGCCCTGGAACCAGTACCCTGCCGCAATGAACGGCAGTATCACTGCAGAGATAAGCAAGGGTTCGTACCAATGAATCTCATCAAACCAGGTTGATAAAAATACCCCGAATAGAGCAGGGGTGAGCACAATCACGGTCACCAGTAACACGCGATAGATCGCATTTCTGCGAGCCCGGTCCTGATGTTCAAAAAAGTTCATGCAGCCATCCGTGGCACTGATCAGGTGAAGGATACCGTCGGGACGGTTTGAATCTGTTTGCTGTCTTCAAACTCCAGCAACGTCGCGTCCGTGCCGTGCCCCACGGCCTGGGCCATGAGGATCGTCGGAAATTTCTGGCGGAAAATGTTGTATTCCATCACCGCATCGTTGAAGAACTGACGGGCATACGCAATGCGGTTTTCGGTATTGGTCATTTCATCGCTCAGTTGCATCATTGTTTCTGATGCATACAGGTCCGGATAATCCTCAAGCGAAACGTTCAGGTTATCCACGGCCGTGTTGAGCCGACTCTCATTCTTGCCCAGTTGCGCGATGGAGTGCGCACTGCCAGGTTCTGCCGCCGCGAGCTTGAGGCAGGCTGCCGCCACGTTGCGTGCTTCGGTGACAGCCACCAGTGTGCCGCGCTCATGACTCATGTACGCCTTGGCCGTTTCCACCAGGTTGGGGATCAGGTCATGGCGCCGCTTGAGTTGCACCTCGATCTGGCTGAACGCGTTCTTGAAGCGATTTCGCAAACTGACCAGCGTGTTGTAGAGGCTGATCAGGTAGAGCGCGATCACACTGAGAACGCCAATGAAAATGATCCAGAAAACGCTGCCGAACATTGGATGTCCTTATCTGTGAAAGTGAGGTCGCAATCATAGTGGATAATGGCCATTTCCAACGGCTTGTCCAACGTTAAAAGTGCCGACCGGCCAGTGATCCGGCTGGGCCGTTGATGACGGCAACTCAAGCGGGGGGGCTGGAGCAAGGTGAGCGGCTGAATGATTTCGCGCCGCTGCGGTCGGAACCTGGGTACGTCCCCTGAATTGAAGGAGCACCCATGAAGTCCAAATCCCTATTTGCCTGTGTTCTCGTTGCCGCAAGCCTGTCCACTGCGAGTTTCGTGGTGCAGGCCGGCGATACCCCTCAGGAAACCGTGCAACCTTCAAATATCAACGCCCGTGACTTGAAAGAAGGCGACCGCGCCCCGGACATGTTGATGCGCAAGGAATCGGCGGTTAAAGACTGGAAAAAACGCGGCCTCAAGCAGCCCGAAGAGGAGAGCCAGTGGGCACGTGTAGGCGACAAGTACGTCCTGCTCAAGACCACCAACGGCACCATCCTTGAGATTACGCCGGTTAAGAAATAATCCTGCCGGACCACCTGCTCGCGTCATCTTTCCTGGGTTAAGGTAGCCGACCGCAATGGTCGCGTTACCTTCAAGGAAAGAGAGCAGGATGCTTGCCGCAATTAGAAACTATCCCCGCACGGTGAACCTGCTGCTGTCGGCCACGTTGTTGCTGACGCTGGCCAAGGCGATCACGTTTCCGTACCTGGTGATTTACCTCACCGGCCATTTCGCCCTGGATATCAGCCAGGTCGGCCTGGTGATCGGCAGTTCGCTGATTGTGGGCTCGCTGCTCAGCGTCTATGGCGGTTTCCTCGTCGACCGCGTCAACAGTTACCGCTTGCTGCTCGGGCTGAGCCTGGTGTTTGTGCTGGGTTTCATCGGTACGGTCCTGGCGCAGACTGTCTGGGCATTCTATAGCTGCCTGATTTTGATCAACCTGGCCTATGCGGTCATCGATATTGCGATCAAGGCCGGTTTCGCCAGCGTGCTGCCCGAGGATGGGCGCAGCGAAGTGTTCTCCATCAAATACACCCTGACCAATATCGGCTATGCCGTGGGCCCGTTTTTTGGCGCGATGGTGGCCAAGCTGGATATCAGCCTGCCGTTTATTCTGTCGGCGCTGTTGGGCGCGGGATTTTTCCTGTTGTATTGGCGCCTGGGCGACCGCGCACTGACCACCGTCGATGCCACGCAAAAACCGGTGTCATTCCTCGCCGTAGGCCGGGTGCTGCTCAAGGATCAGCGCCTGGTGTGTTTCACCGTTGGTGGACTGCTCAGTGCCGTGGTGTTCGGTCAGTTCGTCGCCTACCTGTCGCAATACCTGGTGACCACCACCACCGCTGAATACACCTACACGGTAATCAGCACAATACTCACCACCAACGCCGTTCTGGTGATTGCCTTGCAGTACCTGATTGGCCGGCGCATCTCGCACCGCTACTTGAGCCAGTGGCTGATCGCGGGCTTGAGTATGTTCATGCTGGGGTTGATTGGCTTTGCGCTGTCCACCAGCCTGCTGTGGTGGGTACTGGCGATGGCGGTATTTACCGTGGGGGAAATCATCGTGTTTCCGGCCGAGTACATGTTTATCGACCGGATTGCTCCTGACCACTTGCGCGGTATGTATTACGGCGCGCAGAACCTGGCCAATCTCGGTGCCGCATTGGGACCGGTGTTATGCGGGCTGGTGCTGGCCAGCCTGCCGGCGCATTACATGTTTTTGATGCTCGGGGGATTTATCGTAGGGGGCGGGGTGTTCTATTTCATTGGGGCGAAGCTGAAGGCAGGTCATCCAGGTTGAGTTTGCCGACCGTATTGCTCTGCAGTTCGTAGCGCAATTCATCGACCATTTTCGTCACTTCTTCCGGGGTCTGCAGCCGGTTGGTGCTGATACCGGTGACCACCAGGTCGACTCGGCCGGTTTCGGCGTCGAATACCTTGAGGGTCAAGGACGCATCCCGGCATAGGGTGAATTCGCATGTCAGCGGCGACAGGCCTTCTTCGATGCAATTTCGCAGTTGAGAGAGGGTAAACATGCAGGTTCCTTCAAGGCACAGATTCGATGCCTTGAAGGTTATTGATTGCGCCGCCAGCTAATAAGGCGAATTCGCACTATATGAACTAGTGCATTTGCACTCTCAGCGCTTGTTTTTTACCCGCAGTTCGCCAGCAAACAGCCCGCGTTCACGGGCCCAGACAATAGCCGAACTGCGGCTGTGAACGCCCAGTTTGGAGTACACCGTCGCCACATGATTGCGCACGGTATTGGGTGCCAGCTTCAGGCGCGAAGCGATCTCCTTGTCGGCCAGGCCCTCGCAGATCAAGCCCAGCACGTCCCGTTCACGGGCCGTGAGGTCGGTGAAGGATACGTTCGGCAGGTTAGGGCTGTTGACGCTTTTGGCATTGGCCAGTTTCTCGATCAGGGTCTGGCTGAACCAGGAGGCGTCCTGCATCACTTCTTCGATGGCCGCCACCAGCTCCAGCTCCGAGCGCTTGCGTTCGGTAATGTTCATGAACACCAGCAGGTAGCACGGCACATCCTGGATCACCACGGTGTCGGCGGACACCACGCAGTCGATCACTTCATTGCCTTTCTTGCGTACCTTGAGGTCGTGGCCGTCGAGGTTTCCGGCCTTTTCCAGCGTGGCGAACAATTGCGCGCTGGTAGGCGGGTTGTCGATGAAATTGATTTCTTCGATGGACTTGCCGATCAGTTCTTCACTGATGTAACCCGTGATGCTCATGAACGCTTCGTTGACGTCTACAACCTGGCGATTGGCGGCGTTGCACACCAGGGTCGGCACTGGCGTCAGGCGGAAGGATTTGGCGAATCGTTCTTCGCTCTGGCGCAGGGCTATTTCCGCCTTGCGCCGCGGCTCCAGGTCCATGAACGAGAACAGCATGCAGTCTTCTTCGTTCATATCCAGAGGCTGGCCGGCCACCACAACCAGCTTGCTGCCGCCTTCGGGCAGCCTCAGTTCGGCTTGCATCTGTGGAATGGTCGCGCCTTGCCCCAGGCGCTCGATCGCCAGGTCCTTGCGCTCGGCCTGTTCAAGCACGTCCAGTTCATATACGGATTTGCCGATGACCTGGTCGCGGTTGTAGCCGGTCATTTCCAGAAAACCCTGGTTGACCTTGATGTAGCGCAGGTCGCTCAGGCGGCAGATCACGGCAGGGGCGGGGTTGGCGTTGAAGGTTTTTTCGAAGCGCTGCTCGGCGCTGGCCCATTCGGTGGCATCGCTGAGGATCAGCACCAGCAGTTCCGGCTCACCCTGTGCGTCAGTGATGACCAGGCTGCGCAGGCGGTGCACCCAGGTTTTTTCCTGGTCGGTGGTGGGAATGACCTCCACGATCACGTCGCTGAATTCTTCTCCCGCCGCTGCGCGGGCCAGGGGGTAGCTGTCCAGTTGCAACGGGTGGTTGTTGCGATAGCGCAGACTGAAGCGCTCGGCGTATTGCCGGGTGTTGGCGCCCAGCCCCATGACGTCGCCGACGCCATGCATGGCCAACGCGGCCTCGTTGGCCCAGAGGATGGTCTGGTCGACCTCCGCCAATATCACACCATCGGATAATCCGGAGATGATCTGTTGCAGTTGGCGGCGGTTGGTTTCTTTGGCAAGAACATCCTGTGTCATAGATTCTCCGAAGTCTGGACGCATTGAATTACGACATCCCAGGTTTCGGATAGTGCAGAGAAGTTGTCCCTGTGGGAGTGCGAATGCACCAGGCCAGATAGTGCATTTGGGCCACGACTGAACGTATGTCGTTTCGCCACACTCACACCAGTCAAGGCACTTTGCCTTGCTCCGATAATTTGAAAAGGACCTTTGTATGACCACTGTCTATGAAACCAATCGATCGCTGTTTCGGGTGTCGTGGAGCTCGGTATTGGCCGGTAGTGCAATTGCACTGGTGACCTACCTGGTGTTGAGTGTGTTGGGTACGGCGATTGGCGCGAGTGCCGTCGAGCCGATGGAAGCCGGTAACCCGTTGAGCGGTTTCGGTACGGGCGCCGGGATCTGGTTGTTTGTATCGACGCTGATCGCCATTGCGCTTGGCGCGTTCGTGGCCGGGCGTACCGCACCGGATCGCGGTGGTCTGCACGGTGTACTGACCTGGACCCTGACCACCTTGCTGACCACCTGGCTGCTGGCGGGCTTGGCCTCCAGCGTAGTGGGTACCGCGGGCAACGTGGTGGGTAAAGGTCTGTCGGCTGCCGGCAGTGGCATTGCCGCCGCCGCACCGGGGATCGGCAACAGCATCAAGCAGCAGTTGAACGAGCAAGGCATCCAGCTGGACTGGAACAGCCTGCAAGGTCAACTCGATACCCTGCTCAAGCAAAGCGGCAAGCCTGAGCTGGACCCCGCCAACGTCGAGCAGAAAACCGACCAGGCTGCAGCCGATGGCAAGCAAACGGCAACTGACGCAGCGACCAACCCTGCCCAGGCGGGCGATGAGCTCAAGCAGTGGTTCGAGCGCGTGAAAGCGTCCGGCGAGCCTGCACTGAATGCTGCGGATAAAGAAGCGCTGGTCAACATCGTCGCGGCGCGTACCGGCAAGAGCAAGGAAGAAGCCACGCAGATCGTCGATAACTATGCCCAGGCTTATCAGCAGGCCATGCAGAAAGTCGAAGAACTCAAGCAACAGGCTGAACAGAAAGCCCGTGAAGCCGGTGAAGTAGCGGCCAAGCAGCTGTCTCGCGCAGCCTGGAGCACCTTGGCGATGCTGCTGCTGGGTGCGGCCTTGAGCTTCTTTGTCGGTCGTATCGCGCTGACAACCCGTCGCGTGCCATTGGCTTAAAAACTGTCTGCGGCAGGGACGCCGCCTCGGTGAACGCGTAAAATGCCCGACATTTTACGCGTATCACGCAAAGGTGCCCCTTGAGCGCAGGCAAAGCCGTCGGACTGTTACTACTCACCTCTCTGTTGGCGGCGTGCGGCACCTCGCCGCCACGCACGCCCAACGACATCTGCAGCATCTTTCGCGAAAAGGACGACTGGTACGACGCGGCCAAGGTCACGCAAAAGCGCTGGGGCGTGCCCATCCAGGTGCCGTTCGCGATCATGTATCAGGAGTCGGGCTTTCGCTACGACGCCAAGACCCCGCGTAAATACCTGCTGTGGATCATCCCCTGGGGCCGCGTGTCCACGGCGTCCGGCTATGCCCAGGCCAAGGATGAGGTATGGAATGACTACCGCAAATGTACCGGCCGCAGCGGCGCCGATCGCGAGGATTTCGACGACGCCATCGACTTCATCGGTTGGTACATGGACAAGACCTACACCATCAACGGCGTCTACAAATACGACGCCTACGGCCAGTACCTGAACTACCACGAAGGCTGGGGCGGCTACCGCCAGCGCACCTACGCCGGCAAAGCCTGGCTGCTACCGGTGGCGAGCAAGGTACAGGCGCGTTCGCAGCTGTATGCGCGGCAATATGCCGGGTGCAAGGATGAGTTGGGCCGAGGGTTCTGGAGCCGGTTCTGGCATTGGTTGTAAAAAGCTTCTGGATGCATGCAGACCCAATGTGGGAGGGGGCTTGCCCCCGATGGCGGAGTATCAGCCACTGATGTTGCGACTGATGTACCGCTATCGGGGGCAAGCCCCCTCCCACAGTAAATGGCGGTACGGCGCCGGACCTGTGGCGATGCCGCTGACAGCCTCACAGCCGACGGCTATCTAGCTGATGCGCTACGATCCAAATGTGGGAGGGGGCTTGCCCCCGATGGCAGAGTGTCAGCCACTGATATCTCGACTGATGCACCGCTATCGGGGGCAAGCCCCCTCCCACAGTAAATGCCGGTACGGCGCCGGACCTGTGGCGATGCCGCTGACAGCCTCACAGCCGACGGCTATCTAGCTGATGCGCTACGATCCAAATGTGGGAGGGGGCTTGCCCCCGATAGCGGAGTGTCAGCCACTGATATCTTGGCTGATGTACCGCTATCGGGGGCAAGCCCCCTCCCACATTTGGTTTTGTGCCATTTCCACCAGATGCCTGTTCCTACACTTGCCAAACCCCGCCGATTCTGGGAAAACCCCAGCCTTTCACGCTTCCAATGAGACTCCCATGAGCAACGACGAACTGCAGGTCACCGACATCCGCCTGGGCACCGGCAAAACCGTGGTCAAGGGCGCGCTGATCACCACCCAATACACCGGCACCCTGGAAGATGGCACGGTGTTCGATTCGTCGTGGGAGCGGGGCAAGCCGTTCCAGTGCGTGATCGGCACCGGCCGCGTGATCAAGGGCTGGGACCAAGGCTTGATGGGCATGCAGGTTGGTGGTGTGCGCACGTTGTATGTACCGGCGCACCTGGCCTATGGCGAGCGCTCGATGGGCGCGCATATCAAGCCGAACAGCAATCTGCGTTTCGAAATTGAATTGCTGGAAGTGCTGACGCGGGATGATTGAAGAGATGCAAATACCGGTCTCATGAGGTCACGGCGCCTGATTTCTCCTCAACCCTGATTCCAAATCTGCCGTACAGCGCCTTTCGCCCCTTGGGCGTCAATGCCAACGCCCGACTATCGAGGTCCTGGATAACCCATTTGCGGCTTGTAACGGCCTGTAGAACAGCGGCCCCCAATGCGCCTGCGAGGTGAGGGCGGCGCATGCTCCAATCCAGGCATGAGCAAGCGAAACGACGTCGCTGTGCCCTTACGGTTTCTATTTCGATACCGAGCCCTGTCATGCCTTTTTCGCCCTCCACGGTGAGCTGATACGTACCGTCACCCGCATCCGGCAGGGTCAGCCAGCCCGAGTCGATGAAATAGTCGTGAAGTTGTACAGCCAGGGATCCTGCCATGTGGTCATAGCAGGTCCGCGCCAACTGCAATCGAGTGGGGGTCGTCGAAACAAACCGGGTCTGCGCGTTTCGGCTGATCACCATGAGGGCTTCAATAGCTTGGGCCACGTGCACGTCTGCCAGGCTGAAGTAACGGTGCCTGCCCTGCGTGTGCAGTTTGATCAAACCGTCCTCTTTAAGCCTTGCCAGGTGCGCGCTCGCCGTGGATGCACTGATGTCGGCGATGACGGCCATTTCGGTACTGGTACGGGCGTGACCGTCCATCAGCGAGCAAAGCATTTTTGTCCTCGCGGGTTCCGCAATGGCGCCTGCGACACGAGAAATGGCGGTGTCATTGCTTTGGGAATCCATATTTCGTTCCTGGGCGAATTGTCGGTGTGACGATTGTTCGATAGTAGCCGTTCTTCGTGAAAAGGACCGCCAAATGACGCCGTTTGAAGCCGCCACCCATGTCGACCCCTACGGTTATTACGCACGCATCAGACATCAAAGGGATCTGTCATTCGATGCAAATCTTGGTTTATGGATTGCCAGTGGCGCCTGCGTTGTCGAGGCCATTCTGGCGCATCCCGACTGCCTTGTACGTCCATTGCACGAGCCGATTCCAGCGGCCATTGCACAAGGCGCCGCAGGCGATATTTTCGGTCGGTTGATGCGCATGAATGAGGGGGCGCAACACCAGTGTCCCCGCAGGGTTATCGAACCCACCCTGGCCTTGATGGGCACGGAAAACATCGCAGGCATCGTGGCGCAGGTTGTTGAGACGCTTGATGTCTCGGGCGATAACCCGAATGAGTGGATGTTCACGTTACCGGTGTCGGTCATGGCGACCTTGATAGGCTTCACCTCCAGCCAGCTACAGGAAGTCGCGCAGCTGACACGGGATTTTGTCGCCTGCCTGTCGCCGTTAAGTGACGAGGCTCAACTCAGTAGAGCCCATTGCGGGGCGGCTCGGCTGAGCCGGATGTTCGGGGAGCTGTTGAGTCACGGCGATAAGGGTAGCGGCGTGTTGGGCCGTCTTTATCACGATTACGAAGCTTCCCCCTGGAAAGACGATGATGCGTTGGTAGCGAATATGATCGGGCTGTTTTCACAGACCTGCGAAGCCACCGCTGGGCTGATCGGCAACACCCTCATAGCGTTCCAGCGTAATCCTGACCTGTTCGCAGACATGCAGCCCACACCGACACTCGTCGCTGAGTGGGTGGCAGAGGTCGCCCGCTACGATTCACCGGTACAAAACACTCGGCGGTTTGTTGCCAGGCGGTGCACGATGGGTGGCAGCGTATTAGAGGCGGGCGATACCATTTTATTACTGCTCGCCGCTGCCAACCGAGACCCCTGCGCCAACCCGGACCCCGACAGCTTCCTGCTCAAGCGAACGCAACGACGAACCTTCAGCTTCGGCTCGGGGAGACATCAATGTCCGGGTCAGTCATTGGCATTGGCTATTGCCTCAGAGGTGGTTTTGGCATTGCTGCATCGACAACCAGCCTCACTTGCTGGTGCTTATCGGTGGAGTTATTTGCCTTCCCTTAATGGCCGTATCCCGCAGTTCTGCCGTGATGGGGAGATTCAAGATAGCAGGCAGGCTCATGAGTGAAAGCGCTGGCTCATAGGTAGGCTTGCCTGGGAATGCGGTGCATCAGCCACTGATGTTGCGACTGATGTACCGCTATCGGGGGCAAGCCCCCTCCCACAGTAAATGGCGGTACGGCGTCGGGCCTGTGGCGATGCCGCTGACAGCCTCACAGCCGACGGCTTCTAACTGATGCGCTGCGATCCAAATGTGGGAGGGGGCTTGCCCCCGATGGCGGAGTATCAGCGACTGATATCTTGACTGATGCACCGCTATCGAGGGCAAGCCCCCTCCCACATTTGCTCAGCGGTGTCGTGAAGGAGGGCATTCCTGAACCCATCCTGAAGAAATTTCTTATTCCCCATTCAGGCACTTTCCTACGGTTTACTCTGGCAACATCGCGGCGTAAGCTTCGCGCGTTTTCATCAATAGCGGAGACCCTCAGTGGGTACTTGTTCGAGTGACAGTAGTCGGCCGGTTTCGGTAACCGGCACATACTTGGCAAGGTAACGCGCATGTTTCAGATGCCGTTGTCTCGCCAACAAAGCGAGAAGCGGTATCCCGGCAGTGGCCAGTCCTGGCGTCTGCCTGATCCTCTCTCATCGACGCTGACCAGCACCTGAGTTGACTCGGGAGGCTACGGACGCGCCTGCCTTTTACGGCGGGCGGGCCAGGTTCGGCTGTGCCCGTGTTTGACGGGCACGGCGCGGGCGGCCAGTACCTGCACGACGGGTTTTTCCTCGCGCAGGAGTAACACCATGAACCTCAGCCTACTCAAAGAGTTCTTCGCCGGATTCCTGCGGACCCGGCATATCGCCCGGCATTTTCGCCGCCTGGCGATGCTGGAGACCGTGACCGACGCCAGTGTCAGCCGCGAAGTACCGCCCAGCCTGGCGCAAACCCTGGTGGCCGCAGCCAATGGCAGTGCCGTGCAGGTGCTGGGCACGCTGGGCAGCCATGCCGAGGGGCTGAACACCCAGGAGGCCGACGCGCTGCGCGGGCAATATGGGCTCAATGAGGTCGAGCACGAGCAGCCGCTGCCCTGGTGGGGGCACCTGTGGCACTGCTATAAAAACCCGTTCAATCTGCTGCTGACCTTGCTGGCGGTGATCTCCTGGCTGACCGAGGACATGAAGGCGGCCACGGTGATTTTCTCCATGGTGGTGCTGTCGACCCTGTTGCGTTTCTGGCAGGAAGCCAAGTCGAACAAGGCCGCCGACGCGTTGAAGGCGATGGTCAGCAACACGGCGACCGTGCTGCGCCGGGACGCGGCCAAACGCCTTGAACTGCCGATCAGGCAATTGGTGCCGGGCGATCTGATCGTGTTGTCGGCCGGCGACATGATTCCCGCCGATTGCCGCGTACTCAGTGCCAAGGACCTGTTCGTCAGCCAGGCGGCGATGACCGGTGAATCCATGCCGGTGGAGAAGTTCGCCCAGCAGCAGGATGCCCATACCCGCAACCCGCTGGATCTGGAAAACATCCTGTTCATGGGCACCAATGTGGTGTCCGGCGCCGCCACGGCGGTGATTCTTGCCACGGGCAACGCCACCTACTTTGGTGCGTTGGCGCAACGTGTCACGGCAACCGACCGCGCCACCACCTCGTTCCAGCATGGGGTCAACAAGGTCAGCTGGCTGCTGATCCGCTTCATGTTCGTGATGGCACCACTGGTGTTGTTCATCAATGGGTTCACCAAGGGTGACTGGACCGAAGCGTTGCTGTTCGCGCTGTCGATTGCCGTGGGCCTTACCCCCGAAATGCTGCCGATGATCGTCACCTCGACGTTGGCCAAGGGCGCGGTGTTCCTGTCGCGCAAGAAGGTCATCGTCAAGCGCCTGGACGCGATCCAGAACTTCGGCGCCATGGATGTGTTGTGCACCGACAAGACCGGCACGCTGACCCAGGACAGGATTTTCCTGGCGCGCCACGTGGACGTGTGGGGGCGGGAGTCTGACGATGTGCTGGAAATGGCCTACCTCAACAGCTATTACCAGACCGGTTTGAAAAACTTGCTGGATGTGGCCGTGCTCGAGCACGTGGAGATCCATCGTGAATTGAAAGTCGGTACCGCGTTTCAGAAGGTTGACGAGATTCCGTTCGACTTCAACCGTCGTCGCATGTCGGTGGTGGTGGCCGAGCAGGACCAGCCGCACCTGTTGATCTGCAAGGGCGCGGTGGAGGAGATTTTGTCGGTGTGCACCAGCGTGCGCCATGGCGACGTCAATGAAGCGCTGACGCCAGAGCTGCTGGCGCGTATTCGCCAGGTCACTGCGGCCTTCAACGAAGAAGGCCTGCGTGTGGTGGCAGTCGCGGCGCAGCCGATGCCGGCCGGGCGTGATACCTACACCCTGGCGGATGAAAACAACCTGACGCTGATCGGCTATGTGGCGTTTCTCGATCCGCCCAAGGAAAGCACCGCGCCCGCCCTCAAGGCTTTGAAGGCGCATGGCGTGGCGGTGAAAGTGCTGACCGGTGACAACGAGCTGGTCACAGCGAAGATCTGCCGTGAAGTGGGCCTGGAGCAACAAGGGCTGCTGATGGGCAACGATATCGAAGACATGACCGACGCCGAGCTGGCGCAGGCGGTGGAAACCACCAACGTATTCGCCAGGCTCACGCCCAGCCACAAGGAACGCATTGTGCGTCTGCTCAAGGCCAACGGGCATGTGGTGGGGTTCATGGGGGACGGCATCAACGATGCGCCGGCGCTGCGCACAGCCGATATCGGTATTTCGGTGGACAGCGCGGTGGACATCGCCAAGGAAGCCGCCGACATCATCCTGCTGGAAAAGAGCCTGATGGTCCTGGAAGAGGGCGTGCTGGAAGGTCGGCGCACCTTCGCCAACATGCTCAAGTACATCAAGATGACGGCCAGTTCCAACTTCGGCAATGTGTTCTCGGTGCTGGTGGCCAGTGCGTTTATTCCGTTCCTGCCGATGCTGCCGATGCACTTGCTGGTGCAGAACCTGCTGTATGACATCTCGCAGATCGCGATTCCGTTCGACAACGTCGACGACGACATGCTCGCCAAGCCACAACGCTGGCAGCCGGCGGATGTGAGCCGCTTCATGCTGTTCTTCGGGCCGATCAGTTCGATCTTTGACATCACCACATTCGCACTCATGTGGTATGTGTTCGATGCCAATACGCCGGACCACCAGACCCTGTTCCAGTCGGGCTGGTTCGTGGTGGGGCTGCTCACCCAGACGTTGATCGTGCACATGATCCGCACCCCGAAAATCCCGTTCCTGCAAAGCCGCGCGGCAATGCCGCTGATGGTGATGACAGGCGTGATCATGGCCGTCGGGATCTTTCTGCCGATGGGGCCGTTGGCGCATTACTTCAAATTGCAGGCACTGCCGTCGCTGTACTTTGTGTTCCTGCCGGTGATTCTGCTGGCCTACATGGCATTGACCCAGGCAGTGAAGGGCTACTACATCCGCAAGTTTGGCTGGCAGTAACAGGGGCTCGGTTGCCGCAGCAGTCATGGAGATTTTTTTATGCAGGCCATCAACAACATCAACCTCGACTCCCTGGTCGACACCGTGGTCAGCCTCACCGCCGCGTTTATTCTCGGCGGTCTGATCGGCTTCGAACGCCAATACCGTCAGCGCACCGCAGGTTTGCGTACGAATGTACTGGTGGCGGTTGGCGCGGCGATTTTTGTCGACATGGCCAATCGGCTGGGAGGGGCCGAAGGCGCGGTGCGCGTGGTCGCGTACGTGGTATCGGGTATCGGTTTTCTGGGGGCCGGTGTGATCATGCGCGAGGAGGGCAATGTGCGCGGGCTCAATACGGCCGCCACCCTGTGGGCATCGGCCGCAGTCGGTGCCTGTGCGGGGGCCGACCTGATTCTCGAGGCATTGCTGGGAACGCTGTTCGTACTGGCGGCCAATACGTTGCTGCGCCCGATCGTCAATAACATCAACCGTCAGCCGTTGGACGTGGTCTCGGCCGAGGTGACCAACATTCTCTATGTCATCGCACGGCGTAGCCAGCAACAGGCAGTCATGGTGATGTTGGAGGCGGAGCTGGCGCGATGCAACTACCCGGCCAGCGATGTCGATGTACGCCCCTTCGGCAGCGAAGAAGTCGAAATCGAAGCCACCCTCGCCGCGACGTCGGTCGACGGTGACGAGCTGGACGCGTTGGTGGCGCGTATTTCCACCTCCAGTCTGGTGGTGCAGGCGTTCTGGAGCCCAAGTACCACCGACTGACCCGTGTGCCCGAACCGCCCGTTGAGCCAATATCGACTAGGCTTTTCGTGAGGAAAAATCCTACAAGTAGTCAGGACTATCCCTTCAATCAAAACATCATTGCATTGTTAAGGTTGGGCACTTACGGCTGGCTGCCCGTTCTGGTCCATCCGTGATTGCTCGTGATGTTTCAATGGAAGGGACCAGGCTGCGAGTGGTTATCGTCCTGATGAGGGTGCAGTGCCGTTTGTCGGAACTGTCATATCTCACAGGTACCTAGGTCCCATTTGATATGTAAGGGTACTTCGATCGCCTAGGGGTGTGTATGAGCAAAGCATTAATCGTGGATGACCATCCTTTTATACGTGCGACGGTCAAATATCTGCTGAAGGAGGAAGGATTCGATGAGATCTATCAGGCGGGTGACGGTGCAGATGCAATGCAATTGGCGCGGGAGCAACGTCCCGAGCTGATCATCCTTGACCTGGCGATGCCCAAGCTGGGAGGGTTGGAGGTGATCAGTCGGGTCAAGGCCCTGGGCCTGCCGTGCAGGATCCTGGTGCTGACCTCCTACCTGGCCGTGTTTTTTTCCACCCGTTGCATGCGCGCCGGCGCCATGGGGTTCGTGGCCAAGACCGGCGAGCTGGATGAGCTGCAAAAGGCTATCCGAGCGATCCAGTCGGGCTACAGTTGTTTCCCGAGCCTGCCCACCAGCTCGGTCCGCCGTGACGACCTGCAGGAAACCGAGCGGCAGATGATCGAGTGCCTGTCGGACCGTGAATTGACCGTCCTGCAGAAGCTGGCCCTGGGGCTGGGCAACAAGGAAATTGCTGAAGACATGCTGTTGAGCCACAAGACCATCAGCACTTACAAGACACGTCTCAAGGAGAAGTTACGGATGTCCTCAGTGGTGCACCTGTCCAAATTTGCCCAGCGCAATCATCTGATCTGATTTGAAATGGTCGCCATCGCGTTCAAGCGGTTCGCCACGTTTCTCTGGTTGAGCCTGTTGCCCATGGTCGCGATGGCCCTTGATGAGCCCAATGTTTTGCGGCTATTGGGCCACTCTCGTATCGACCCTCCCATCGTCACCCTGCAAGAGCCCGACTGGCGCTGGCTGCGCGAACGGCGCAGGTTGCTGATGGGCGTGTCCGCTCCCGATTACGCACCCTTCGACCTGACCAATAACCGTGAAGAGCTCGAGGGGATTACCGCCGATTTCGCAGCGCTGATCAGCCAGGCCCTGAATATTCCCATTGAGGTTCGGTGCTACGAAACCCGCGATGAAGTGATCGAAGCCCTCAAACGCGGTGATGTGGACTTCCTGGGTTCGGCCAATGGCTATGAGGCGGCCGACCCGCAACTGATCCTGTCGCGCTCCTACGCCAATGACCAACCCACTCTGGTGACCCGTACCAACGATAGCCAGGCGCTGAGCGATGACCTGGCGGGCAAGCGCGTGGCGATGCTTTATCACTATCTGCAGCCCGAGGTGGTACGGGCGTTCTACCCCCATGCCCGCGTGGAATTGTTTTCTTCGGCCTTCGAGGCGATCGGCGCAGTAGCGTTTGGCCGCGCCGATGTGTACCTGGGCGATGCCATCAGCACCAATTACCTGATCAACCGCAACCAGCTCAATATTGTGCGCATGGCGGATTTTTCCACCCTCGAAGCCAACCCATTCGGGTTTGCGTTCACCCGGCAGAATACGCGGCTGCCGCCGATCATCAATGCGGCGCTGGAGGCGATTCCCGCCGGTGAGCAGATGGAAATATTACGCCGTTGGAGTGGCGGCAACCTCGGTATTGTCGGTGCTGGCCGGTTGCACCTGAGCGCCAGTGAGCAGCGCTGGCTCCTCAAGCATCCGCGGGTCAAGGTGGCGGTGCTCGACAAACTCCTGCCGCTGTCCGTCGTCGATGATCAGGGACAGTTCGAGGGGCTGAGCGCCGAGGTGCTGTCACGTATCAGCCTGCGCACCGGCCTGAAGTTCGACGTGGTGCCGGGCAACTCGATACCGGGCCAGATCGACCAGGTCAGCACGGGCGCGGCGGATATGCTGGCGGTCGTGACCCCCAGCGTCGAGCGCGCGGAAAAGGTGCGGTTTACCCGGCCCTACCTGACCAATGCCCTGGTGCTGGTAACCCGAGGGGATGAACATAGCCCTGTGACAATGGAAGATATGGTGGGTAAACGCCTGGCGATGATCAACGGCAACGGGTTGCGCGATACCATCTCGCGGGACTTTCCCGGCGTCGTGTTTATCGATGTGGACAGCGCGGAGCAAGCGATGGCGATGGTGGCCAGAGGCGAAGCGGAGGCGGCCGTCAATTCGTTGATCAGCGCGCGCTATATGATCGCCCGGTATTACCGCAATCGGTTACGCATCACCAGCACGGTCGGCTCGGAGCCGGCGCGTATCACGTTCGGGGTCAACCGCAGTCAGCTGGAGCTTTATTCGATCCTCGACAAGGCGCTGCTGAGCATCACCCCGCAGGAAATGGATGAGATGATTGCCCAGTGGCGCAGTGAGGTGATTATCGAAGACAGTTACTGGCTGCGTCACCGCAACGTGATCATTCAGGGGTTCGGGCTGGCCGCGTTGTTATTGATCGTCACGCTGAGCTGGGCCATCTATCTGCGCAGTCTGATTCGCAAGCGCGTCCAGGCCGAACGCGCCTTGAGCGACCAGATGCGCTTTATGAGTGTATTGATCGACGGCACCCCCCACCCGATTTATGTGCGTGACCGCCAAGGGCGCTTGATGGCCTGCAATAACGCTTATCTGGATGTATTTGGCTACAAGCTTGAAGACGTGATTGGTAAAACAGTGGTTGAAACCGACGCCGGCAACCTGCCACAGGCTCAGTCGTTCCATCAGGATTACCTGCGCTTGATGGCCGACGGTGAGCCACAGATTCATGACCGCATACTCAAGTTGCCCAGTGGCGAGGCCCTGACCATCTACCAATGGATGTTGCCGTATCGTGACGGTGACGAGAAAGTGGTGGGCATGATTGCCGGGTGGGTCGATGTCAGCGAGCGCCAACAATTGTTGGGTCAGTTGCAGGAAGCCAAGGACGATGCCGACGCCGCCAACCGGGCGAAGACTACCTTTCTGGCGACCATGAGCCACGAAATCCGCACGCCAATGAATGCAGTGATCGGCATGATCGAGCTGGCCCTGAAAAGCGCGGAACAGGGCTTGGCGGACCGGGATGCCCTGGAGGTGGCTTCGGAGGCTTCGCGCGGCATGCTGGAGTTGATCGGCGATATTCTGGATATCGCGCGGATCGAATCCGGTCATCTGTCGTTGGTCCTGGAACCGGCCAATCTGCATGAATTACTGACGTCGGTGGCACGCGTGTTCGAAGGTTTGGCGCGGGCCAAGGGGTTGGCGCTGCAGGTTGAACTTGATCCATCGATCGATCGCATGGTGCTGGTTGACCCCCTGCGTTTCAAGCAAGTGGTGTCGAACCTGCTGAGCAATGCCATCAAGTTCACCCACAACGGGCAGGTCACGCTCGGTGCCCATGCGACGTTCGATGGGGAGCACCTGAAACTGCAATTGTGGGTGCAGGACACCGGGATTGGCATCAGTGCCCAGGACCAGTTGCGCCTGTTCAGCCCCTTTATCCAGGGCAGCAATGGTGAGCAATCGGCACGTAGCGGCTCTGGCCTGGGGCTGGTGATCAGCCGCAACCTGTGCGAAATGATGGGCGGGCAGTTGCACTTGAGCAGTGTGCTGGGGCAGGGCACCCGGCTGGATGTGACGCTGGCCCTGGTCATGACCGCTGCAGTGCCGCAGGAGGGGACGGCGGCGAGCGCTCCCGTCACGCCGCCTCATGCCTTGAGTATCCTGGTGGTGGACGACTACCCGGCCAACCGTTTGCTGCTGGCTCGACAATTGAGTTTCCTCGGTCATCGCATCACCACGGCCGAAGACGGCATTCAAGGGCTTGAGCACTGGCGCGCGGGGCAGTTCGATGGCGTCATTACCGATTGCAATATGCCGTTCAAGAACGGCTATCAGTTGGCGCGGGACATCCGCTTACTGGAGCGTGACTCAGGCCTGGCGCCGTGCCTGCTCCTGGGGTTCACCGCCAATGCCCAGCCCGAGGAAGCCGAGCGCTGCCGGCAAGCCGGGATGGATGGTTGCCTGTTCAAACCCACCGGGATTGACGATTTGCGCGCTGCGCTGGCGTCACGCTCCACTTACGCCCCCAGCCCTGAAGCAGCGGCGTTTGATTTGAGTACCCTGATCACGTTGACGGGGGAGGACCACCACGCGCTCACCGAGCTGCTGATCCCCTTGCTCGACAGCCTGGAGGCGGACCGGGGGCTGTTGCCGACGCTGCAGCGCAAGGCTGACTTCGCCAAGTTGCACGACCTCGCACATCGCGCCAAGGGAGGGGCACGAATGGTCAAGGCACAGGTTCTGATCGCGCGCTGTGAAGCGCTGGAGGCTGTTTGTGAAAGGCAGGACCGCCACGCGCTGGCCGCGACGACCGAGGCTGTCGAGGAAGCTATCCTCGCTTTGCATGGTGGGCTGAGCCTTTATTGCAATCAGCCTTGATCCCGATTAACGGCCATTGGGAGCTTTTGGGAGAAGTCCTACACGAAGGGGGAATAAGCCTGATTTTGTGTTCGGGATTTGTCTGGAAAATGGGCGACGCTCACTGACGAGCGCTGCCTGCCCAGGGGTTTGCCATGCCGAACAAAGCACTGACCATCCTCATTGCCGATGACTTGCACTTGCAACGGTTGTACATCGAGAAAATGCTCAACCAGTTGGGGTATCACCGAATTGTGCCGGTGCAGACCTTTGAAGAAGTCCAGATCCTTACCGCCATTCCGGCCGAACCCTTCGATGTGCTGATCATCAATGCGGTCCTGGCGGCCCATGCAAGCGGGCCCAACCCGCAGGCGCGCCATGTGCTGGTATACGACAACCTGGACCTGGACGTACCCGCCGACGCCATGCCGACCGTATCGGTACGCCTGCCGGGCGTGCCGGATAACGTCAATCTCGAGCATTTCATGGAGATCATCGACCCGCCCCACACCCTGGCCGGCTTGCGGGTGTTGCCGTGGTTAAGGGCATTATCCCGTCAGCCGGCCGTCGGAGCCTAGTCGCGAAGGCGCTCGGCGGCGCTGCGCAGCAACTGCTCTGTGCCCGCCCAGCCCAGGCAACCATCAGTCACCGACACGCCGTATTTCATCGACGGGCCCAGCGGCTGGCAGCCTTCGAACAGGTGGCTTTCGAGCATCATGCCGATCAACGACGTGTCGCCCTGCAAGCGCTGCTCCAGCACCTCGTTGAACACCGCCGGCTGGCGCAGCGGGTCCTTGCCGCTGTTGGCATGGCTGCAATCGACCATGATGCGCGCAGCGACCTTGGACTTGGCCAGGTCGTGTTTCACCTGGGAGACGCTCTGCGCATCGTAATTCGGCCCGCGGTGACCGCCGCGCAGCACCAGGTGGGTGTCGGGGTTGCCCGGCGTCTGGATGATGGCCGGGTGCCCCAGGCTGTCGACGCCGAAGTGGCGGTGCGGGTGCGAGGCCGAGCGCATCGCGTCGCAGGCAATCGCAACGCCGCCGTCGGTCCCGTTTTTGAAGCCTACGGGCATGCCCAGGCCGCTGGCCATTTCGCGGTGGATCTGCGATTCAGTGGTGCGCGCGCCAATTGCCACCCAACTGAGCAGGTCGTCGAAGTAGCCGGCGGCCATGGGTTGCAGAAGCTCGGTCGCAACCGGCAAGCCCAGGCGCAGCATCTCGCGCATCAGTTCCCGGGACAGGGCCAGGCCTGCGGCCATGTCATCGCTGCCATCGAGGTGCGGGTCGTAAGCCAGGCCTTTCCAGCCAATGGTGGTGCGGGGTTTTTCGACGTAGGCGCGGATGACCAGCAGCATCTGGTCGCTGACTTCAAGCGCCAGCTTCTTGAGGTTGCGCGCGTATTCCATGGCCGACTGCGGGTCGTGTATCGAGCACGGGCCGACAATCACCAGCAAGCGCGAGTCCTGGCCATCGAGGATGGCGCGTACGGCGTGGCGGTGGGCATGCACCTGTTCATTGAGGAACGGGCTGAGGGGCAGTTGATGCTTGAGCTCATGGGCACTGGGCAGGCGCTGGGTCAGGGCTTCATTGGCGCTGGTCAGCGTAGAGACGGGTAAAGCGGCGACGGAGGCGTTCATATTCAAGGTTTCCTGGGCAAGCGGCGGGCAATTCCCGCACGCTTGGCCTACTGGGGTGTTCGACAATTGGTCGTATCGGCTACGTGTGTTGGCTTGCCACCAAGAGGTGACCGGTCGGAGGCGGCAGGCTGTCCCGAACGGAGCTGGCTAAATCGCCATGCAGCGCAAGTGTCGTAGCTGTAATAGGTGGCGTAGTTCATGTCGTGATTCCTTCAAGTGTGTTTGATTGAGCAAATTATCCGGGCCTGGAAAAACAAAACCCCCGGTCGGGGAGCCGACCGGGGGTTAGATTTCTCTGGCAGGCGACCCCTTGAGTAGTGGGCGCCGATTTCAGGTATCAGGCGCGCCAGTGGCTAAACCAATACCCAAAATAAAAGCTGACCAGTGCGCTCGAACCGTTCACACGGGTAGCCGACACCGAGCGCGAGGCGCTGGCGGCAGGGCAAACCTGAGTGTGGGTGAGTGGCAACATGGTCGATCTCCAAATGATGTTGGGCAGCTTACTAGAGCTTCGCGGGTGGATTCAATCAGTAATTTCTATCGCGCAGCGGGACTTACGGCTATGGCGTGAGTGTCGATATGATGACGACGTCCCACACTGATTCCCGGAATCCGACCATGACTGCCTTGACCCTCGCTGCCGCGCAAACCGTTTCAATCGCCGGCGACGTAGACGCCAATATCGCGCGACACCTGGTGTTCATGCAGGCTGCAGCCGCACGGGGTGTGCAACTGCTGGTGTTTCCAGAGCTGTCATTGACCGGCTATGAGCCTGCGCTTGCAGGCGACTTGGCGATCGCGCCTGAAGCGCCACTGCTCGCGCCATTGCGCGAGATGGCGCGGGAGCTGCGGTTGACGGCCGTGGTGGGAATGCCGATCCGCCTGGCGCCAGAGGCGGGTGTGCTGATTGGCGCTTTGGTGCTGGGAGCTGATGGTTCCCTGGTGGTCTACACCAAGCAGCATCTGCATCCCGGCGAGGAAATCGCGTTTGTTGCGGGGCAGGGCGGCGCTGCGCTGGAATGGGGGGATGATCGTATCGCACTGGCCGTTTGCGCTGACTTTTCCCACGCTAGTCATCCGCACCAGGCGGCGCTGGCGGGCGCCAATATATACGCCGCAGGCGTGTTGATCAGCGAGAGCGGCTACGCGACGGACAGCGCGCTTCTCCAAGGCTATGCAGTGGAACACAGTCTGTTGGTGTTGATGGCTAACCATGGCGGCCCCTCGGGTGGCTGGACCTGTGCCGGACGCAGTGCGATCTGGGCCACCGACGGCCGGTTGCTTGCAGCGGTGCCCGGCGGCGGCGAAGCGCTGGCGATCGCCTGTCGCGATGACGAGCGCTGGGTTGGACAAGTGGTGGTCTTGTAAATGACCTTCCACCTGCGCGCTGCAACGGACCAGGACCTGCCCTTTGCACGAAACCTGACCCACCAGGCAATGAACCGCTATTACCAGCAAAACCAGTTGCTGTGGTCCAACGATGGCTTCGATACGGCCTGGGCCGGTCGGGAAAACTGGATGATCTGTCAGGATGACAGTGTGCTGGGGTTCATCAGCTTGAGCCGTGACAGCAACGCGCTCTATATCCGCGAATTGCATATGCTTGAGCAGTACCGTGGACTTGGCGCGGGTAGCTGGGTGCTGCAACAAATGGCGTTGAAGGCCCGCACGCTGGGGCTGTTGCGTTTGACCGTATTCAAGAACAATCCGGCCAAACAGCTTTATGAGCGCATGGGATTGCGCGTTGTCGGTGAAGAAGACAGCTTCTGGCGAATGGAGCGCGTCTGTCCCTCAAGCTAAAAGCCTGCGTCGGATCCTGATAAGCGCATACTGGGTGAGGAGCCGACTTCCTGATCGTCGTTCTGGCCGTCAGCCTCAGCAAGGATGATCCCCTCTTTCATGCCCAAAAGGACCGCTACCTTATGGGCCTCCCCACGCCGTCCCTTTTTGCGCCCAGCGAGCACTTGATAGGTGGTTGCCGGATCGACGCCGTGTTCACGGGCAAACGCCTGAACGGACTTTCCCTGATGTTCCAGCCAGGCCTTGGCTTGTGCAGCAGTACGGATTCCGGGCATAGTTCAAAACCGTTCAAGTTCGTTCAACAAAGAGATGAGTGTGTCACCTCTTGGGGTGTGCCAAATAGGATCATACATCCAAATGAGTGGAATCGGTTCGCGTTTGAGGCAGGAAAGAGAGCGACTTGGCCTGTCGCAAAAAGTGTTTGGTGAAATCGGAGGCGTTGAAGCCAACGCACAAGGCAAATATGAAAATGGTGGGCGTGCGCCCAAGGCCTACTATTTGTCCCGTGTGGCCGAGAGAGGCGTGGATATCCTGTACGTGTTGACCGGGGCTGCCACGCCGATTCAACTGGAAAACCTGAGCCAGCTTGAAGAGAAAGTCCTGGTTGATTACCGGGCGATGTTCAAGGAAGACCAGGATGCAATCCGCCGCCTCACCTCGACCCTGGCCGAGCATTCCCTTTCCAGGAATGGAAAAATCAAGCCGCACCCGCAGGATTCCTGACCTTTTGCCCAGCAAATCCGGCCCTCCACCCGCCGATGGCCGCGCGCCAAGCGGTCAAACTCCATATATATGATGCCAGCGGCTAGGTCTGCGACCCGGTTTTTTGCTAAGGTGGTCAGCAACCTATAAAGACCATATCGCGAGGTGTCTGCTTGATTAGGGTGCTAGTAGTCGATGACCATGATCTCGTTCGTACAGGCATTACACGAATGCTGGCTGACATCGATGGCCTGCAAGTAGTCGGCCAGGCCGAGTCGGGAGAGGAGTCTCTGATCAAGGCCCGGGAGTTGAAACCCGATGTGGTGCTGATGGACGTCAAGATGCCGGGTATCGGCGGTCTTGGCGCCACGACTAAATTATTGCGCAGCCATCCTGATATCAAGGTTGTGGTGGTAACCGTGTGCGAGGAAGACCCGTTCCCTACACGTCTCTTGCAGGCGGGGGCGGCCGGTTACCTAACCAAAGGCGCCGGCCTGGCGGAGATGGTGCAAGCCATTCGCCTGGTATTTGCCGGGCAGCGCTACATCAGCCCGCAGATTGCCCAGCAGTTGGCGATCAAGTCTTTCCAGCCCACCAGCGATTCACCGTTCGACGCGCTATCGGAGCGGGAGATCCAGATCGCCTTGATGATCGTCGGTTGCCAGAAGGTGCAGTCGATTTCCGACAAACTGTGCCTGTCGCCCAAGACCGTGAACACCTACCGCTATCGCATCTTCGAGAAACTCGCCATCAGCAGTGATGTTGAATTGACCCTGCTCGCAGTGCGTCACGGCATGGTGGACGCCAGCGCCTGACATGACCACACCGTTTGATCCAAGTGCCTTCCTCTCGACCTGCAGTGGCCGCCCCGGCGTGTACCGCATGTTCGACAGCGAGGCGCGCCTGCTCTACGTAGGCAAGGCCAAGAACCTGAAAAACCGTCTGGCGAGTTACTTTCGCAAGACCGGTCTGGCGCCCAAAACCGCCGCCCTGGTCGCGCGCATCGCCCAGGTCGAAACCACCATCACCGCCAATGAAACCGAAGCGCTGCTGCTTGAGCAGACGTTGATCAAGGAATGGCGGCCTCCGTATAACATCCTGCTGCGCGACGATAAATCCTATCCCTACGTGTTCTTGTCGGACGGCGCTTTCCCACGGCTGAGCATTCACCGTGGCGCGAAGAAGCAGAAGGGCAAGTATTTCGGGCCTTACCCGAGCGCAGGTGCCATTCGTGAGAGCCTGAGCCTGCTGCAGAAAACGTTCTTTGTGCGCCAGTGCGAAGACAGCTTCTACAAAAACCGTACACGGCCATGCCTGCAATACCAGATCAAGCGCTGCAAGGCGCCCTGCGTGGGGCTGGTGGAACCTGCCGAGTACGCCGAGGATGTGCGTCACTCGGTGATGTTCCTCGAGGGGCGCAGTAACGCGCTCACCGATGAGCTGTCCGGGGCCATGGAAATCGCCGCCAGTACCCTGGATTTCGAGAAGGCTGCCGAACTGCGCGATCAGATCTCCTTGCTGCGCCGCGTCCAGGACCAGCAAAGCATGGAAGGCGGCACCGGCGAGGTCGACGTGATTGCGGCGTTCGTCAACCCGGGAGGTGCCTGCGTGCACCTGATCAGCGTGCGTGGCGGGCGAGTGCTGGGCAGCAAGAATTTTTTCCCGCAGACCGGCATCGACGAAGACGTCTCCGAGGTCATGGCGGCGTTCCTCGGCCAGTACTATGTGAGCAGCCCCGAGCGCGACCTGCCGTCGGAACTTATCGTCAACGTGGTCCACGAGGATTTCCCGACCCTGATCGAGGCGATCCACGAACTGCGCGGGCGCGAGCTGGACATCAGCCATCGCGTTCGCGGTACCCGGGCCCGCTGGCAGCAACTGGCCGTGACCAACGCCGAGCAGGCCTTGGGCGCACGCCTGGCCAATCGACAGCACG
Organism: Pseudomonas sp. 44 R 15; assembly: GCF_900004965.1. Lineage (NCBI taxonomy): Bacteria > Pseudomonadati > Pseudomonadota > Gammaproteobacteria > Pseudomonadales > Pseudomonadaceae > Pseudomonas > Pseudomonas sp. 44 R 15. Next base: position 45,876 of record NZ_CVTU01000122.1, read on the forward strand.
TTGCCGCGCGCTTCGAATCCCTGGCCGAGGTGCTCAACCTGGACGAGCCACCGCAGCGCCTGGAGTGTTACGACATCAGCCACTCCAGCGGTGAGGCCACCGTGGCCTCTTGCGTGGTGTTCGGCCCTGAAGGCCCGATCAAGGCCGACTACCGGCGCTACAACATCGAAGGCGTCACCGCCGGCGACGATTACGCCGCCATGCACCAGGCGCTCACACGGCGCTTCAGCAAGTTGAAGGACGGGGAGGGCAAGTTGCCCGATATTCTCCTGGTGGACGGTGGCAAGGGCCAGTTATCCATGGCCCGCGATGTTCTCAACGAACTGGCGGTGCCCGACCTGATCCTGCTTGGCGTGGCCAAGGGCGCCACGCGCAAGGCCGGTTTTGAGACGTTGTACTTGAATGATGCCGCCCATGAGTTCACCTTGAAGGGCGATTCCCCGGCACTGCACCTGATTCAACAGATCCGCGACGAAGCCCACCGCTTCGCCATTACCGGCCACCGTGCGCGTCGCGGCAAAACCCGCCGAACCTCAACCCTGGAAGGCGTTGCAGGGGTCGGCCCGACGCGGCGTCGCGACTTGCTTAAACATTTTGGTGGCTTGCAGGAGCTCTCCCGTGCCAGCATTGACGAAATAGCCAAAGCACCCGGTATCAGTAAAAAGCTCGCTGAATTGATTTATGCCAGTCTGCACAGCGAATAGAATGCCTTCTCACCTCGTAGCCAGTTGTGCCGATGAATATCCCTAATCTGATCACCGTTCTACGCGTCCTGCTTATCCCGATCTTCATTTTGTTGTTCTATTTGCCCTATGAATGGAGCTACGTCGCGTCCAGTTCGGTATTCGCCTTTGCCGCCGCCACCGACTGGCTCGACGGCTACCTGGCCCGCCGCCTGGAACAGAGCACGCCCTTCGGCGCGTTCCTCGACCCTGTGGCCGACAAACTCATGGTCGCCGTGGCCCTGGTGTTGTTGGTGCAGGAGCACGGCAACCTGTGGCTGACCCTGCCGGCCGCCGTCATCATCGGCCGCGAAATCGTCGTCTCGGCCCTGCGCGAATGGATGGCCGAAATCGGCGCCCGCGCCCATGTCGCCGTATCAAACATGGGCAAATGGAAAACCGCCGCGCAAATGCTCGCGCTGGTCATCCTGCTGGCCAACCCATCGGACTTCTCGTTCTGGGTCCTGACCGGCTACGCCTTGCTGCTGGTCGCCGCAGGCCTGACCCTGTGGTCCATGCTGCAATACCTGCGCGCCGCCTGGCCCCACCTGCGCACGACCGTTGAAAAGAAATAAAACTTTTTTGAATCAAGGGGTTGACGGGTGCCGAAGATTCTATAGAATGCGCATCACCAAGCGGGAATAGCTCAGTTGGTAGAGCACGACCTTGCCAAGGTCGGGGTCGCGAGTTCGAGTCTCGTTTCCCGCTCCAAGATTCAGAAAAAAGCCACTCAGATGAGTGGCTTTTTTTTGCCTGAAAAATGTCTGTACTCATGTTGGCGAGCTACTGCGAATCGCCGTCCGGCCAAGCCACCTGCCGAACTCCAGCATTAAGGGCGATGATGTCCGCGTAGTTTCAAGCGGGCGCGATCGCCTTTATCGCCAGGATGTTCATGCGCCAACGGAGCTCTTATCCGCAATCAAGCACCCGCCAGACGCGCCCATAACGCTTGCGCCTGCGTGTTGTGATTACCCAGCCAGCGCACCAGTATCACCTCGAGATGATCAGGCTCCATTTGCGGATATAGCCTGACCAGTTCGCCCTGTTCAATCATCCCCGCGACCATGGTGTGGGGCATGCAAGCGACACCGTGGCCATTGGCGACCATGGATTTGAGCGCCTCGGACACCGTCGCTTCGAATACCCGTTGCAGGCGTTCGGGTTGAGGGTGGCGACTGACCTGGGTGCGCGAGAGTTCGTGCAATTGGGCGCTACGGGAATAGGTCAGCCACGGGATCGGACCCTCTGATTGAGTGCAATGCTCGGCCAGTTGGGGTGTGGCCACCCAATAAAGCTCGTCGTGACCCAGCGACAGGGTTTCGAACTCCTCACGCTGGGCGTAAGCCTGCGATTCAGCTTCCCGATAAAACAGGATGAAGTCGCAGCGGCCGGACAGCAAGGCCATGTAGTAATCATCCGTGCTGCGGTAGCTGGTGTCGATGCGGGTAAACACCCGCTCGCCTGGCGGTATCGCGTGGCTGATCCAGTCCGGAAAGAAATTGCAGGCCAGGGTGTGCAGCGATGCGAAGCTCAACGGGCAATCGAGAATTTTCACGCTCTGCTCGCAGTCGCGTGCCAGACGTACCAGTTCCAGGGCGTTCGGCAGCAAAGCCCGGCCGGCGACTGTCAGGCGGATGGGATTCTTGCTGCGGTCGATCAGGACTGCGCCCAGGCGCGCTTCCAGCAATTGGATGCGTCGACTCAAGGCTGACTGCGACGATCTACGCATGCTTGCAGCGGCGGTAAATTTTCCCGTGTCTGCCAATGCGAGGAAATCCTCATACCACTCAATATCCATAGTTATTCCAATAGTCGATAGGCCGAACCGGAAAGTGAATCAATCGGCGCTATCGTTACCTTTCGATGGCTGGTTATTGTATTGATGAACCCAAGCCTGCAAAGACCCTTTGGGTGCATCGTCGATCATAAGAACAACTACCGCTTCGGGGCAATGTTATGCATAAAGTGAATGGTCTGAACGCGTTGCTCAAGACGTGCTCGCTGGCGTTGATGATGTTCGGCGCCTGCACGGCACATGCAGGTGTGCTGGAAAACGTAAAGGCACACGGTAGCCTTCGTTGTGGTGTGGCCAGCGACAAGCCGGGTTTTTCGATCATTGATAACCAGGGCCGATGGACCGGCATGGATGCGGACCTTTGCCGTGGCATTGCGGCCGCCGTGCTGGGCGATGCGAACAAGGTGGAGTTCATCGCCACCACCGGCAAAAACCGTTTCACCGCGCTGGCCTCTGGCGAGATTGACGTGCTGTCGCGTTCCACCTCATGGACGGCGGACCGCGTGGCGAGCCTGGGGGTCGACTTTACGGCGATCTGGTTCTATGACGGGCAAGGCTTCATGACGCATGCCGAGGACAAGATCGGAAAGCTCACCGACCTGGCAGGCGCGACCTTCTGCCTGTCTCCAGGCACGACCTCGGAGCAGAACCTTGCGGACTATTTCGGCAAGCGCGGCCTGACCTTCCGCACGGTGGTCATTGAGAAGAGTCCTGAGCTGTTCGCCGCCTTCCAGAAAGGCCGGTGCAATGCCATCACCAACGATATGTCCGGCCTGGCGGCGCGCCGCGCGTTGTTCAACACGCCTGACGATTACCCGCTGCTGCCCGAGGTCATTTCCAAGGAGCCGTTGGGGGCCTACGTCGCGCAGGGCGACGCCGTGTGGCGCAACATCGTGACCTGGACCGCCTATGCGTTGATCACGGCCGAAGAGCTGGGCGTGGATTCCGACAACGTCGATAAACTGCACGCGGACAAAACCGCGTCAGCCGATGTCGCGCGCTTGCTGGGCACCGATGGCAACATCGGCAAGGCGTTCAGCCTGGACAGCGATTGGGCGTACCGGGCGATCAAACAGGTCGGCAACTACGCGCAGATTTATGACCGTAACCTTGGTCCGCAAACCGGTTTGAACTTCCCCCGTGAAATGAACCGCCTCTGGAAAGACGGCGGGTTGTTGTATGCGCCACCGATCCGCTGAGTGGCCAACTTCAATCAACGAAACGGGATGTAGTCATGCTGACCCAACGTTTTAACCGTGCGCGCCTGCTGAGTGCGCTGCAGCAGGGGCTTGTGCTGTTGCTGGTGGTGCTGGTGTTTTATGGCCTGGCACACAACGCAAGCCTGAACCTCAAAGCCCTGAACATTGCGTCCGGTTTCGGCTTTCTGACTGACCGGGCAGGCTACGACATCAGTTTCCAGCTGATCGACTATGCGCCCTCCGACAGCTACGGGCGGGCGTATCTGGTTGGCCTGCTCAATACCTTGCTGGTGTCAGTCATCAGTATCGTGCTGGCAACGCTGATCGGCGTGCTGCTGGGCGTCGGCCGGGTTTCGGAAAACTGGCTGGTCAACCGCCTGTGCGGGATGAGTATCGAGTTTCTGCGCAACGTGCCGTTGGTGGTGCATCTGATCTGGTGGTACGGATTGATGCTCGCACTGCCCAGTGTGCGCCAGGCTTTCTCGCTGGCAGACGTGTTTTTCCTGAGTAACGCCGGCCTGCAGGTGCCGTGGCCGCAACAGGGCGCAGCCGTCGGCTGGGGCCTGGTATTGATGGGCGTGGGTGCGCTGTCCGCTATCGTCGCCTTCAAATTGCGTGATGCACGTGCCCGCTGGCGTGGGTTTACGCCACGCCGCTGGCCCTGGGTGATGGCGTGCGCGTTAGTGCTGCCCATGCTGGTGTACGTGATCAGCGGTACCGCGTTGCACTGGGACGTGCCGACCCGTCAAGGTTTCGGGTTTGACGGCGGTGCCACGCTGGTGCCGGAGTTGCTGGCGCTGTGGCTGGCGCTTTCTTTCTACAGCGCCAGCTACATCGCTGAAACGGTGCGTGCCGCCATCCAGGCAGTGCACCGAGGCCAGTACGAAGCAGCGAAGGCGCTGGGCTTTGTGCGAGGCACCGCCATGCGTCAGCTGATTGCACCGCAAGCGCTTTACGCCATGGTCCCGCAAATAACCAACACCTACATGAACATCGTCAAGAACTCATCGCTTGGCGTCGTGGTTGGGTTCATGGAGCTGGTGTCGTCGACCGGCGGCACCACCTTGAACCAGACGGGGCAGGCTATCGAATGCATTGTGCTGGTGATGGCGACCTATTGCGTGATCTGCCTGGTGATTTCTCTGGCGATGAACTTTTACAACTATCGCATCAGCAAGCGGGGGCACTGAGCATGAACGAACTGACTCATATCGTCCCGGTGCGTTTGCCACCGCAAGCAACCCTCTCGGTGCGTGCCTGGCGCTGGGTGCGCCAGTCGATGTTCCCCAGTGTTGGCCACTCGTTGCTGACCCTGTTGGTACTGGCTCTGCTGGCATGGTGCATCCCCAAGGCACTCAACTGGCTGGTGCTGGACGCGACGTTCGTCGGCACTACCCGTGACGCCTGCAACCCTCACGCAGCCTGCTGGTTGCCGGTCATCGAGCGCTGGAATCTCTTCGTTTACGGTTTCTACCCGGAGGCGCAGCGTTGGAGAGTCAACCTGGCATTCCTGCTGGCCGTCGGCGCGTTCGTCCTGTTGTTTTTCAAACGTCTGGACCGCCGTGCCTTGCTGGCGTACCTGGTGATGTTGCCGCTGCTGATGTGGTGGCTGCTCAAGGGCGGAGCAGGTCTGCCAGGCGTCTCGTCGACGCAGTTTGCCGGCATGACCGTGACCGTGATGCTGGGCACCATCGGCATGATTTTCGCGCTGCCGCTGGGCATTCTGCTGGCGCTGGGACGGCGCTCGAAGAAGCCGGTCATCCGTCTTCTCTGCGTGCTGTACATCGAGCTGGTGCGCTCGGTGCCGGTGATCAGTCTGTTGTTCATGGCGTCGCTGATGATCCAGCTGTTCCTGCCGCCAGGCGTGGCGTTCGACATTCTGCTGCGGGTGCAGGTGGTGCTGATCCTGTTCACCGCCGCCTACATGGCCGAAACCGTGCGCGGCGGCTTGCAGAGCCTGCCCAAGGGGCAATACGAGGCAGCACAGGCGCTGGGCTTCGGTTACTGGAAAACCATGGGGCACATCATCCTGCCGCAGGTGCTCCGACAAACCATACCGCCGTTGTTGACCCAGTTTATCGGCCTGTTCAAGGAAACCACGCTGGTGATGGTTGTCGGCGTGCTGGACATCGTCGGCATCGCCAGCAGCACAGCGGCGTCGGCTGAATGGGCGGGGCATGACCACGAAATCTACATCTTCCTTGCCCTGTACTTTTTCATTATTTGCTTCGCGTTGTCGCGCTATGCCCGCCATCTCGAAAATAACCTGGAGCATGACCGCTCATGAGCATCGCCAATCACACCGCTAGCGGTCCTATCGTGCGTATCGAAAACCTCAACAAGTGGTACGGACAGACCCACGTGCTGCGCGACATTTCATTGTCGGTGGCGGCCGGCGAGAAGTTGGTGATCTGTGGACCTTCGGGCTCCGGCAAGTCCACCCTTATTCGCTGTATCAACCAGCTCGAGCAGCACCAGCAGGGCACGATCGAAGTGTTGGGCCAGGCACTCGACGGCAAGCGTCTGGAGCAGTTGCGTCGCCAGGTGGGTATGTGTTTCCAGAGCTTCAATCTGTTCCCGCACCTTACGGTGCTGAAGAACTGCACCCTTCCTCAAACGGCCAACCTGGGTGTGCCGGTGGACGAAGCCATTGAGCGCGCCTTGCAGTTGCTGGACAAGGTGAAGATGCGTGATCACGCCAACAAGTATCCCTCGCAGCTGTCCGGCGGCCAGCAGCAACGTATTGCCATCGCGCGAGCGCTGTGCATGCAGCCACGGATCATGCTGTTCGATGAGCCGACCTCCGCACTGGACCCGGAAATGATCGCCGAAGTGCTCGAGGTGATGACCGGCCTGGCCGAAGATGGCATGACCATGATCTGCGTGACCCACGAAATGGGGTTCGCTCGCAAGGTCGCCGACCGTGTGGTGTTCATGGATGGCGGAGAAATCATTGAGCAGGCGCCGCCTTCAGAGTTTTTCCATGCGCCGCAGTCGCCACGCACGCAGCGCTTCCTCAACCAGATTCTGAACCATGGGGCGCAGCCGGCATGACGTCTCCTATCGCAATCGCGTTGCATGGTGGTGCCGGCGTACTGCAAGCGGGCGTTTTGAGCGCCGAAGACGAGAACGCTGTGCACGCCAGTCTGTTGAGTGCGCTCAAGGCCGGACTGAGCATCCTGGAGGAGGGCGGCAGCGCGCTCGACGCTGCCCAGGCCAGCGTGGTGGAGCTTGAGGAATGTCCCTGGTTCAACGCCGGCAGAGGCGCCGTATTCACGGACAAGGGCGATCATGAAATGGACGCCGCGATCATGAGCGGTGACAACCGTGAAGCAGGCGCCGTGGCCGGGATCCATTTTGCGCGCAACCCCATCAAGGCTGCGCGTGCGGTGCTTGAGCACAGCGACCACGTGCTGTTGTCCGGCGTCGGTGCCGACCAGTTTGTTGCCGCCCAGGCGCTGGAGCATGTCGACAATGCATGGTTCGACACCGAACTGCGTCGCAGGCAATGGCAAGCCCAGCGCCTGAACCCGCAAGCGCTCAGCCTGGAACCCGGTGGCATTGAGAAAAAATTCGGCACCGTGGGGGCTGTGGCATTGGACCGCAGCGGCCAGGTGGCCGCGGCGACGTCCACGGGAGGTATTACCAACAAGCGTTACGGACGCATCGGTGATACGCCGCTGATTGGTGCCGGCACCTGGGCCGACAACCGCAGCGCGGCCATTTCCGCCACCGGGCATGGCGAGTTTTTCATTCGATGTGCCGTCGCCCACGACATCGCCGCACGCATGCGTTACACCGGCGCCAGACTGCGCAAGGCATGCGACCAGGTGGTGCTGGGCGAGCTGAAAGCGCTGGGCGGCAATGGCGGCGTGGTTGCCGTGGCCCCTAACGGCGACACCGCGCTGGTGTTCAATACACCCGGCATGTACCGCGCCTGGCGCGATGCCGAGGGCGGGCTGCATACGGCGATCTACGCCGCAGAGGATCGGTTGCACGTTCAAGAGGCAACGACCTGAGCGTTTTGACCAATGTTGATGTTGTGATGAAGACCCCTTCAACCTGGAGCGCAATGATGAAAATAATAAAAACGTTAAAGAACGCCAAAGGTGTTCTGCTGTGTGTCCCCTTGTCCATCGCACTGTACGGATGTCAGCAGTTGCCGCCGAAAACGGTGGTCGCCAACGCTGACGCCGTATTGGATGCACCGGTTAAAAAAGTAGGCAATCAACAACTGCTCGTCCGTGGCCCGAGCGGTGAAGGTTTGATTCCGGTGTTTGCCAGTGGCGATATCAACGCGGTCGCGCCGGACGTCACGAACGTGTTTATCGTCATACATGGCACCCTCAGAAACGCCGATACCTATTTCGCAACGGGTCAACAGATCCTCGCCGGCGCTGGATCGCTGGGTAAAGGGGCAATGATGGTTGCCCCGCAATTTCTGACGGCTGCGGATGTGAAAGCCTTCTCGCTGCCTGCCCGGAGTCTGGCATGGACGCAGGAGGGCTGGAAAGGCGGAGAGCCGGCGGTCGGCCCTGTACCCCTCAGTTCCTTTGCGGCGCTTGACGCGTTGCTCGAGCATTTTGCCGATAAACGTCAGTACCCGGCGCTGTCCAGCGTGGTGTTGATGGGGCACTCGGCCGGCGCGCAGATTCTGCAACGTTATGCCGTGGTGGGACGCGCCGATCCGATATTGGCGCGTGCCCATATCGATCTTCGCTACGTGGTTGCCAATCCATCCAGCTATTTGTACTTCAGTGACGAGCGGCCCGACAGCCAGGCTATCGCCGGTGGTGCGTGCCCGGAAGCGACGAAATGGAAATATCAACTCAAGGATGCTCCGCAATACGTGTCGTCGCAGAATGTGGAAACGCTGGAGTCCGACTATGCCGCGCGCAATGTCGTCTACCTGCTCGGTGAAGCAGACACAGACCCGTACAAGCACTTCATCGATCGTTCATGCGCGGGTATGGCACAGGGGCCTTATCGGCTCGCGCGAGGACGCTCTTATTTCGATTACATGAAAAAACGGCACCCGGCGCACTTGAAACAGAAGGTTGTGATAGTGCCAGGCGTCGGCCACGATAATTTGAAAATGTTTACGTCCAACTGCGGGATGGCCGTATTGTTTGACCAACCGACACCCAAGACCTGTCTGGTCATAACCGGCGCTAAATAACTGGCGCGAACTCAAAGAGTCTTTTGATAGCGCTCTATGAGTCAGCGCGTCAATAAGACAGTCCGTGTTTAGATACTGTTAGTCAACAGGTCAGACAGTCCTGGACGTTTGATTAATATCGGGGTGACCCGTCAGTGAACATCATTGATGGGCTGATCCGCGAACCAACTCAACTATAAAAAATCGCCGCTTATCGCTGCGGTATTAATAAAACACGTCCGTTGACACACTATTTGGGGGCAGTATGAACAAGCAAACTCTGGTGGTGGCCATTGCGCTCGCCAACGTATCTTCGTTCAGCGTATATGCCGGCGAAGCAGCAGGCGCAGGCGACTTTATCTCTGGGTCCAAGGCAAGCATCAGCTCGCGCACTATGTATTTCAATAATGACAACCGCGCCGGTGGTGCGGATCAGAAGGAAGCCGCCCAAGGGCTGCTCTTCAATTATGCGTCGGGTTATACCCAGGGCACGATTGGCCTGGGCGTGGACGCTCAAGTGCTCACGGGGATTCATCTGGATGGGGGCAGGGGGCATCATCCGGATAAAAATACGTTTTCTCCAAGCGACTCGGATGGCTCTGCTGAACAGACCTGGAGTCGCGCGGGCGCCAACGTGAAGGTCAAACTCGCGGATACAACGTTGAAGGTTGGCAATGCGCTAAGTCCTGAACTGCCGATTCTCAATGCCAGCGAAAGTCGTGTGCTGCCGCAGACTTTCCAGGGCGGTATGCTGACGTCCAAAGTATTCAATGATGTAACGCTGAACGTTGGCAAGATCACGGACGCTGTTGGCCGTGCCTCCAGCAATAGTTCCGGACTCTCTGTATCCGGCGCGACAAAGGACTCCAACAGTTTCCAGTTCGCGGGCGCCGACTGGAAAATCACCAGGAACTTGACCGCTCAAGCCTATCACGCTCAACTCAAGGATTTTTACAATCAAACCTTCCTCGGCCTCGTTTATCTGGTGCCGATTGGCAATGATCAAACCTTGAAAACCGACCTGCGTTACTTCGATAGCAACTCCGATGGCAAGAATGGTCAGGCGGGCTATCGCTTCAACAACAATGGTGGTTACGCAAAAGATGCAGGTGAGGTTTCCAACAAGACATGGAGTGCCATGTTTACGTATGCCCTCGGTGGTCACTCCATTATGGTCGGTCATCAGCGCGTGAGTGATGATGGCGGGTTTGTGTGGGTCAATAATGGAAGCATCGCCGACAGCCGTGGGCGTAACGAGGGACAGGGCGGGTCGGATTTCTACCTGTTCACCAACAGCATGATCAATCAGTTCGCCCGTGCCGGGGAAAATACGACATTCGGCCAATACAGCTTCAATTTTGCTTCCGTGGGCATTGCCGGTTTGAAAATGAGCGCCGCCTACTTGCACGGTGATGACATTAAAGACGTGAAAAACGGCAGTGATCATTCTGAATGGGAACGCGACATGCGCGTTGCTTACACCGTGCAGGAAGGACCGCTGAAAAACCTGAGCGCAACGCTGCGACACGGTGTGTATCGAGGTGACGGCTCGGGGGGATCCAATACCGATCAAACCCGCCTTATTTTCGATTACACCTACAACTTCATGTAAGGCCAACCGGAGGAGAAGTTGCGTTCGGTAGCGGGGGGAGGTCGTTAGAACCCGAGGCCTATAACAGCTCTCGGAACCGACTCCCGCTGATTCGCTAAGGTATCGACGAAACGGATGGCCATTTTCGCGCGCCCAGTTGGGTCGAATAGAAAGTTTTCGGGTTCGTCTCTGTAACACCACTGTCTATAACGTGCGTATTTGAAATGGAGTGCTACGGCTATGAAATATTGGCTTTTAATATTGATTGCAGGCGTATTGTCCGTCTCGTCGCTCAACGCTGGAGCGACGCAAATAAAGACGCCTTCGTCATACGCGCAGTCAACGTTCATCGTGTTATGTGATTGTAATACCCATCTGAAGCGCACGCTGATCGAGCATGAAATCAATAAAGCCGGCGGAAAAGTTCTGTTCATGTATGAAGACCTTGGCGGATTTGCCGTCAAAACGTCGAAGTCAGACGATCCTGACCAACTTGAGCGCAGGTTACGTGGCATACGCGGAGTCAAGTCGATAGAGCGTGATGGCGAGGCGGGCGTCAATACAGGAAGCTGAATGCGTCAAACCTCTGTCGTGCTTTATGGTCCGCGTTGGGTCGCTGTCAAGTTGGTGTAGGCGACAGGCTCCCGGTAACGTGTCCAACCCCGCAGATGCTTGATTGTTCATGACAGATACCTGTGTCACCGCCTACCGCTTCGGCTGTTCGGCTCGGCTGGTTTCCTTGATCGCAAAGAACAGACAGCGCAGAGCTTCACGATCCTGTTCTGACAATAAACGGTAGTAGCGGATCAGTCGCTCTTCCTCTCGGCTGAGCTGTTGGGGGCGCAAGGTTGTGCCGAGGGCGGTAAGCAGTGAGGGGAAAAACGAAGTATTCAACATGATCCAGGTTCTTCATGAGATGAATGGAAATGTGGGCTTCTTGCCCTGAACAGCTGAATACATAACGTCTCTTTTGGAAAAGGGCTCGTCATTTTTCGTGACTGTTGGGTTTTTCGGATGGGGCTGTCGGAAGTGTTTGGCGAAGGTGTAGGAGCGATCTTTCAAGACCGGGCGACCAGGTCAAGCTTGCACAACCAGGAGCGTATGGCTTCAACCAGTTCCATCTTGCACTCCACCGGCAACCAATGCCCGCCGGGCAGGCGGGTCACGGTGAGATCTGCGCAGGCCGCTCGCATTGGATCGCCCAGCTGATTACCGTTGATGGTGTTCATCTGATCGTAATCGCCGTTCACAAACAGGACTGGCAATGACAAGCGGCCACCATTGCGCGCCCGGTGGGCATACTCAATGTTGGCATCGTCGTTTAAATACCATGCGCAGGGCGCGCGGAAACCCTGCGCCTGGAAATTGCGCACCAATTCGGCGAAGTCTGCCTGCGGCCAGAGCGCCAGGTCTGGCTGGGTGAGGGGAGCCCGGTGCGCTTGGCCAAATCGCCCGCCTTTGCGGGTGACTTCGGCATTGGCTGCAACCTTGCCGATACTCGCCGGGTCGCCTCGTCGATAAATCGACGCCAGCGATGCGGCTTTATCCGCATCAAGATCAGCGACAGCACACGCAAAGTGCGTGGTGTAGTAGCGGTAATAATCCCATTGGCCGTCCGGATACGTGTCCGCCGGATAGATCGAGCGGTCAACCAGTGGGACGAGCGTCGGCAAGGCGTTAGTGGTGGGGAAGTACGGCACCGAAATCAATACAACACCGCGGCTGCGCTGAGGTTCATGGGCGACCAGTTCACCCGCCACGACGCTGCCCCAGTCGTGGCCCACCCAAATGGCGGGCATGCCACCGAGATGGTCATGAAGCTCTGCCATGTCGGCCACGATGTTTTCAAGGGTGTAGGCACCAGTGAGCGCGGGCGCGGAAGAACGGCCATAACCGCGCATGTCGGGTGCAACGCAGTGCCAGCCTTGTGCAGCGAACGCTTGTATCTGTGCGCGCCAGATCAGGTTGAGTTCCGGCCAACCGTGCAGGAACACCATCAATGGCCCATCGATCGGACCCATCTCTACATAGTGCGTCGTATGGCGGGGGGTAGTGAGAACACGCGAGGTCAGCTTGGAAGTGGACACGGTATCTCCTCATGCTACGTCGGCTGATGAACGCAAAGCGGCCACACTGTAGTGAGCGGCAGGCTTCATGGTTCGTTCCATGTTGCGCGCACACCATATTCCGTTTTTGTTCAGCGCACAGGCGCTCGGACGCCCAGGCCGGTCATCCAATGGTCATAAAACAGACGGAAGGCACATAAGGATTCTAAAGTTGAGAGGGAGTGGGCAGATAACCCCTATGTCGCCTATATCCGCAACACTGTTCAAGGATCGAACTCATGACCCAGCGTCAATCCGTCCGCATTACCCTTCCTGGTCATCCGCGTTTTTGCTGGTTTGCTCTTATCCCGGTAGTGCCTGCCGTGGTGTGGTTGCTGATGCAATCAGCCTCCACGGCCAACCTGGTGGCGTGTGCGGTACTGGTGCTGATTGGTCTCGGTGCCTGTGCCTGGAGCACCGGTTCACAGCGCAAGGCGGTGTTGCGCACGACGTCGCGAGCCCAGGCGGATCAGTCAACGGTGGACGCAGCGCACAACGGCATGGCTTCTCGCGCGCAGCTCGATGAAGTGTTGCTGGGCGCCATGCCGATCTGGGCCAAGCAGGTGGAAAGCTCGCGGCATCAGACTGAAGAAGCGATTGTAAGCCTGGCCAACCGTTTCACCGGGATCGCCACGCGATTGCAGGACACGGTACAGGCATCGCAGCAGGCTGCCGGCGAACTGGACGGGCAGTCCGCCGATGGCGCGCTGGAGGTGCTGGCGCGCAGTGACAGCGAGCTGAGCCAGGTGATCAACTCGCTCAAGGCCACTCAGACCAGCCGTGACCAGACCCTGGCCCAGGTCCGCAGCCTCACCGCCTATACCAAGGAACTGCGCGCCATGGCCGCCGACGTGGCGGCGATTGCCGCGCAGACCAACCTCCTGGCCCTCAACGCAGCCATCGAGGCGGCGCGTGCCGGTGAGGCAGGGCGCGGCTTTGCGGTGGTGGCCGATGCGGTGCGCAGCCTGTCGAACAAATCCAGTGAAACCGGCCAGCAGATGTCGGCCAAGGTCGACATCATCAATAACGCCATCACGCAATTGGTGCAGGCCGCATCCAGCAGTGCCGACCAGGACAGCCACTCGGTGGCCGAGTCGGAAAACAGTATTCAACGCGTGCTCGAGCGCTTCCAGAACATCACCGGGCGCCTGGCCGACTCTGCCGACCTGCTCAAGCAGGAAAGCTACGGCATCCGTGATGAGATGACCGAAGTGCTGGTCAGCCTGCAATTCCAGGACCGGGTCAGCCAGATCCTCAGCCACGTGCGAGACAACATGCAGGCCTTGCATGACCACCTCCTGCAAGCCAGCCAGGCGCCGGATCAGGCGGTGGGCGTCGATGCCCGGCAGTGGCTCGCGCGGATGGAAGCCACCTATGCCACCGACGAGCAACGGCGCCTCCATCACGGAGCGGCGGCCGCGCAGCAGAACTCTCAAGACATCACCTTCTTTTAGGAGCACATCATGGCAAAGAATGTATTAGTGGTCGACGACTCCAGCAGCGTGCGGCAAGTGGTCGGCATCGCCTTGAAAAGCGCCGGCTACGACGTCATCGAGGCCAGCGACGGCAAGGATGCCCTGAGCAAGCTCACCGGGCAGAAAGTGCACTTGATCATCAGCGACGTGAACATGCCCAACATGGACGGCATCACCTTCGTCAAGGAGGTCAAGAAGCTGGCCAATTACAAGTTCACCCCGATCATCATGCTGACCACCGAGTCCCAGGAATCGAAGAAGGCCGAGGGCCAGGCCGCCGGTGCCAAGGCATGGGTGGTCAAGCCGTTCCAGCCGGCGCAGATGTTGGCGGCAGTGTCTAAACTGATCCTGCCTTGATCCCGGCGCCAGGGAGGCTCCCATGCCGATTACCACTGAAACAGTCGACGATACTGCCTGCGTGCGCATCGACGGCGAGCTGACCATCTACACCGTAGCGGAACTGGCGGCTGCGCTGCTGCCCCGGATCGGCGCGACTCCCCGCCTGGAGCTGGATCTGTCGCAGGTCACGGAGATGGATGGCGCCGGTTTGCAGTTGCTCGCAGTGGTCCAGCGTGAGGCGGGCGTTGCCGGTACGGCCTTGAGTGTGACCGGCCAAAGCCAGGCGGTCATGCACGCACTGCAACTGTGCCGTAGCGCAGGCTTGTAGTCGCCACTTCCCATGTTTTTTTGATCGACAAGGACAGTCCAGGTGAGCATCAATCTCGATCAGGCACAGCAGACATTCATCGTTGAGGCACGCGAGCTGTTGCAGGCCATGGAGCAATCCCTGCTGCAATTGGAAAACGAGCCCGGCGACCAGGATGCCATCGGCGCGATTTTCCGCGCCGCACACACCATCAAGGGTTCGGCGGGCCTTTTCGGTCTGGCGTCGATCGTGGGGTTCACGCATATCGTCGAAGACGTGCTTGACCGCCTGCGCGAAGGCAATGTGGCGGTGGACGCCGCGTTGATCGCGCTGCTGCTCAAATGCGGCGACCACATGCTCGAACTGGTCGAAGTGGTCGCCAACCGCGGTGAGGCGCCGACGCCTGCAGCGCTGGAGCGCGGTGAGGTATTGCGCGAGGCACTGAGTGCCTATCAGCCGATGCGAACCGCCGCTGCCGGCGTCGAAACCGCAGAGGTGGCCGACGACGCGACGGTCGACGTGCTCTGGCACCTCTCCCTGCGCTTCGGCGTCGACGTGTTCCGTAACGGCATGGACCCGCTGTCGTTTTTGCGCTACCTCGAGACCCTGGGTCAGGTGCTGCAGGTCACCACCCTGACCGATAGCATCCCGCCCATGGACCGCTGGGACCCGGAAAGCTGCTACCTGGGGTTCGAGATCGACCTGCGTTCGACGGCCAGTCACGCCACCCTCAACGAAGTGTTCGACTTTGTGCGTGACGACTGCGAGGTGCACATCAGTGCGGTCGACGAAGCGCCCGGCAGCACGGCGGTCGCCGCCGGTGACCAGGTCACCCAGGCAGAGCAAGGCCTCATGGCGGCGACACCGCAGCGTTCTGCGCCAGCCAGCGAAGCGAAACCCCGCGACGGCAATTACGTGCGGGTCAACGCCGACAAGCTCGACGAGCTGATCAACCTGGTCGGCGAACTGGTGATCGCCAGTGCCGGCTCAAGCCTGCTGGCCCGCTCCTGTAACAACGACCCTTTGCAAGAGGCGACCTCGACGGTATCGGCGCTGGTGGAAGAAATCCTCGATGGCGCCCTGCACCTGCGCATGATCCCCATTGGTGACACGTTCAACCGTTTTCGCCGTGTAGTGCGCGATATCAGCCAGGAGTTGGGCAAGGACATCGAACTGAGCATCAGCGGTGCGGACACCGAGCTGGACAAGACCGTGGTCGAGAAAATCGGCGACCCGCTGATGCACCTGCTGCGCAACGCCATGGACCACGGTATCGAAAGCGCCGATGCGCGACAGGCGGCCGGCAAGCCGACCAAGGGTCATTTGAGCCTCAATGCCTACCATGACTCCGGAAGCATCGTAATCGAAATCGCCGACGACGGCGCCGGGCTCAACCGCGAACGCATCCTGCAAAAGGCCCAGGAACGCGGGCTGGTGGCCAGCGGCGCGGTGCTGACCGACCAGGAGATCTACAACCTGATCTTCGAAGCGGGTTTCTCCACCGCCGAGGCGGTGACCAACCTGTCCGGGCGGGGCGTCGGCATGGACGTGGTCAAGCGCAATATCACCTTGTTACGCGGCACCGTCGACCTGGACAGCCGCCCCGGCGAGGGCACGGTGGTGCGCATCCGCTTGCCGCTGACCCTGGCGATCATCAATGGGTTTCTGGTCGGCATCGACCAATCCACCTATGTGATTCCCCTGGACATGGTCCAGGAATGTATCGAACTGGATGAGCGCCAGCGCCAGTCCAGCCGCGACGACGGCTATCTGGACCTGCGTGGCGAGGTCTTGCCGCTGGTGGACCTGCGTGAACACTTCAGCCACGAAGGGCCGGCCGCACGGCGCCAGAACGTGGTGGTGGTGCGCTACGCCGAGCACAAGGCCGGGCTGGTGGTGGATGACCTGCTCGGTGAGTTCCAGACCGTGATCAAACCGTTGGGCAAGCTGTTCGGCGCGCTGCGCGGCATCAGCGGCTCGACCATATTGGGCAGCGGCGCGGTGGCCCTGATCCTGGATGTACCGGCACTGCTCAACCAACTCGTACAACTGGAAGCCCGCACGCCCCAGGCGCCTCAATCGCCGCCGGTCGTCGCTCGCTGACGCATAAGCAATTCCATGGAGGTTCCCCGATGAAATGGTTCTACGATCTTAAAATTTCCACCAAGCTGATCAGCTCGTTCCTGGTGGTCCTGGCGCTCACTGCGGCCATGGGTGGCTTCGCCATCCTCCAGCTCGGCGCCGTCAACCAGGCGGCCCAGGACATCAGGGGCAATTGGATGCCTTCCATGCGCGCAGCGGCCGGCATGCGTTTTTTTGCCGCCAACTATCGCTTGAAAGAAAACCGCCACCTTGCGACGGACATCGCCGAGGAAAAGGCCCAGGCCGAACGTGAGGCCGCCGACGCGCGCCAACAGTTCGACACCCGCATGGGCACCTACGAGCAGTTGCTGTCGAACGAGGAAGATCGCCAACTGCTGGCCAGCGTGAAAAGTGCGTGGGACGCGTACCTGGCGAGCAGCAAGCAAGTGCTCGAGTTTTCCCGGCAGAACCAGGAAGTCCAGGCACGTGGTTTGCTCAGGGGAGAGTCCAAGGGGCATTTCGATGAGGTAACCAGCCGCCTGCAGAAAATGATCGAGATCAATGATGCCGGTGCGACGGTTGCGGGTGACAAGGGCTCGGCGCTGTATGAAAACGCACGCCTGTCGATCAGCGCGGTACTGGTCGCGGCCTTGTTGATCGGCCTGGGTCTGGCGGTATTCATCGCCCGGATTATTTCCCGCCCGTTGAGGCAGGCCGCAACCGCCGCCGAACAATTGGCCGAAGGCAACCTCAATGCCCACATCGAGCCGGGTGCCAAGGATGAAACCGGCATGGTGCTCAACGCCATGCGCAACATGGTCGGCAAGCTGGCGCATATCATCGGCGAAGTGCGTAACGCCGCCGACAACCTGGCCAGCGCCTCCGAACAGGTCAGCGCTACGGCGCAATCGATGAGCCAGGCCACCAGTGAACAGGCCGCCAGTGTCGAGGAAACCAGCGCCTCGGTGGAGCAGATGAGCGCCAGCATCAACCAGAACACCGAGAATGCCAAGGTCACCGATGGCATGGCCAGCAAGGCCGCCAAGGAAGCCACCGAAGGCGGCGAATCGGTACAGCAGACCGTGGTGGCGATGAAGAAAATCGCCCAACGCATCAGCATCATCGATGACATCGCCTACCAGACCAATCTGCTCGCCCTCAATGCCGCCATCGAGGCCGCTCGGGCCGGCGAGCACGGCAAGGGCTTCGCCGTGGTGGCCGCCGAAGTGCGCAAGCTGGCCGAGCGCAGCCAGGTCGCGGCCCAGGAAATCGGCGAGCTGTCGTCCAGCAGCGTGGACATGGCTGAGAAGGCCGGCAAGCTGCTTGACGAAATGGTGCCGTCCATCAACAAAACGTCCGACCTTGTGCAGGAAATCAGCGCCGCCTCCGAAGAACAGGCCGCCGGTGTCGGGCAGATCAACACCGCGATGACCCAGCTCAACCAGGTGACCCAGCAAAATGCGTCGAGCAGCGAGGAACTGGCGGCCACGGCCGAAGAAATGAGCAGCCAGGCCGAGCAATTGCAGCAAGCCATGAGCTTCTTCGTGCTCGATTCAACCCCAAAGGCTGCGGTTCAAAGCAGCGGCGTCGACAGCCCCGGCAGCAAGCCCAGCCGTCAGCCGCCGCGCCCGAAACCACAGGCACCGCGCAAGGCCTTCGCCTACAACATGGCCGGCGCACCTGACGAATCGGACTTCACCCGCTTCTGATCCCACGATCGATACGGGCCTACAAGGAGAGTGACATGGGCGCAGTGATGACGACTCGGCATACCGCGGTTGCGGTGGATGAGGACGCGCAATACCTGACCTTCATGCTCGGCGGTGAAATGTTCGCCATCGGCATTCTGGGCATCAAGGAAATTATCGAATACGGCAGCCTGACCGTGGTGCCGATGATGCCGGCGTTCGTGCGCGGGGTGATCAACCTGCGCGGCGCGGTGGTGCCGGTGGTGGACTTGTCGGCGCGCTTCGGGCGGGCCAACTCGGCCATCACCCGGCGCTCCTGCGTGATCATCATCGAGGCGAATACCGACGACGGCCGGCCCCAGGATATCGGGTTGCTGGTCGACACCGTGTCCGCCGTGCAGGAGATCCCCGCCGCGCAGATCGAGCCGCCGCCCAGTTTCGGCGCGCGGATTCGCGCCGATTTCATCGGTGGCATGGCCAAGGTCGACGGCAAGTTCGTGATTGTGCTGGAGGTGGACAAGGTGCTGTCCATCGATGAGATGTCCAGCCTCGCCGAGGACGGCCAGGCGGCGGCCCTCGACCTCGATCCGCGTTGAGTCCCGACCATGCCAGATACCGCCTCCATCGACGATCGTGAATTCGGCCAGTTCCAGAGCTGGCTGTACCGCGCGGCCGGCATCAACCTGTCGCCGGCCAAGAAAGCCCTGGTGGCCGGGCGCCTGTTCAAGCGCCTCAAGCACTACGAGCTGCACAGCTACGGCGAATACTTCAAGCTGATCATGAGTGACCAACGCAAGGGTGAGCTGCAGGTTGCCTTGGATTTGCTGACCACCAACGAAACCTATTTTTTTCGCGAGCCCAAGCACTTCGACTTCCTGCGCCAGCAGGTGCTGCCCGGGGCCGCGCCGGGCAAGGTATTTCGCGTGTGGAGCGCGGCCAGTTCCTCGGGCGAAGAACCCTACAGCCTGGCGATGACCCTGGCCGAGGGCCTGGGCACCACGCCTTGGGAAGTGATCGGCTCGGACATCAGCACCCAGGTGCTGGCCAAGGCGCGCAACGGCCACTACGCCATGGAGCGAGCCGCGACGCTGCCCCAGCCGCTGCTGACCAAGTATTGCCTCAAAGGCATTGGCCGCCAGGAGGGCACCTTCCTGATCGACAAGGCCTTGCGCAACCGCGTCAATTTTGTGCAGGTCAACCTGAACGAAGCGCTGCCGGCCCTGGGCGAGTTCGAGGTGATCTTCCTGCGCAACGTGATGATCTATTTCGACCAGCAGACCAAGAGCCAGGTGGTCGCGCGTCTGTTGCCGCTGCTCAAGCCCGGCGGTTATTTCATCATCAGCCATTCGGAAAGCCTCAACGGTGTCAATGACACCTTGAAGCTGGTGGCGCCGTCGATTTACCGCAAGCCATGAAAAAACCAGTCGGTGTGAGCGAAGTGGTGTTGGCGCCTGGTCAGGTCAGCTTTGCGACACGGCCGACGCGCCTGCGCACCTTGCTCGGTTCCTGCGTGGCGATCACCTTTTGGCACCCGCAACGGCGGATCGGCGGCATGTGTCATTTCATGCTGCCGGGGCGCCTGCGCAACCATCAGCCCCTGGACGGCCGCTATGGCGACGAAGCCATGGAACTGCTGTTGCGCCACGCCCAGGCCAATGGCACGGGGGCACAGGATTACCAGGTCAAGTTGTTCGGCGGCGGCGAGATGTTTCCCGATCATCAGCGCCGCCTGCCGACGCACGACGTGGCCAGCCTGAATATTCGCGCGGCGCTGGCCCTGGCCGAGCGCTATCAATTGCACCTGACGGCCCAGGACATGGGCAGTACCGGTTACCGCACGATCATGTTCGACCTGTGGAACGGCAACGTCTGGGTCCGGCACCAACCTATGGGAACACTTCAACAAGATGCCTACCAAAAAAATCAGTGTGCTGCTGGTCGATGACTCGGCCGTGGTGCGCCAGGTACTGCTGGCGATTCTCGCTGACACGCCGGATATCCATGTGATGGGGGCCGCCTCCGACCCGATTTTCGCCATGGACAAACTCGCCCGGGAATGGCCGGATGTGATCGTGCTGGATGTAGAAATGCCGCGCATGGACGGCATCACCTTTCTCAGGAAAATCATGAGCGAGCGGCCGACACCGGTGGTGATCTGCTCGTCGCTGACCCAAAAAGGCGCGGAAACCTCCCTGCAGGCGCTGGCAGCGGGTGCCGTGGAAATCATTACCAAGCCCACGACCGGCCTGAAGAGTTTTCTGATCGAATCGGCGGCCGAGTTGGTGGCGGCGATCCGTGCCGCGGCTAATGCCAACGTCAGGAACCTGGGAAAGCGCAGCGTCAGCGTGACGCCGTTACCGGCACCGGCCGGCAAGCTCAGTGCGGATGCAATCTTGCCCGCCGCCAATGGCCAGGCCATGGCGCACACCACCGAACGTATTGTCGCCATCGGCACTTCCACCGGTGGCACCCAGGCGCTGGAGGCGGTGCTGACGGCACTGCCGCGGGTGTGCCCGGGCATGGTGATCGTGCAGCACATGCCGGAAAAATTCACCGCCTCGTTTGCCGAGCGTCTCAACAGCGTCTGCGAGATCGAGGTGCGCGAAGCGCGCAACAATGACCGTATCCTGCCCGGGCTGGCCCTGATTGCCCCTGGCGGCAAGCACTTGATGGTCACCCGCAGCGGCGCCTATTACCACGCTCAGGTGATCGACGGGCCGCTGGTCAACCGGCACCGGCCTTCGGTGGATGTGCTGTTTCGTTCGGTGGCCAGGTTCGCTGGCAGGAACGCTACGGGCATCATCATGACCGGTATGGGCGACGACGGCGCGCGCGGGCTCAAGGAGATGCTTGACGCCGGCGCCGCCACGGTGGCCCAGGACGAGGCCAGTTGTGTGGTGTTCGGCATGCCCAAGGAGGCGATCAAGCTCAATGCCGCCCAGCGCATCATGGCGTTGGGGGATATTCATCGGGCGATTTTGCATAAGTGAACGTGAGTTCCAGGCTGCCTTGATCGTCCGTGGCACCCTAGGTGTCTATACAGCTTTGGGCGATGCTGGGGGAGGGAGCAGCCTATGACTATTTACGGATGCTCCGCAATCCAAAGGTGGGAGGGGGCTTGCCCCCGATGGCGGCCTCAGAGCCGACCAGGATTTTGTGTCGATCCCGGCCCAACTGTGGGAGGGGGCTTGCCCCCGATGGTGGCCTCAGAGCCGACCAGAATTTTGTGTCGATCCTGGTCCAACTGTGGGAGGGGGCCCCCGATGGCGGCCTCAGAGCCGATCAGGACTTTGTGTCGATCCTGGCCCAATTGTGGGAGGGGGCTTGCCCCCGATGGCGGCCTCAGGGCCGACCAGGATGTTGGATCAGACCGAGTACATATCCGTTTCTGCGGTAACGGCCACTTAGGGTTCCGCCCTGACGGCGGCTCA
>NZ_CVTU01000122.1:67817-68099 GCF_900004965.1 Pseudomonas sp. 44 R 15
CTAAGATCAAAAGCAAAAGCGCGGCGGCCTTAGAGCCGACCGGTATCTTGTGTCGATCCTGGCCCAACTGTGGGAGGGGGCTTGCCCCCGATGGTGGCCTCAGAGCCGACCAGGATTTTGTGTCGATCCCGGTCCAACTGTGGGAGGGGGCTTGCTCCCGATGGCGGCCTCTGGGCCGACCAGGATGCTGGATCAGACCGAGTACATATCCGTTTCTGCGGTAACGGCCACTTAGGGTTCCGCCCTGACGGCGGCTCACTTTTGAAAAGCGCAAAAGTAAGC
>NZ_CVTU01000122.1:68149-116561 GCF_900004965.1 Pseudomonas sp. 44 R 15
ACCCGGCGTCCTGCCGGGTTGCCCACGGATTCAAGCCTGCGTTCGGCCAGCGTGGTTTAACGGGGCGCCTAGGATCAAAAGCAGATCAAGATCACGAGCGACTCGCTTCGCATCGTGGTTACCGTTGACCGCTATGCATAGCCACGATCCGGGCCGTTCGGCCCCGGCGTCGCTTACGGCACCAATTCAGCATCTGACACGCCATATTCGCCCAACGAATACAGCAATGTTCCATACCCCAGTTGCTCGTAACCGCCGCTGTCTCGGCCATAATCGCCGCCGCCACCTTCCACCTGGGCCTTATTCGCCATGGCTTTCACATTCGGCGCGCTGAGGCTTTTGCGCACGACGTAATGGTTGTAAAGCAGCTCCCATATCGGACGGATTTCGCCCCGATGGTTGGGCGAGACGACGCTCTGTTTGAACCTGCGATCGAGCAAAGGGGTAAACGGTACGTCCTGGCCCAGGTTGTACTGGGCCACGTACTCGGCGCCCTGCAGTACGCGGTTGTTCTGGTAGCCGAACAGGTCGTCGCCCTGGCTCCAGGCCATTTGGCAGAAGCTGCCGAGCAAGGCGATGTCGAGCAGGGCGTATGCCTGATCCCGCCCGCTTTCCTGGACTTGACCCAGGCCATTGCCGTGGAGCTTCCAGACGGCGTGTTCGATGGCGCCGTTACCGCTGCCGTGCTTGAAGTAGTCGACGGCCTCGTTGTAGAGGTCGCGGCGATCCGTCAGTACGCCGATGGCCAGTATCGAGTTCATGTTGGCCAGGTCCCAACGGGCGCCGTGACGATCAGGCGGGCTCCCATCGTGGTGCAGCAGGAAGTCATGATTGATGGGATAGAACACGCTGAGCAGCATGCCCTGAAATCGATGAAAGTCTGTCGCCTGCCACTTCGGGTAGCTGCGCAGCAGTTCGGCCGCGTTGGCCAGTTGATAACCGGCCAAGCCTGCCGCCAGGGACTTGTCGGGCTCGCCCTTGATCGCGGTGAGGGTGGAAGACCACTGGTTCAAAATGCCCACGGCCTTGTCGGCATAGGCGGGGTCTTGCGAGATCTGCCAGCGCAGGGCCAGTGCATAGGCTGCGGCGGCGTCGTTGAACAGTGTGCTGTCGTTATTCAAGCCATCTGAAGTGCGGTACACCACGGGCAGCGGATCGGCCTGCCAGGCCAATGAGGCATGTGGATTGGCGATCAGCTTTTGCCAGCCGGCCAGCCATGGCGCGTTTTGGTTGGCCAGTTTTTCGCGTATTCGCGTGAAGTCCGTCTGGGTCTGGAGCAGGCCCGGATGGACGAATGCATCGGCGGGCCGAGGGGAGGAGGCTTGACTGTCGATACTTATCGACAGCGCGCCGAGCAGCACGGCCATCGTGCAGAGGTGCTTGAAAGAAATCATCGGGTGTCCAACTTTATCCGGCGTAGACAGCCGTACGAACAGGGCCACGCTCGGCCCCAAGGATGAAAAGGCTGGCGCTTGCATGGAGCCTTTCAGGCGAGTGGATAGGCTTGGACAGCGGTGCGGTGGTGAGCATAGGATCGGTTCGCGAAAGTCGGGCACAGGGCAATCCTGGCAGCGGACTTTCAATAAACCATTCGTAAATTATCAAGGTTTCATCAAGAGGCTTCTTTGTGTCAGGAAAACGTATCCTCATTGTCGAAGACGACGCCGACAGCGCCAGCATTCTCGAAGCCTATCTGCGCCGGGATGGCTATGAGGTGGCCTTGGCCGAAGACGGTCAGCGCGGTCTCGACCTGCACAAGAGCTGGCAGCCCGACCTGATATTGCTCGACGTGATGCTGCCGCGCTTGAGTGGCACCGAGGTGTTGTCCGCCGTGCGCCGCAGCAGTGACACGCCGGTGATCATGGTCACGGCCATGGGCGACGAACCGGAAAAGCTTGGCGCCTTGCGCTACGGCGCAGATGATTATGTGGTCAAGCCCTACAGCCCGCGTGAAGTGGTGGCGAGGGTACAGGCGGTGCTGCGACGCACCACCGGCAACCAGCCAGTGGCACACCTGTTGCGCCATGAGAACCTGCGGGTGGATCTTGACGCTTTTACCGTAGCCATCGAGCAGGGCGATGCAGCACCGCAATGGCTGGAGCTGACGCCGACGGAATTCAAGCTGCTGGTGACGTTGCTCCAGACTCCGTCCAAAGCCTTCACCCGTGACGAACTGCTGGAAATCTGCCTGCCGGAAAGCGAAGCCCTGGCCCGTGTCGTCGATACCCATGTGCACAACCTGCGCCGCAAGCTGGAATCCCATGGCATCGCCGGGGTGCTGGTGACGGTGCGTTCCATTGGCTATCGGTTCAGGTAAACACCATGTTGGATAAACCCATGCCGGATAAATCACCGATCAACGACAAACCGCTGTGGCGCTGGATCGGCATGCGCATGAGCCTGCTGGCGATCGGCGCCGTGGTGGTGATCTCGGTGTGCATGTGGCTCAACATCACGTTGTCGGATCGGGATTTTGTGCAGCACCTGCCGCCGGGGCTGCGCGAAGAGCTGCAGCAACTGCGCGCCGACCCAGGACTCAACGAGGCGCGCTTGCGTCAATTGGTGGCCCAGTACTACCCGCTGGACTATTTCCAGCCGGCGATCGCCAATCAGGACTGGCTGGTACTGGTTGGCCTGGTGCTGGCCGCCATCCCCATCATCATTGCCTGTGGCCTGTGGTTTTCGCGGCCCTTGTCCAGTCAGTTTTCGACGATTGCCCAGGGCGCCAGGCGCGTCGCCGGTGGGGATTTCCTGACGCGCCTGCCGGTCCACCGCGATGCACCCGACGAGTTGCAACGGCTGGCCGGCGACTTCAACAGCATGAGCACCCAACTGGAGCGCTATGAGCGTGATGTGCGCGAGTCCAGCGCGGTCATTGCCCACGAACTGCGCACGCCGTTGAATGCCGCCATGGGGCGCGTGCAGGGTATGCTCGACGAGGTGTTTCCCAGCGATGCCGCGCAGTTGGGCATGGTCAAGCGTCAGCTCGATCAGTTGAGCAAACTGGTGGATGATTTGCACCTGCTGTCGATGGCCCGGGCTGGCCGGTTGGTGCTCGAGCGCAGCGATTTTCCCCTGATGGCGCTGGTGGCCGAACGGTTGGCCTGGTTTGAGCCGCAGTTGGATCAGGCCGGTGTTCGCACGCAGATTACTATGGCCGAGGGGCTGCGCGTGCATGCCGATCGCGATCGCCTCGGGCAGGTCATCAACATTCTGGTTGATAACCTGTTGCGTTATGCGGCAGGCGGCGGTGAGTTGAATATCATGGCGTGCCAGGTTCAAGACCTGATCGTGATTGAAATCGGCGATCGCGGCCCGGGTATCGAGGCACAGCACCTGGACAGCGTATTTGATCGCTTTTGGCGGGCGGAACGCTCCCGGGCGCGTTACTCGGGCGGCAGCGGGCTGGGCTTGTCCATCGCCAGGGCAATCTGCCAGGCCCATGGCGGCGCCTTGACCGCCAGCAACCTGGCCGAGGGTGGCACGCTGATCAGGGCGCAGTTTCCGGTGTAGGGGCGGCGTAGGCGTCCAGTGCGAGGCGTGCATGCAGGTCGTCGGGTGTGGCGGGGCGGATGTACCGGTCCATCTTTGCAGGCAAATGTTTGTCGTTTGAAGTTGGCAACTTCACTCGTCCGGCAGGTGCAGTTGCACGTCCATTGCGTCGTGAAGACACCTGACGACTTCAACCGCTTTATCGTGCGCTAGCCGGTAAAACACGATATGGCGAGGGTTCTTCACCGTTGCATGGCGTGGGTTTGCGTGTTGGCGCGAATGACTGAGGTGATAGCTTCTAAGCCCCGGTGCAATTTCATCGCGGGCGCGGCTGGCGACGTGATGGGGCGTTTTGGCGAGGGTTTGCAGGGTCGTCAGGATCAGCGTCTGATAGCGCTTACGCGCCGATTCACCGAATTGCATCTGGGAGTGCCGGAGAATATCGACGATATCGCCACGTGCAGCATCGGAAATTCGATAGTGCGGCATGCTCAGGTTTTCCCCCGCGCAGGGCGCGTCGCCTCCAGGCCCAAGCCGTCGAGAAACTGTTCAATATCGACTTCGGCCAGCGGCGTGAAGCGGCCTTGTTCAAGGTCCATCAGGCCCATTGAGGTAGCTTGCCGCAGGGCCTGAAGTTTAGCGGCCTCTTCGGCAACGCGCTGTTCCAGGAGGCGCAAGCCCTCACGCATGACTTCGCTGGCATTCTGATAACGGCCGGATTGAACCAGGTCCTGGATAACCTGTTCGTGGTGCGAGGTGAGGACGACGTTTCGTGTACCCATGGTGAGCTCCGCTGCGGGGCGTATTCGATCGTTGGCATATTATGCCATCGCGACATTTGCATGTAGTGCATTGGCTCGCCATTCGTCTTCTCGCTTGCGATTCGGATAATGAAAGCGAGTGCCAGCCCCAACCATCATCAGCGTAATCACCCTTGGACCGGGTTAACATGAGCCTGAGCTCATGCCCTGCCTGTTCCTGCCCACTCACCGAGACCCTGCCTATGAGAGACCTGCCGCCGACCGCCACCTTGCGCGCATTTGAAGCCGCCACGCGGCATCCGACCTTTACGGCCGCCGCCCAGGAACTGCATGTGAGCCAGAGCGCGGTCAGCCATCAGCTCAAGCACCTGGAAACGCTGTGGGGGCTGCAGCTGTTTGAACGCGGTCAACCGCTACGCCTCACGGCGGCGGGGGCTACGCTGGCGCCCATCGTGCGCGAATTCTTCATCAGCCTGGAGGCAACCCTGGGCGACCTGCGCGAGCAAAAAGGCCGGGTGCGGCTCAGCGTCAGCACCACCTATTCGTTCGCACTCAAATGGCTGTTTCCGCGCTTGCCGAGCCTGGCCCGTCAGCACCCCGAGCTGTTGGTGTCGCTGGACACCACCGACAAGATCATCCACTTTGCGCAGGGCCAGGCGGATGTCGCGATTCGGCTGGGCAAGGGCAGTTATCCTGGTCTGTACTCGGAGTTTTTGTTCGGCGAGCAGGTGTTTCCGGTGGCCAGCCCCGACTTGTTGCAACGCCTCGGAACCCCGCGTGATCCGGCCGAGTTGTTGCGTTTGCCGCTGCTGACCCGCGATGGCGCCGAACTGGTGCCGAAATGGGAGGCGTGGTTCCAGTCTGTCGGGCTGGCGTTTTCACCGCTCAGGGAAAGTGTCAGGTTCGGCGACAGCAATATGACGGTCGAAGCCGCGTTGCTCGGCCAGGGCGTAGCGTTGGTGCGCAGCGGCCACGTAGAAAACGAAATCAGCGATGGCCGTCTGGTACGGCTGTTCGATGTGCCGTTCCCATCGCCGCTGGCCTACTATTTCGTCTGCCCCAAGGGCATCGAGGCGCAGCCGCACGTCCTCAACTTGCGCCAGTGGTTGATGGGCGAAGCACTGAAAGTGCAACAGGCGGCTCAATAGGGTATGAGTATTCGTTCATGCTGCAATGAGCAAACTTCGCTGTCGTTCCGGTGCCGGGCTGCCTAACATGGCGCATGCCTATTCATCTTGTTTGCCTGGTTCTTTTCGCCGCGCTCCTGCACGCCAGCTGGAACGCGCTGCTGCGTGGCGGTGCCGACCGGCTGTGGTCGATGACGGTAATGTGCATTGCCATCGCCATCACCTGCAGCGTCGCCGCAGCGTTCATGCCAATACCCGCCAGTGAGAGCTGGGGGTATGCGCTGCTGTCAGCATTACTGCATGTGGGCTACAACCTGTTTCTGGTGCGCAGCTATCGAGTCGGTGACCTGGGGCAGGTCTATCCGATTTCGCGTGGGTCATCGCCTGCGCTGATCACCCTGGGGGCCGCCGTGTTTGCCGGCGAGCGCATCGCGCCCGGCCAGTTGCTGGGTATCACGCTGGTCTCCGGCGGGATCATTTCGCTGGCCTTCAAGGGGCGCAGCCTGTCGGTTCCCAGCCTGCCTTATGCGCTGGGCACCGGCTGCTTCATCGCGGCCTACAGCGTCGTCGACGGCATCGGTGCCAGGCTCTCCGGCGCGCCGCTGGCTTACACTGCGTGGATGTGCGCCTTGTGGGGCGTGCTGATGCCGATGGTGTATATCGGCCTGCGCGATGCCCGCAGCTTGTTCAGTGTGCGGCCCGGCCTGTTGACCGCCGCGCTCGGCGGGTTGGTCTCCTTGCTGGCCTATGCAATCGTTATCTACGCCATGAACGAAGCGCCCCTGGGCGCGGTGTCGGCATTGCGCGAAACCAGCGTGCTGTTTGCGCTGTTGATCGGTTACCTGTTTCTCGGCGAGACGCTCACCCTGCGCCGCATCCTGGCCTGTGTCGTGATCGTAGCCGGCATCCTCATCATCGGCTGATACAGCCAACAACGCAGGAGGTCATTCAAATGGACAAGGTCACACAGGCACCCCTGATCCTGATCACCGGAGGCAGTCGCGGCGTGGGTGCAGCCACCGCTCGACTGGCCGCCGCCAGGGGCTATGACGTCGCGATCAGCTACGTGGCCAACGAACCGGCGGCGCTGGCGGTGGTGGCGGATGTGCAGGCAGCGGGGCGCAGGGCCCTGGCCGTGCAGGCCGACAGCGCGGACCCCGAACAGGTCGCGCAGTTGTTCGCAGCCATCGACCGCACGTTCGGGCGCATTGATGTCCTGGTCAATAACGCCGGGGTGCTGGCGACCCAGTCGCGCCTGGAGGATCTTGGCCATGAACGCATGCAGCGCATCTTTGCGGTCAATGCCATCGGCCCCATGCTCTGCGCCCAGCAGGCGGTCAAGCGCATGGCTTACCGGCACAACGGGCCGGGCGGGGTGGTGATCAATGTCTCTTCGGGCGCCGCACGCCTGGGCAGTCCCAACGAATACATCGACTATGCCGCATCAAAAGGCGCCCTGGAGACGTTTACCATCGGGCTTTCCAAGGAAGTGGCGCGCGAGGGCATACGCGTCAACTGTGTTCGCCCCGGGCACATCTACACCGACATGCACGCCAGCGGCGGCGAGCCGGGCCGCGTCGATCGCGTCAAGGACTCGATTCCCATGGGGCGCGGCGGCCAACCGGAGGAAGTAGCACAGGCCATTCTGTGGCTGGCCGGCGCCGAAGCGTCGTTCGTGACCGGCACCTTCCTTGACGTGACGGGAGGCAAGTAAGCCGGCGGGCGTCTTCGTCTCGTTTGCGCTCGAAAGGGACGAATTCGCCTGGTAGTCGCAATTTGTTACGAAGCAATCACGGCAAAATGCCAGTTTGCGCCGGCAAAAGGGGGCAAAAACGCGCCTGCCATGGATTTTTCATAAAATCGTAACAAAGCTGCTGCACAGTCCCGGGAGCCCGAAATTACACCACGGAGTTCCTGAATGAAAAGCTTGATGAAGTCTGCTGCACTCGCCGTCGCGGTTTCCCTGAGCGCCACCTCGGTGTTTGCTGCCGAAAGCATCCGCCTGACCGGTTCCGGTGCCAGTTTCCCGGCCCCGATCTACCTCACCTGGTTCAAGGATTTCAGCAAGAAAAGCGCGGGCGTCACGGTTGACTACCAGTCCAAGGGGAGCGGGGCCGGTGTGCAGGACTTCCTGAACAAAACCGTCGACTTCGCCGCCAGTGACTCCGCGATGAAAGACGAAGACATCGCTAAGGTTGCCGAGGGCGTGCAACTGCTGCCGATGACCGCCGGTGAAATCGTGTTGGCCTACAACCTGCCGGGCAACCCGAAGGGCCTGAAGCTGCCGCGCGATGTGTACTCCGATATCTTCCTGGGCAAGATTACTCAGTGGAACGATCCCAAGATCGTTGCCGCCAACCCGGACCTGAAGCTGCCGGCTACGCCCATCACCGTCGTGGTGCGTGCGGATTCCAGTGGCACCACCGCGGTGTTCACCAAGCACCTGGCGGCGATCAACCCTGGCTTCAAAGAAGCATTGGGTGAAGGCAACACCGTCAACTGGCCGGCCACCGACAAGTTCATCAAGTCGCCCAAGAACGACGGTGTGACCGCCACCGTACGCCAGACGCCAGGCGCGATTGGCTATATCGAATACGGTTTCGCCAAACTGGCCAAGGTTGACTTCGCCCAGTTGCAGAACAAGGCCGGCCAGTACGTTGTGCCCAATGCCGAAAGCGGTGCAGAAGCACTGGCTGCGGTGAAGATGCCGGAAAGCCTGGTGGCCTGGCTGCCGGACCCGGACGGTGCCAAGTCCTACCCGATCACGTCCTACACCTGGATGATTTTCCGCAAGGAGAACGGCAACCCGGCCAAGGCCAAGGCCATGCGTGAAATGGTCGAGTACAGCCTGACCGAAGGGCAGAAAATCGCTGACTCCATGGGCTACATCCCGCTGCCGGCTTCGGTAGTCGAGCAGGTTCGCAAAGCCTCCGCCAACATCCAGTAAGGCGTGCCAGGTCGCTTCCGGGATGGGCAGTCAGCCATGCCGGGAGCACTTCTTCCCTGTTTCGGAATTAACCCATGAACACACCTTTTGTCGTACCGGGTAACCCGGACTCTGCGTGCCAGCCACCGTCCACCAAGGACTTCGTGATGGATCGCACGTTCCGTGCGCTTGCACGCATCGGCGTGGTGCTGGTGTTGGCGCTGGTCTTCGCGCTGGTGTTCGAAGTAGGGCGCAAGGCCCTTCCAGGCATGGAAAAGCACGGTTTTGACGTGCTGCTGGGCAGCGTCTGGGATGTCAACCAAGGCAAGTACGGCATTCTGCCGGCGATTTGGGGCACGCTGTACAGTGCTTTTATCGCGTTGATGATCGCCGGCTTTTTTGGCGTCAGCATGGCGATCTTTCTCACCCAGGATTTCCTTCCCGCCAAGCTGGCTGCGGTGTTTCGCACCATCGTCGAATTGCTCGCGGCGATCCCCAGCGTGGTGTACGGCCTGTGGGGCATCTATGTAGTTATCCCCGCCATCCGCCCGCTGACGGCGTGGCTGAACACGGAACTTGGCTGGATTCCCTTTTTCGGTACATCCCTGAGCGGGCCGGGCCTGCTGCCGGCCGCGCTGGTGTTGGCGATCATGATCCTGCCGACTATTGCCGCAGTGTCCCAGGACGCGCTTACCGCGGTGCCGATGAAAACCAAACAGGCCGCCTACGGCATGGGCACGACGCACTGGGAAGCGATTCTCAAGGTGATGGTGCCGTCGGCCGCCACCGGTATCTTCGGCTCCCTGGTGCTGGGCCTCGGCCGCGCCCTGGGGGAAACCATGGCCCTGGCGATGCTGGTGGGTAATGCAAACAACATTTCCCTGTCTCTGTTTGCACCGGCCAATACCCTGGCGGCCTTGCTGGCGCTGAACTTTCCCGAGGCCGGGCCCAACGAGATCGAGGTGTTGATGTATGCGGCGCTGGTGCTGATGTTCATCACGCTGCTGGTCAACGTGGCGGGTTCGATGCTCATGCTCTACGCCCAGCGGGGGACCAAACAATGACCAACCTCACCACGCCTGCCGCCGCGCCGCCCAGCCTGCAGCGCCGCTTCGAAGGCCGCGCCCTGCGCAGCCTGGTCTTGACCACGCTGGTCTGGTTCGGCGCGCTGCTGGCCAGCGTACCGTTGATCTCCGTGCTGTATATGCTGATCACCCGAGGCGGTGCGCGCCTGAGCCTGGAGCTCTTCACCGAATTGCCGCCGACCGGTTTCGAGACCGGCGGCGGCTTCGGCAACGCCATGGCCGGCACCCTGGTGATGGTCGGCATTGCGGCGGCGATCGCCGTGCCGGTCGGTATCCTGGCCGCCGTCTTTCTAGCGGAACTGGGGCCTGACAGCAAACTGGCGAGCGCTGCGCGCTTTGCCGCCAAGATGCTCACCGGCTTGCCGTCCATTCTGGCCGGGGTGTTTGCCTACGCACTGGTGGTGATGACTACCGGAACCTACTCGGCACCGGCAGGTGGCGTGGCGCTGGCCGTGCTGATGCTGCCAATCGTGGTGCTGACGGCCGAAGAGTCGATGCGCATGGTGCCCAAGATCATGAAGGACGCTGCCTACGGTATGGGCTGCACCCGTTCGCAGGTGATCTGGAAGATCGTCTTGCCTACCGGCCTGCCGGCGATCCTGACCGGCGTCATGCTGGCCGTGGCGCGCGCTGCGGGCGAAACCGCGCCATTGCTGTTCACTGCGCTGTTCAGCAACTACTGGATCTACCACGACGGCAACCTGGCCGTCATGAACCCGACAGCCTCGTTGGCCGTGCTGATCTACAACTTCTCCGGCATGCCTTTCGACAATCAGCTTGAACTCGCGTGGGCGGCCTCGCTGGTGCTGGTGATGATCGTGCTGGTCGTGAATGTCGTGAGCCGTATTTTCGGCAAACCCAAGTACTAAAAGCGGGAGCACCTGAATTTTGAACGTATCCACTGCGCAAATAGCCGCTCCGTTTGTGACCGAGTCGCCTGTGGTCATGGACTGCAAGCTGGACAAGATTTTCTACGGCAACTTCATGGCCGTGCGTGACAGCCACGTGCCGATCGAAAAAAACAAGATCACCGGCTTCATCGGGCCTTCCGGCTGTGGCAAAAGCACCGTGCTGCGCAGCCTCAATCGCATGAATGACCTGGTCAAGGGCTTTCGTTTCGAAGGGCATGTGCATTTTCTCGGCCAGGACGTGTACGGCAAGGGCGTTGATCCCGTGGTCGTGCGCCGTTACATCGGCATGGTGTTCCAGCAGCCCAACCCGTTCTCGATGAGCATCTTCGACAACGTCGCCTTCGGTCTGCGCCTCAATCGCTACAAGGGCGATCTGGGCGACCGCGTCAAACACGCGCTGCAGGGCGCCGCCCTGTGGGACGAGGTCAAGGACAAGCTCAAGGTCAGCGGCTTGTCGCTCTCCGGCGGCCAGCAGCAACGCCTGTGTATCGCGCGCGCTATCGCCACCGAGCCGGAAGTGTTGCTGCTGGATGAACCGTGCTCGGCGCTCGACCCGATCGCCACCCGACGCGTCGAGGAACTGATGGTCGAGCTGAAGAAGGATTACACCATCGCGCTGGTGACCCACAACATGCAACAGGCGATCCGGGTGGCGGACACCACGGCGTTTTTCTCGGTGGATATTTCCCAGGGCACGCGCACGGGGTATCTGGTCGAAATGGGCCCGACCGCGCAGATTTTCGGCAAGCCGCGCGAGCAAATGACCGAAGACTACATCAGCGGCAAGTTCAGCTGAGTAACACCGTCCGGCCTGGGCCGCCCACATGCAAGCGCCAAACGGACTTGGCGTGAATCGGTAGATTTTTTACCTCGTGTTTCCAAGGAGTTTCAATGTCTGTAACGCATCGCCTTGATTTACCTGCCATTGAGCGCGCATTGCGCGAAGTGCAGGAGCGCTTCGCCGAGCTTAGCCGGCACTTCACCGAGCCGCGTGACCCCTTGACCGACGAAGTGCTGCTCAATGTGCTTGAAGGCTATGCGTTGATTGACGACTATGTCGCACGCGGCGTGGACCTGTTTGATCTTCATCAGCTGAACCTGATGCTGGAAATCAACGCCACGGTGCTGTGCGGTCGAGACCCGGCGCGGCGGGTGGAGTACGCCCAGCACCTGGCGGCGACCGAGGAGCATTTCTTCAATAACGTCGAGGGCGGTATCAAGGACCTGTTCAACTGGTATTGCGCGTATCGCAGCGAATCGGTCTGGAAGCGTGCGGCCGGCGTCTATGTGCGCATCCTCAGCAAGCCGCAGTTGTTCATTGAAGGCAACAACCGCAGTGGGTCGCTCATCGTCAGCTATTTGCTCATGCGTGCAGGTTTGCCGCCGTTCGTGCTGACGCTGGAAAATGCCGAGGGTTATTTCAACCCATCCTCGGTGATACGCAACTCTGCCAAACATGGTGTCAAGGCGTTGTATGAATTGCCCAAGATCAAGAAAAAGTATGCAGCCTTCCTGGAGCATCAGGCGCCTGATCCAGGCAAGTTTTTCCTGAGCGGCGCGCGGCTGCCCCTGCGAGAGAGAGGCCACTGATGCGCCGATTCAAGCGTCAACGCCTGCGTATTTCATTTGATATCGATGACACGCTGGCCTGTCAGCTGCACCACTGCGCTGTCGAAACCAGCTGGCTGCCGGCTTGTGTGCATCGTTGGCTGGGGGAGCCGTTGCGCATCGGCACGCGTGCCCTGATCCGCGACTTGCGTCGCCAGGGTTGCAGTGTCTGGGTCTATACCTCGTCCGGTCGCACACCGTCCTACATCCGCCGCTGGCTGTTGCTCTATGGAATCCGCGTCGATGGAGTGGTCAACAGTGTGCTGCATAACCGCGCCCTGACCGGGCACGGGCTGTGCAATGCGCCTTCGAAGTATCCGCCGGCATTCGACATCGACTTGCACGTCGATGATTCCGAGGGCGTGCAGATTGAAGGCGCTGATCATGGATTCCGCGTTGTCGTGGTCGATCCGCAGGACATACGCTGGACGCAGAAAGTCCTGGATGCCGTGGTCGTTGTCCGCGCGCAGCTCGGTTGGCCGCGGCTGATCAGCCCCAAAGCGCCGCGCAATGCCGGGCTATCGCTTGAACCGAGCAGGCCTGTCGCCCCCTCGATCCTGGCGCGTGGGCAATGGTCCGGTTGAATGTATCCAGGACAATTCTTTGTGTGTATCAAATGGCGGGCGTTGATCGTTCCCTCGCTCCGCGTGGGAATGCATCCCGTGACGCTCCGCGTCACCTTGCGCAGGTAAAGCAGGACGCGGAGCGTCCAGGGCGGCATTCCCACGCAGAGCGTGGGAACGATCATGTAGCGATCATGTAATGGTCGGGTTGAATGTATTCAGGACAATTCTTTGCGTGTATCAAATGGCGGGCTTAGGCTCGCATTTACATACAGCAGGGAGGCGAACCCGGCGCGCAGGATGCAACCGTTCCAGCGGCGTCGGATCGATTGAGGCATGTTCAGTCACGTTACGGTCGGGTGCACCGACCTCGAAAAAGCAGCTCATCCCCATGGCAGCACGCCTCACAACGCCCGTTGCGGCGATCTGGAGCGCCCATGCTAGAGCCATCGACGCTTTTGCTGTTTGCGGGGGCCGTGTTGCTGTTACTGATGTCTCCCGGCCCCAACATGGCCTTCGTGATTGCGCACGGCGCCAGCTACGGCTGGCGTGGCGGCGTCGCTGCTGCGTTGGGAATCGGCGCGGCCGACCTGGTATTGACCGCGCTCACCGCAGCCGGCCTCACGGCCGCCATAGCGCAGTGGCCCCCCTCGTTCGACCTGATCCGCTGGGCCGGTGCGTTCTATCTGCTCTGGATGGCCTGGAACGCCCTGCGGGTGCGTGCCGCACGTTCAACGCATGCCACCCTCCAGGCGTCGCTGATGTCGGTGTTCATCCGAGCGATGCTTAACTCTTTGCTCAACCCCAAAGCGTTGCTGTTTTTCATGGTATTTTTGCCGCAGTTCGTTGTGCGCGGCAGTTCTGCGGTCGCCCTGCAAATAGTGACGCTGGGGTTGGTATTAACCTTGATCGCGATCATTTTTCACGTCGTGCTGGGCCTGATGGGAGGAATCATCCGGGGTTATGCGTCCCACCACGGCGAGTCCGCAAAGTGGCAGTCGCGGGGCCTGGCATTCGTATTGGTGTTGCTGGCAGTTCGCTTGGCGTTCACGTCGCGGCCGGCATGAGTTATACGGGTAGCCGGTGCGTACTTGCATAAAAAAGCCACTCGATCGAGTGGCTTTTTTATCCTGTGAATTTCGATCGTTCCCACGCTCCGCGTGGGAATGCATCCCGTGACGTTCCGCGTCACCTTGCGCAGGTAAAGCAGGACGCGGAGCGTCCAGGGCGGCATTCCCACGCAGAGCGTGGGAATGATCAAGCCATGCTACGACGTCTGTTGACCTTGCTTATTTGAGCGTGACGTCAACCATCGGCGGGATGTAACCGTAGTCATACTCGGCGACCACGAATGTCTGCTGCCCTTTGATCTTGATGCCCACGGTCGGTGCCTCGGTGCCGCCGATGCGCACCTGTGTCCCGCCTTCGCCGGTGGGTACGCTGTCGATGAAGGAGGTCACCAGGCCGTTGGGCATCACGCAGTGCGAGTAGGTCTGGAAGGGCTGGGAAGACGGATTTCCCAGGACCAGGCCGGAACCGTTCAAGGGCACGTAAGGGCCGAACAGCGAGTCGGCGACAAAACCGTACACACCGTCCGGCCCGGTTACCCCGTCGCCATAGGTGAAAGTGTGGCTGATGGTGAACAGATAATACTTGCCGTCCTGGAACACGAAGTGCGGACGTTCGGTCTGGTCGTTGACGCCGACTGCGGTCAGCAGCGGCGGCAGCATTTCCCAGTCGTCGCCGTCTTCGTCACGGGCCACGGCGATACCAACGCAGGCGGTCTGGAAACGCGAGTTGCCGACGTCTTCATAACCGGGCGGCACATCGCCGATTTCTGCCTTGCCCACCTTGTGCGAGCCGCGCTCGCCGGCCACGTTGCCTTCGAACAGCATGTACAGCTTGCCGTCCTTCGGGTCGCGGAACGGCCATGGATCGCGGAAACCCCAGAAGGCGTTCTGCGCTTCGGTCTGGTACATCTTGCCGTCGGCCTCGAACAGCGGCTTGACCTTCTCGAAGCCCACCAGGCTGACGCCATGCTCGGTGGTCACCACGCGGCCACGCACCTTGACGATGGTCGCGCCGGGTGTGACGGCGGTGTAGTACAGGTCCACCTCGCCTTGCTCGTTCAGCAGGATCGGCGTGCCGGCCCATTCGCGCACCGTTGGCGAAACGCCTTCAGCCATGACCCGGCCGCCGAGTTTCCAGTCCTTGCCGGTGCGGGAGTACCAGTAGTACATCTTTGCCCGACCGTGGCGATCGGTCCAGTCGCGGGTGATGTCGTAGTTACCGTTCTCATCGAGGTACTGCGGGTCGTTGGGGTGACGGTCTGCGGTCAGGGTGAAGATCACCGACCAGCCATCGACGGAAGTGATATTTCCGTCAATGTCGCGCAGCGGCATGGTGTCCCAGATAAACACCTTGTCGCTCAGCACCGGGAAGTCGGCACTGACCAGCGGCTGGGTGGTGGTGGGGTCGTCCGCATGGACTTTCAGCGCATCGGCGCGGGTCCACAGGCTGGGCAGGTGGGGTGTTTTGCCAAATTTTTCAGTGGTGCTTTTCATAGGTAACCTCGTCCGTGAAGCTAAGTTGATACTGTATTTATATACAGTCATTTGACTTTAAAAGACTGGTTCCCTCGGGTCAAGGGCTAAAATGCATTTATGCATATTTTTGCGTGATGCCTTGGCTGACACGTTTCAGCTATGGATTTTTACAGACGTTCGCGTTCGGCCGGGAGGTAGCTAAGGGAGCCGCTACTAAATAAGGAACTTTGGCCCCGCAGGCCTTCTCCATTGCAGATAGCCCCGCCTCAGCCGGCCTGCGCCGGATGATCGCTGACTGCAACCCGCCGCCAGAGCCGCCCATGACCGAACCCAGACCCAGCCACGCCGAACCTTCCACGCCGTCCCTGCGCCGCGCCGTGACCGGCCCGATGTTGTTCCTGTTCATCCTGGGCGACGTGCTCGGCGCCGGCGTGTATGCGCTGGCCGGAACCATTGCCGGCCAGGTCGGCGGGGCGATCTGGGTACCGCTGCTGGTGGCGTTGTTCTTCGCCATGCTCACGGCCGGCTCGTACGCCGAGTTGGTGACCAAATACCCCCATGCAGGCGCTGCTTCGGTGTTCGCCGAAAAGGCGTTCAAGTCGCCGCTGATTTCGTTCCTGGTGGGCTTTTGCATGCTCGCCGCCGCCGTGACCAGCGCCGCCGGGCTCTCCCTGGCGTTTGCCGGTGACTACCTGGCGGCGTTCGTTAACGTCTCGCCCCACGTGGCGGCGCTGGTCTTTTTGCTGGTGATTGCGCTGTTGAATGCGCGCGGGATCAAGGAATCGCTGGGCGCCAATATGGTGATGACGTGCGTGGAGCTGTCCGGGCTGCTGTTGGTGGTGGTCGCCGCAGCCTGGTGCTTGCAGGCCGGCGAGGCCAACCTGGGGCGGGCGTTCGAATTCAAGCCCGGCATCAACCCGATGCTTGCCGTGCTCGGCGCTGCACTATTGGCATTCTATTCGTTCGTCGGCTTTGAGACGTCGGCCAACCTGGCGGAAGAAATCCGGGGTGTGCGCAGGATTTACCCGCGCGCGCTGTTCGCCGCGTTGATCGTGGCGGGTATCGTGTATATGGCGGTTGGTGTCGCCGCCTCCGTGGTGTTGCCGATGGACAAGCTCACAGCCACGTCGGCACCGCTGCTCGAAGTGGTGCGCGCCTCGGGCCTGAATATTCCACCGCAACTGTTTGCCTTCATTGCCTTGGTCGCGGTCGCCAATGGCGCGCTGCTGACGATGGTCATGGCCAGCCGCCTGACCTACGGCATGGCGCGCATGGGCCTGTTGCCGGAGCCGTTGTCACGCGTGCTACCCAAGCGCCGTACGCCCTGGGTGGCGATCATTGCCAGTACGGCCGTGGCCATAGCCCTGACGCTGACCGGCACGCTGGCGGCATTGGCCGAGACGGTGGTGTTGTTGTTGCTGTTCGTGTTTCTCAGTACCAACCTGGCGGTGCTGGTATTGCGGCGTGACACCATTGAGGAGCAGCATTTTCGCGTGCCGAGCTGGGTGCCGGTGCTGGCGATTGTTTCGTGCCTGATCCTCCTCAGCCAGCAAAGCCTGGATACCTGGATGCGAGGCGGGGCGCTGATTGTGTTGGGCATGGTGCTGTATGGCTGCAATCGATTGGCGACGCCAGCGGTGCAGGCGGGTTGAGTACACCAAACGGGTAGCGGCCCATGCCGCCGATGGCGGTGTGTCAGGCGCAGATGCATGCACTGACCCTCCCTCATCGGGGGCAAGCCCCCTCCCACATTGGACTGGTGTACGGCTTGGGGCTCGCGTACTGCCCGAAAACCAATCCAGTCACGCCGCGTCTGCTGGTGAATACATTCTTCCTGACGCATGGCGCTCAAATGTGGGAGGGGGCTTGCCGCCGATGGCGGTGGGTCAGTTGCAGAAGCATTCACTGACCCTCCCACAGTGGATTGGTGCATGGCTTAGAGATCGCGCACTACCCGGAAACCAATCCAGTCACCGCGCGTCTGCGGGTAGATGTTGTTGCGGTTGCCGGAGCGGGAGAACACTGGCGCCTCGCCCCAGTCATTGCCGCGAATCTGGTAGGACTCGCAGTTCGGTTCCATCCAGGCACTGCCGTCAGTCGGTGCACCGATGTAGTTCGGGTGTTCGCAATCGGCAACCCGTTCATACACATTGCCGTGCATGTCGTACATGCCAAACGCGTTCGGCGGGTAGCTGCCCACCGGTGACGAATAGCTGTAGCCGTCCGCCGGGCCGTAGGTGTTGGCGTGCCTGGCAATGCTGTAGCCCTTGCCGTCGTCGAACGGGAAGGGGAACGGCCCGCGGGTGCCGGCGCGGGCCGCGTATTCGCGTTGGGCTTCGCTGACCATGTGGTACTGCTGGCCGGTTTTTTTCGACAGCCAGGCCACGTAGTTTTTAATGTCGTCCATGTCCATGCACACCGCCGGCTGGCGCGGGCCCTGGGGGTAGCGCGGCTTGCTGGCGATGCATTCGCGGCCGGGACGATCATCACCATTGGCGATCTTCACCCCGGTCTGGCGGACATAGCTGTCCCATTCACCGGCGGTAATGTGGAAGCGGCTCATGGCGAAGGGCTTGGCGAAGGTCACTTCATGCATCGGGCCTTCGTCCGGTTCGCGGCCGACTTCGTCTTCCGGGGTGCCCATGGTGAAGGTGCCCGCAGGCAATACCACCATTTCCGGGCAGTCCTTGCAGCCCTTGAAGACTTTGCCCGGTTGCGGTGCCGCCGCCTGGGCCATGCCCGGGAGCAGGGCGCCGCACAGTACGGTCAGCGCCAGGGCTGTCAGGGGTTTGAGTCGAAATGGCGTCATGTGAGCGTCTCGTTCAAATAAAAAAAGGTCACAGCCGCTGGCTCAGCAACGCCATGAAGCGCTGGATCTCATCCGAGCTGTTGAGCAGGCCGGGGGAGGTGCGGATCACCGGCCCGACATCACGGTCCACGGCGTCGATCACCACTCGGTTTTTCATCATGTAGCTGGCCACCGCATCGCAGTCCTGGCCCTTGACCCGAAAGAAGGTAAAACCTGCCGACAGCGCTGGACTGCGCGGCGTGACCAGTTCTATCTGCGGATGCGCCAGCAGTTGCGCTTTAAGCTCGGTGTTGAGTGCGTGGATACGCGCCTGCACCGCTGCCTTGCCCAGTTGCAGGTGCAGCTTGAAGGCTTCGTCGGCGGCCCAGCGATGCTCGAACGCGTGGTAGCCGCCGGGCGTCATGGTGGTGGCGAAATCCTTGTCTTCGGAGAAGGTCGGCACCATCGGTGTGACGTAGGCGTTTTCGGCGCTGCGAGCGCACACCAGGCCGGTGCCGCGCGGGCCGAACATCCACTTGTGGGTGCCGGCGATGAAGAAGTCGCAGTGCATGGCGGGGAAGTCGAGATTCTCCACGCCGAAACCGTGCACGCCGTCGACCACGTAGAGCAGGCGGTCGTTGTCGTCGCGGTTGCGATTGTATTCATTCACCAACTGGCCGATTTCGCCAATCGGCAATTTGACACCGCTGCCCGACTGCACCCAGGTCATGCCCAGTACGCGGGTGTTGGGGCGAATATTGCGCTGGATATTGCCCAGCACTTCATCGGCGGACACGCCGCTGGCGCTGTCGAACAGCCGGATGCGGCGTACCTGGGTGCCTTCCCTGCGCACGCGAAAATCCAGCACGTTCTGCGTCGCGTAATGCTCATGCTCGGTGGTGAGGATTTCCTGGTCGGCGCGCACCTTGATCCCGCCATAAATCATCGCCAGCCCTTCGGAGGTGCTGCCGGTCAGGGCGATCTGTGGCGGTGTGGCGTTCAGGTAGCGGCCCGCCCATTCACGCACCTGGCCTTCGCGTTTCCAGGTTTCCTGCAGGTCCCAGTCCATCGCCAGGCCGGGGTTGCGGTCGATCTGCGCACGGTAGCGCTCAATGGCCTCGCGCACCGGCCTGGGGTGCGACGCGACCAGGAAGTTGGAAAAATGCAGGTAATCCGGGTCCTGGTTGAACAGCTGTTTCAAGCCTGTCCATGGGTCGTTCGTGGCGGCGGCCAGCGCCTGGGGAATCAGCGTGTTGCCCAGCGGCAGGCTGGCGGCCAATACGCCGGCCTGCTTGAGGAATGTGCGACGGTCGGTCATGGGCTGACTTCTTGATGGGCCAAGGGTTTGGCGGCTTTCTGGACCTGCTCCCACACCCGCAGGAAGTTGCCTCCCCACAGCTTGGCGATATCGGCTTCGGAATAACCGCGCTGGATCAGTTCGGCGGTGACGTTGCGCACTTCGCCAACGTTCTCCCAGCCCTGCAGGCCACCGCCGTCGTTGAAGTCCGACGCGATGCCGACGTGGTCGATGCCGATCTTGCGCACGGTGTAGTCGATGGCATCGCCCCAGTCCTTGAGGGTCGCCTTGGGTTCTTCCTCGAGAATCGCGTACAGCTCGCTGGCGTACTGGCCGAAGCGCTGTTCGGGCCACGCGGCGATGATCGCATCGCCCGGCATCAAGGCCATCGCCAGGTTCGGCAGCGGCGGCAAGTCGAAGCGGGCGCGCAGGGCGTTGAGCTTGTCCTGGGTCGGCTGGCTCAGGGGGCGCAGGTAGGCAGGAAAGCCCACCACCTGCACCACGCCGCCGCTGCGCTTGATCAGTTGCAGTTCCTTGTCGCTGAGGTTGCGCGGAATGTCCACCGACGCCCGGGGGGCCGAGTGGGACGCTACCATCGGTGTACGGCTTAACTGCGCGACCTGTTCCAGGGCTTTGGTCGACATCTGCGACACGTCGATGATCACTCCCAGGTCATTGAGGCGCTGCACCGCTTGCTGGCCGATGGGCGACAGGCCCTCGAGGGCGTCGGTGGTGTCATTGAAAAACGGCAGCGGGCGCGACGAGTCCGACCAGGCGTTATTGCCGATGTAGCTGAAGCCGAACATGCGCATGCCGCGCGCCGCCCACAGGTCCAGCTGGTTCAGGTCGTCACCCAGCGGGTAGGCGTTGAGCATGCTGATAAAGATCGCGAACTTGCCTTCGCCGTGCAGGCGGCGCATGTCGTCCGGGGTGTAGGCGATGCCCACCTGGTGGGGGAAGTCGCGGACCATGCCGGAGATGATTGTGTAGCGCACCTCCTGCTCATGGCGGGCTTCCTCGACAAAACCGTCGGTGGGTTTGTGCGGGGCGTTGGGGCCGTTCCAGATTTCCGGCCAGCCGAAAATGGTCAGGGCCGCGCCGGATAATCGGCCGCGCGCCGCTTTGGCCAGGTCGAACTGGCCGCTGCCATCCTTGTCGGCTTCATTGCCGGCGGTGCCGAAGTCCATGGGCACGGTGATATGGCTGTCGAACGACAACAGGCGATCCTGCATTTCATTGGCCTGCTTGATCACCTCCAGCGGGTAGCCGGCGTTGCCTTTGAACCAATGATCCCAGACCAGAAAGCCGGCCCCGGCAGCGACCGCCAGTGCCAGCGGCAAGCCGATATACAGCGCCTTTTTCGAACGTGGTTTTGTCATTGCCATCTCAGTCAGTTGAGGCCTTTGCTATCAGGGAAGAACGAGCGATGACCGGGGAAATTTAGCGGGCGCTGCCCGGGCGGTAAATTTCCCCAGGTTGCAAACGTTCTAGCTCTGATTAAGCCGTTTCCTAAGGTAGACAATGACGATCTCTCGACGTGGGTTCATCGCAGGCCTGGCGCTGACCGGCGCGGCGGTGCCCGCGGCCTTTTACGCCCATCGCGAGCTGACGCGGGAAGAAGAATTCCCGGTCACCCCCGGCGAAGCCACGGTCGAGCTGGCCGACACCCAGGGCCAGCACCTGGCGAATACGTTGCGCGGCGTGTGGAGCCTGCGCCTGGAAGGCCGCGATGCCGGCCTCAGGGGCTTGCCGTCCCGGGGCCTGGAACTGCTGCTGGACATCGCGCCCCGTGGCCGTGGCTTGCGCGGTTACCTGGACACCGCCGAGAACCTGCGGGCCGACGGCGAGCCACGCTACCGCGTATTGGGCGATCTGCTGACGGGCGAGGGCGCCTTACTCTATTGGCGGCTGATCGACCGCGATTCGGCGGCGGGCATCCCGGCCTACGAATTCAAGATGACCCTCGATGAAGTCTGGGCCGACTTCGGCAATGCCGGCAGCGGCACCCTCAGTGGGCAGATCCTCGACCTTGAGCGGCCCCTGGCATTGACCGAGCGCGACAACCGATTCATCGCCCACAAACAGCTGTTCCCCGAAGCCCGCCAGCGCATAGGCCTCAACCCGACCCTGCTGGCCTGGCTGATTGCCCCCGAACATCGCCTGTTTCACCAGCTGTGGCACGCCACCCGTGACCAATGGCACAAGCTCTCCGAAGAAAAGCGCGAGGCCCTGCGCGGCATCGGCTGGCAACCCGGGCCGCGTGGCCGGGAGCGCGATGCACGGGGCAAGCTCAAGGACCGTAACGGCTCGGGCATCGACTTTTTCTTCATGCACCGCCATATGCTGGGCACTGCCCGCTCCATGCAGGACCTGCCGTCATGGCCGCATTTCCCCGAGCCCCAGCCGGCGCTGGAGCGCGATCGCCCGGGCTTC
Source organism: Pseudomonas sp. 44 R 15 (assembly GCF_900004965.1). Taxonomy (NCBI): domain Bacteria; kingdom Pseudomonadati; phylum Pseudomonadota; class Gammaproteobacteria; order Pseudomonadales; family Pseudomonadaceae; genus Pseudomonas; species Pseudomonas sp. 44 R 15. The sequence goes on from NZ_CVTU01000122.1 coordinate 89,687, forward strand.
GTGCGCTACTTCGATAACCACGACGGCTTTGCGCTGCCGCCGTGCTGGTCGGCGCCGGATGACGCCGATTACACCCAGTGGGTCAGCGACATCAAGGCTGCCGAGACCTACCACAGCAATTTCCAGGTGTGGGAATCCCAATACCGCGACCCACGCTACCTGGCCAGGCTGACCCTGGGCCAATTGGGCTCGGAGATGGAGCTGGGCCTGCACGACTGGCTGCACATGCGCTGGGCTTCTGTGCCGCGTGACCCGTCCAACGGCGCCCCGGTGCCGTTTGCCCGCGACCCTGCGGACTTCGCCGCACGCTGGTACGCACCGGAAAACGACTTCCTCGGCGATCCGTTTTCATCCCACGTGAACCCGGTGTTCTGGCACTTCCACGGCTGGATCGATGACCGCATCGAAGACTGGTTCCGCGCCCACGAGCGGTTCCATCCGGGCGAAGTCACCCGGCTTGAGGTCAACGGCGTAGCCTGGTTCGCACCGGGACGCTGGGTTGAAGTCGGCGACCCCTGGCTCGGCCCGGATACCCACGGCTGCAGCACCACGCCGGGGTTGCAGCAGGGCCGCTCGATGGAAATGGACCCGGAAATCATGAAACTGGCCCTGCGCATCACCTTCGGCGCCGATGAGGAACTGCTCAAAGGCCTGTTCAAGCGCGTGCCGAAGCGGCCCTGGTATGCGCGGCATTTGAAGGTCAAACGCGAGGCCTGAGTGCGGTGTTTTGGCTGCGTGTTTCTTGACATCGCGGCACTGGCGCGCAACGATCAAATCAATTTTTCAAAATTGAGTTTCAGTCGTGGCGAAAATCCATAAACCCACTGATTTCGCGGCTTTGTTAGATCGTCATGGTTTGCAGGTTTTCGAGCTTGCACGCATTTTCAAGGCGGTCGATGACAAAGGCCGATATTTGCACTGGGACGAATTCCGCCGTTACCCGACGCCGGGGATCAATAAAGAGGCGGCCTGGGCCGCCATCAAGATGTCCCGGGCCTGTGGGAGCAAGACGCTTGAGCTCAAGAGCGAATGCGGCAGTGCTTTTTTCTTGTGCTCCACGGATTTCAGCGATGCGGTGATTCACGCTGTCGAGTCGGTGACATCCCGTTTAGGCGGGGCGGCAGCGTCGTCTCCTCAATACCGTGATAACGCTCAGTACCTGGTCGACTCCTTGATGATGGAAGAGGCAATTTCCAGCGCCCAACTGGAAGGTGCCGCGACCACGCGCAAAATCGCCAAGGACATGCTGGCCAAGGAGCGCCCGCCGCAGAATGACGATGAGCGGATGATCCTCAATAACTATCAACTGATGAAACATGCCAAGTACAACCAGGGCGAAGACCTGTCTGTCGCATTGATCTGTGAGTTCCATGGCATCGCGACAGCAGGGATTGACGAGGACGATATTCGCCCCGGGCATATCAGGGAAACCGACGATATTTTTGTCGGCGGCGCGGGGAATGAAATTGTTCATCAACCCCCTCAGGCTGCATTGCTACCGGACAGGCTTGAGGCACTTTGCAGGTTTGCCAATGACCGCCATGACGGTCAAGGCGGCAGGCACTTTATCCATCCGCTGGTCAAAGCCATCATTCTTCATTTCATGCTGGGTTATGAGCACCCCTTCAGGGACGGCAACGGCCGGACAGCGCGCGCGTTGTTCTATTGGTTCATGCTCAAAAGTGGTTATTGGCCTTTTGAGTACATTTCCATCAGCGCCTTGCTCAAAGAAGCCCCGATGCAATACGGGCGCTCGTATATCCATACGCAAACCGATGGATTCGATTTGACCTATTTCGTCATTTATCAATTGCGGGTCATCGAGCGCGCGATGAACGAATTCATGCTGTATTTCGAAGGTAAAAGGCAAGAAGCCGTAGAGCTGATGAGCTGGCTCGATTCGCTTGATTTAAAAGAAGGGTTGAACTACCGACAGGGCCATTTCCTGAAAAAAGTGCTGCAACACCCTGGGCGCATCTATACGCCCAGGGAACTCACCCATGACTATGACATTTCCGAAAATACGGCACGCAAGGATCTTGAAAAACTGGTCGGCATGAAACTTCTATTCAAGGTACAGGAAGGAAAAAGCCACCTGTACATCGCGCGCGACGATGCGCAGTTCAACTTGAAGAAGCTGACGAACGCGGGTTGATAGAAAACAAAAAAACCGGCTGATCAGGCCGGTTTGGGTTCCCTTCAACAGCAGGGGTTATACGTGGTTGCTCAGCAGGCGTTCAGCACCGCCTTCGGCCAGGCCACGTTCCTGCAGACGATCTGCACCGCCCTCAGCCAGGCCGCGTTCCTGCAGGCGATCCGCACCGCCCTCGGCCAAGCCACGTTCCTGCAGGCGATCCGCTCCGCCCTCAGCCAGGCCACGTTCCTGCAAGCGATCCGCACCACCTTCGGCAACACGGGTTTCAATCATGCGATCCGCGCCGCCTTCAGCGACTACCGGGTGGGCGAAAGCGTTTGCAGCGAGTACCGAGAAAGCGAGGCTAAGCAAGAGTTGGCGTTTCATGATGGTGTGCTCCAAGTGTTTTAGTGAGGTGCCGTTTGGCATGGGTTTGATGTTACGCGTCGCAGTTTTTAAGAGAACTTCATTGCGCTGATGGTGACTATCGACGCCAGCGATGGACCCGCTCACGGGCCATCACTGCGACCGTCATGGCATCTGCGGCACTTCATTGGGGCGCAGGTCAAACACCAGCACCTCGGCGTCCTCGCCATGGCTCAGGCGAATCTGGCGTTCGTCCCGTACGCGCGCACCGTCGCCTTCCTGCAAGCGCTGGCCATTGAGCTCGACGCTGCCGCGCGCCACATGGATGTAGGCATAGCGATCCGGCGGCAAGTCCAGTTGCGCGCTTTCATCACCATCGAACAGCCCGGCATACACCCGCGCATCCTGGCGAACATTCAACGAACCGTCGGCGCCATCCGGCGAGATGATCAGTTGCAGGCGCCCGCGTTTTTGCGCTTCGCTGAAGTGCTCCTGCTGATAGCGCGGCTTGGCCCCGGCTTCATTGGGCACGATCCAGATTTGCAGGAAGTGCACACCCAGGCGGTGACTGTGGTTGAACTCGCTGTGGGCCACGCCGCTGCCGGCGCTCATCAATTGCACATCGCCGGGGCGGATCACCGAACCGGTGCCCAGGGTGTCCTTGTGTTCCAGGGCGCCTTCGAGCACATAGGAGAAAATCTCCATGTCACGGTGCGGGTGCTGGCCGAAGCCTTTGCCGGCGGCGACGCGGTCATCGTTGATCACCAGCAGGTCGGAAAACCCTTGTTCATTCGGGTTCCAGTAGTTGGCGAAGGAGAAGGTGTGGAACGACTTCAACCAACCGTGATTGGCGGCGCCGCGTTCGGAAGCTTTGCGAAGGGTCAGCATGGTCCAGTCCTCAAGTGAGCGCGGGCTGCGAGATGCAGGGCGCTTGCGTTGAGAAGAAGGTTAATGGTTAACGGTTAATTCATTAAGAAGATGAAATCCGAATAACTGTCTCTTATGAGTTGACAGTAAAAGGCATGCCATAATGCCCGTCGCCTTTCTTCTCGATGGACGTTTCCCGCTTATGAAAACCGTGGCCATGGCGCTGTTTCCGGACTTCCTGCTGCTCGACATGGCCGGGCCGCTTGAAGTGTTTTCGATTGCCAACCGCTACCTGCCGGTGGCCGACCACTACCGGATCCTCACCATCGGCACCGAGCCTGGGCCGTTGCGCGCCTCCAATGGCGTCACGGTGCAGACCGACCTGCTGCTGGAGCAGGCCCAGGACGCCTATGACGTGCTGCTGGTGCCTGGCGGTCCGGGGGCCTATAACGAATGCCATCCCGCGCTGCTGCCCTGGCTCAAGGCGATGGCGCCACGGGCACGGCGTTTCGGTTCGATCTGCACCGGCGCCTTTGTGCTCGGGCACGCCGGCTTGCTCGACGGGCACCGCGTGACCACCCACTGGCATTACACCGAACGCTTGATCAAGGCATTCCCGAACGCCATCGTCGAGACCGATCGCATCTACCTGCAGGACCGACGCTTGATCACCTCGGGTGGCGTCACGGCCGGTATCGACCTGGCCCTATCGATTGTCGCCCAGGACCATGGCAAGCAAGTGGCGGTGGACGTGGCCAAGGTGTTGCTGGTGGTGATGAAACGCCAGGGTGGCCAGGCCCAGTTCAGCCCGATGACCGCCGCCGTGGCGCCCCAGGAAACCGCGATCACTCGGGTGCAGCACCACGTGCTGGCGCAGCTCGACCAACCCTTTACCATCGAGTCGATGGCCGAACTTGCCGGCATGAGCGCGCGGCACTTTGCGCGACTGTTCGCCAGGGAAGTGCAGATGACGCCCATGGCGTTTCTGCAAGGCGCGCGCATCGACCGTGCCCGCCAGTTACTGGAAACCACCGACCTGCCGCTCAAGACCGTGGCGTTCCACTCAGGCTTCGGCAGCGTGCGGCATATGCGCTTTCTGTTCAGTGAAAAGCTCGGCCTGAACCCTACCCAATACCGACAACAGTTCAGTTAACGACACCCTGTCCGTCTGAGGCCCCCGATTGTCCGTATCGCTCCCCGTGCCAGCATTGTCCTGTTATCGCCAGCTGGCAAGATAACGTCGAGCCCACGGAAAAAGGATGCGCAGGCACTCAAGCACGGGTGTTTCAGCGCTGTTACGGACATGAATCATTCTGCGGCGGTGAGCTTCGGCGCCTATACGTTTCATCGGCACCAGCGTCTGGTCAGCAAGGCCGGCTGGCCGGTGCCGCTGGGCGGGCGCGCCCTGGATATCCTCGCGGTGTTGCTGGAAGCGCCGGGGCACTTCATCAGCAAGGCGACCTTGATCGAACGGGTCTGGCCCAACAGCGTGGTTGAAGACAATAACCTGCGCGTGCACATTGCCGCGTTGCGTCGCGCCGTGGATGTGCAGCCTTTGATCCTCAATCATCCGCAGCGCGGTTATTGCTTCGCTGCGCCCGTGCAAGGCGCGCTGCCGACGTTGCCGGCAGAGCACAACCTGGCGGCGCGGCTGAGCCCCGTGGTCGGTCGCGATGAGTTGGTAGGCATGCTGGTACGGCGCATGGCCGGGCAGCGGCTGTTGACCCTGACCGGAGTGGGCGGTATCGGCAAAAGTACCCTGGCCCTGGCGCTCGCCGAACGCGTGTTGCCACGCTATCGCGACGGGGTGTGGTGGGTCGACCTGGGCGACCTGCGCACGCTGGGCGAACTGCTCGGGCACCTGGCCACGCTCTTGCAGTTGGACGCGGTCGACAGCCTCGATGAGCTGTGCCGACGGTTGGCCGCGCGCCGATTGCTGCTGGTATTCGATGGGGCCGACCTGCTGCTCGGTGCCTGTCGCAAGCTGCTGCGCGCGCTGCACGAAAGGGCGCCGGAGGTCAGCGTGCTGGTCAGCAGTCGCGAGGCCTTGCTGGTGCCGGGCGAATGGGTGATGCGCGTGCCGCCGTTGGGCGTGCCGTCGCCGTCGGCGCTGGGCAGTGTCGAGCAGGCCATGGCCTGTCCCGCGGTGCAGTTGTTCGTCGCACGGGCGCGCGCCAGTCAGCAGGGTTTTGTGTTGCGGCCCCAGGAGTTGATGCCGCTGCGTGATATTTGCCGGCGCCTGGACGGTATCCCGTTGGCCCTCGAACTGGCGGCCGCCCAGGTTGACGCCCTGGGTATCGGCGGTGTGCAGCGGCAATTGCGCAGCGGCCTGCACGGGCTGAGCCACGGTCGTCGCACGGCGGTGGAACGCCATCGCTCAATGACCGCCGCGCTGGACTGGAGCTACGAGCGCCTGAGCCTGCCGGAGTGCTGGCTGTTCCTGCAGTTGGGCCTGTTCAAGATGGCGGTGACCCTGCCCACCTTGCGTGAAATGGTCAGCGGGACCGAGCTTGAGCACGCTGATTTGTCTTACCTGCTGGCGCGTCTGGTCAATCTGTCGCTGCTGACCGCCGAGCCTGGCCCGGGCCCGACGCGCTATCGCCTGCTCAATAGCGTGCGCAGCTACGCCCTGGCGCAGTTGCGCGATCCGCTTCAGGTCGAGCGCTTGCAGCAAGGTTATGGGCAGTGCCTGGGTGAGTTTTCAGGCCGGCCGTTTGTCCTGCAACTCGTCGAGCAGGCGGCGTGCGCGCAGTAGATCGCGGGTGGCGAAGCCTTCGGTAAATCGAGCGTAGATCGGCTCCAGCAAATCCCTGGCGGCTTGCCTGCGCCCTTGTTGCTGCCAGCGTTGCGCCAGGCAGCCCGCACAGCGCAACTCCCAGGCCAGGGCACCTTGCCGGCGTGCCAGGCCAAGGGCTTCGAGCAGCAGCGTTTCAGCACCGTGGGTATCCCCCTGGAGCGACACCTGCCCGGCGTACACCCGCAGGATTTCCGGCGCGCACCAGCCCGCCGCGCCACTGCGCGCGCGGTGCATGCCCGGCTCATCGACCTGCCGCATGTCGAAGGTGACCAGGGTGTCCTCGATCAGTCCCAGACCCTGCAGATCCTGGTCGCCCAGGATGCCGGCATAGTGCCCGGCCCAGGTCTGGAACAGTTGCACCGAATGCTTGTGCGCCTGCTCAAGCAACAGGCGTTGCATGGCCTGTGCCTCGTCGTCGGCACCGTTGTAGCGGGCGATGACTACACCAGCCAAGGCCAGGGTGTAGCAGATCGAGGTGCCGTGGTTGATCTGCAGCGCCAGCTCCAGTGCCTGGCTCGCGGTGCGCCAGGCGCGTTCGGGGAAGCCTTGCAGCCAAAGGATGCGCGCCAGGACGGTCAGGGACGCGACGCTCTGGTCGTACTGCACGCCGACGCCGTGGGCGAAGCGGTTCACGTGGCCGCTGTGGCTCATCCGTTGCAGCACCTGCTCGGCATGATGCCGTGCCCGTGCCTGATCGCCGGTGTAATGCCGGGCGAGGGCGCGCAGGCGTTGGGTACTCAGGTCCAGCAGCGGCTCGGTGCGCGGGTCGAGGCGATCAAATTGCAGGCTCTGTTGCAGCGCCTGGTCATAGCGCCCGGCACACAGGTTCACCGCCATATGCCCGGAGACCGCGCGTAACTGGCCGGCCAGGTCCTGGCGTTCTTCGGCCAGGCGCGCGGCACCGACAAACGCCGCAATGGTCTGCGGCGCGGCGCCCAGGGCGTGGTAGGAGAGGCTGCCCAGGGCCAATTGCAGTTGCAGGGTCAATTGCGTACAGGGCGCTTCGACCTGATCGATCAGCGCCAGCGCCTTGTCCACATAACCGGCATGCTCGCGCAGCAACGACAGTTCCTGCCACAGGGGCATCGCACTGACCGTCAGGCGGATCGCCAGCAAGTGCCCCGCGTCGTCGGCAAATCCCCAGTCGAGGGCGGCGCGCACGTCTTCGCGCAACGGTGCGTAGCGCTCGATCCAGGGCTGGGTGGCGATCAGTTCCCAATCACCGCGGGCCTGTTCCATCAGCGCCAGGCAGCGTGCCGCATGGCGTTCGCGCGTGGCTTGCAGTTCGCCCGCGAGGCTGAGCTTTTCCAGGGCATACGTGCGGGTGATATCCAGCAGGCGATAGACCATCTCTTCCTCGCCGGCGTCCACATTCAGCAGCGACTTGGCCACCAGTTGCGTGATGGAGCCGAGCACTTCGGCCAGGGCCACGTGTTCCCCGGCGATCACCGCCGCCGCGCTGACCAGGCTGAAGCCCCGACGAAACACCGCCAGCCTGCGCAGGCAGATTTTTTCGCCTTCGGTGAGCAGGTCAAAGCTCCAGTCGAGCGTGGCCCGCAAGGTTTGCTGGCGGGGCAGGGCGTTGCGCCGTCCGCGGGTCAGCAGGCGGAAGTTGTCCTCCATCTGCACCAGCAGCCCCGGCAAGCCAAAACGCTCGATCTGCGCGGCCACCAGCTCGATTGCCAGGGGAATGCCGTCCAGGCGCTGGCAGATATCGATGGCCAGCGGCAGGTCGGCATCGCTCAGGGCAAAGCTGTCCTGATGGGCCATGGCCCGCTCGATCAGCAATTGCATGGCCGGGTAACCCAGGGCCTGGGCGCGGTTGCCGGTGGCGGGCGGGCAACTCAGCGGCTCCAGGCGTTGCACCGACTCACCTTCGGCGCGCAGCGCTTCACGACTGGTGGCGAGGATGTGCAGGTGCGGCGCATGGCGCAACAGGGTTTCGCTGATCAGAGCAATGTCGTCGAGCAGGTGCTCGCAGTTGTCGATCACCAGCAGCAACTGGCGTGCCTGCAAGCTGCGGGCGAGGCTTGCCAGCGGCGCATTCTCCCCGGGTGCGGCGCCCAGCAAGGCGGCGAGGTTGGGCAGAATCATCGACGCGGCACTGAGCGGCGCCAGGTCCAGCAGATGAATTCCATCGCGGTAATGCCCGATCAGCAATTCCGCGACGCGCAGCGCGACGGTGGTCTTGCCGATGCCACCGGCGCCGGTCAGGGTGATGAAACGTTGCTGCGGCAGTTGCTGCACCAGCGCATCGATCAGGGCCTGGCGGCCGATCATGCGCGTGCGCCGCAGCGGCAGGTTGTGGCCAGGGCGTTGGGGCGCGCCGTCGGTGGGTAGCGTCATCGGTTCGATGCTCAGTGGCGCGACAAAACTGTAGCCGCGCTGGGCGACCGTGACGATATAGCGCTGCCCCGCCTGGCCGTCGCCCAGGGCCTTGCGCAACGCGGCCATGTGCACCCGCAGGTTGCCATCTTCCACCACGCTTTTGGGCCAGACCCGCGCGATCAGCTCCTGCTTGCTCACCACATTGCCGGCGTGCTCCAGCAGGATCAGCAGAATATCCACCGCCCGCCGTCCCAGGCGCAGCGGGCGACCGGCCTCCAGCACCAGGCGCTCGCGCGGATGGATGCGGTAGGGGCCGAAGTGCACGGCCTGGTCGTTCAACTCATTCATGGCTGCCCAGGTTCAAGAGTAACGGATGGGCAAGCATATTCCAGGCGCTTGAAGACCACTAGGCTGCGATCACCTCGGGCTTGGAGCGCGAGTGGTGGTTTCGCCAGGTCATCGGGTTCACGCCCTCGCTGCGCGTGAACATGTGACAGAAGTGCGCCTGGTCGCAAAAGCCGCATTCCAGGCTGATCTGCGTAAGGCTCAGGGAAGAACCGGTGATCAGTTCCTTGGCGCGCAGGATGCGCTGGTTGCGAATCCACTCCTGGGGCGACACCCCGGTGGAACACTTGAAGGCGCGGGAAAAGTGACTGCGCGACAACGCGCACGCCTGGGCCAGCTCGGCGATGCTCAGGCTTTCGCCGAGGTTGGCGAGGATCAGTTGCTTGGCGATACGCTCGCGCCGGGGGCACAGGCCTCCGGTGGCGGATAGACGAGGGGCATATTGCTCGAGTCGGGCCATGACAAATATCCGCAGTCGATGGGAGCTTTCCCGTTGAATGGATGCAGTGTAGACGCCGTTCATCTTGTTGCCGGACCGCCTGGCTGACGAGTTAATCGTTGTTAATTTCGCCAGGTGCCGGCGGGGAAAAGACAGCACAGGTGTGCAATCGCGAGCGTTGCGGGCGTGCTTCCCTGACCCCCTGCAAACCGTCTGGATACCGCCATGAACCGCAACGACCTGCGCCGCGTCGACATGAACCTGCTGGTGATTTTCGAAGCCCTGATGTTCGAGAAGAACCTGACCCGGGTCGCCGAGAAACTCTTTATGGGCCAGCCGGCGGTGAGCGCGGCACTGGGCCGCCTGCGTGACTTGTTCGACGACCCGTTGCTGCTGCGCAACGGTCGCGGCATGGAACCCACGCCACGGGCGGTGGCGATACTCAAGGAACTGCAACCGGCCATGGACACCATTTCGGGCGCCGTCAGCCGTGCCAAGGATTTCGACCCCTCCACCAGCTGCGCGGTGTTTCGCATCGGCCTGTCCGACGACGCCGAGTTCGGGCTGTTTCCGCCCTTGCTCAGTCACCTGCGCGAAGCAGCACCCGGCATCATCGTGGTGGTGCGCCGGGCCAATTACCTGTTGATGTCGTCGTTGCTGGCCAGCGGTGAAATCTCGGTAGGGGTGAGCTACACCACCGAACTGCCGGCCAACGCCAAGCGCAGGAAGCTGCGCGATATTCCCTGCAAGGTGCTGCGCGGCGATGATGGCGAGGCGCCGCTGAGCCTGGACGATTACTGCGCCAGGCCCCATGCCATGGTGTCGTTCTCGGGTGATTTGAGCGGCAATATCGACCTGGACCTCGCACGCATCGGCCGTTCGCGGCGGGTAGTGCTGGCGGTGCCGCAGTTCAGCGGGCTGCGCGCATTGCTGGCCGGTTCGCAGATTATCGCGACCGTGCCCGATTACGCGGCGTGTGCATTGACCGAGGGCACCCGCCTGCGGGCCGAAGACCCGCCGTTCGCGATTGATGCGGCAGAGCTGTCGATGGTGTGGAGCGGGGTGCATGACAATGACCCGGCCGAGCGCTGGTTGCGGGGCAAGATTGCGCAACATATGGCCGCAGAGGTTTAGCGGTTCAGCCCCGGCGCCGAACGCGGTCTCACCTGGCCGGCCTCGACATACAGCAAAGTCCTAACGATGCGCACGCTTTTTCCGGCTGCCCGCCTGGGGTTGGCCCGCCTACCATGGGTCAACTTTCAAGCAGGGGCGGGTAGCGACTATGTATATCTCTCAGAGGCCACAGGTTATTCCACCGGTTACACCACAGCCGGGTCATGACGCGCCCGCTTCGGCGTCGCGGCACCCGGAGTCAATACCCGCGAGCGCTGATTCGGGCGCTGGCGTCGCGGGCTCAACCCGCTCTGTCGTCTCCACGCCGGGGGCTGTGCCGGTGACTGTCGAGACCTCAAAACTGGACAGGGTGAGCGATCCGCGTCTGGAGATTAAGAAGGAGGCCTCAGCACCCGATGGGATGTACCTCGTTTCCTACACGGTTCCCGGATCAGGCCAGGGGGTGAGCAACCTTACTTTTCCAATCAGTATTGGCGCGGGCCCGCAAAGAACCCCTAGCGAGCCTGCGGGGATTTATTACGCGATGCAGTTCGGCATTAATGACGCACAGGGTAATTCCCTCGGCGACGGGTATATCGGGCTGCAGCCAGGGGAGGACGGCAAGGCGCAGGTGCCGTTTTCCGGGTTCGGGTCGCACTTTACCGCTCCGGACGGCAGTTGCGACGCGGACGGTGGCCCGGGGGCGAGCAACAGTACAACGGTGGATTTCACGTTCGGTCATCAATACAACCTCACGGTGGAGCAAGACCCGCAGAATCCGCAGCGGTTGAGCGGGTATATCCAGGACGTCACGGACCCCGAGCATCTCGGGCCCAGGCAACACGTCAAAGACCTTTACGTCGATCGCAAGGTCAGCTTGACCACGAGCTATAGCGGGTTCGTCGAACACTACGGTAAGGAGATCGATCGCAGTTCGCAGATAGCGCCGACCGCAGGCAGCTTTTCCGCGCCTTTCACCACGGATGACCAAGGCAATATCAAGGTGGGTTCAGTCAAGAGCGAGGGATTGTATGGTCGGTTCCGCAATTCGATCACCGGCGATCTGCAAGTGACTCGAGTGAACGGCGAGGGTAAGGCGCTCAAGTTCTCCTTCCAGGGCGTCGGTTACCAAAAGCCAGGCTGAGCGTCGCGGCAAACAGCACATACATTCAATTCTCCACCGCCTTTGCCCAGCACACTCCCCCCATCGCTAAATGCACCGGGGGGAAACACCCATCATGGACCCAACACCCAACATCAGCCCCGACGAAGTCGTCACGCTGGTCGTCAAGCACCGGGTCAAGCCCGGCCGTGAAACCGAGTACGAAGCCTGGCTGCGCCGCATCGTCCGCACCGCCGGTGAACGCCCCGGCCACCTTGGCGTTGACGTCGTGCGCAGCCAGCAGAGCGGCATGGCCCTGTTTACCTGCGTACTGCGCTACCGCTCCACCGACGCCCTGGAGTTGTGGCTCGACTCCCCGCAACGCCAGGCCCTGATCGATGAAGCGGCGCCAATGCTGGCCGACGGCGACCAGACTGAAGTCGGCGCCGCCAATGAATTCTGGTTCGCCCCCCAGGCCGACGGAGCCGCCAAGCCGCCGCGCTGGAAGCAGGCGGTGGTGAGCCTGTGTGTGATCCTGCCGCAAACCCTGCTCCTGCCGTTTATCTGGGGGCCGATCCTGCGTTTGCATCCGTTTCTGTCCAACTACGTGGTCTCCACCTTCCTGGTCACCCTGACCATCGTGCTGCTGGTGGTTTACCTGCTGATGCCGGCGGCCACTCGCCTGTTCGCTCCCTGGCTTGAAGCCTCTGTAAAGGAAACCCCATGAACGCCGATCTGATTCTGTTCAATGGCCAGTTCCACACCGTGGACCGGGAAAACCCTCGCGCCAGCGCGGTCGCCATTCGTGACGGGCGCTTCGTCGCCGTGGGCACCGACGGTGAAGCCATGGCCCTGCGCGGCAGCACCACCGAGGTCATCGACCTCAAGGGCCGTACCGTGATTCCCGGCCTCAACGACTCGCACCTGCACCTGATCCGCGGCGGGCTGAACTACAACCTCGAGTTGCGTTGGGAAGGCGTGCCGTCCCTGGCCGATGCCCTGCGCATGCTCAAGGACCAGGCCGACCGCACCCCCACGCCGCAATGGGTGCGCGTGGTGGGCGGCTGGAACGAATTCCAGTTCGCCGAAAAGCGCATGCCCACCCTTGAAGAACTCAACCAGGCCGCGCCGGACACGCCGGTATTCGTGCTGCACCTGTACGACCGCGCCTTGCTCAACCGTGCGGCGTTGCGCGTGGCCGGCTACACCAAGGACACGCCGAACCCACCGGGCGGCGAGATCGTGCGTGACAGCAACGGCAACCCCACCGGCATGCTGGTGGCGCGGCCCAACGCGATGATTCTGTACTCGACCCTGGCCAAAGGCCCGAAACTGCCGTTGGAGTACCAGGTCAACTCCACCCGCCAGTTCATGCGTGAGCTCAATCGCTTGGGCCTGACCAGCGCCATCGACGCCGGCGGCGGTTTCCAGAACTATCCCGACGACTACGCGGTGATCGAGCAACTGGCCAGGGACCAGCAGTTGACGGTGCGCATCGCCTACAACCTGTTCACCCAGAAGCCCAAGGAAGAGCTCAGCGACTTCAAGCACTGGACCGGCAGCGTCACCCTGCATCAGGGCGATGACTACCTGCGCCACAACGGTGCCGGCGAGATGCTGGTGTTTTCCGCCGCCGACTTCGAAGACTTCCTCGAACCGCGTCCGGACCTGCCGCTGACCATGGAGCAGGAGCTGGAACCGGTGGTGCGCCACCTGGTGGAACAGCGCTGGCCGTTCCGTCTGCATGCCACTTACGACGAATCCATCTCGCGCATGCTCGACGTGTTCGAGAAGGTCAACCGTGACATTCCGTTCAATGGCCTGCCGTGGTTTTTCGACCACGCCGAAACCATCACGCCGAAAAACATCGAGCGCGTGCGTGCCCTCGGCGGCGGTATTGCGATCCAGGACCGCATGGCGTTCCAAGGCGAATACTTCGTTGAGCGCTACGGTGCCAAGGCCGCCGAAGCGACGCCGCCGATCAAGCGCATGCTCGCTGAAGGCGTACCGGTAGGCGCGGGCACCGATGCCACGCGGGTGTCGAGCTACAACCCGTGGACATCGCTGTACTGGATGGTCAGCGGCCGCACCGTCGGTGGCCTGGAGCTGCACGCCGAGGGCCTGCCGCGCCTCACCGCACTGGAGCTGTTTACCCACGGCAGCGCCTGGTTCTCGTCCGAGCAGGGCAAGAAGGGCCAGATCAAGGTCGGTCAACTGGCCGACGTTGCAGCGTTGTCGGCGGATTTTTTCAGCGTCGACGAAGAAGCCATCAAGTGGATCGAGTCGGTACTGACCGTGGTCGGCGGCAAGGTGGTATATGGCGCCGGCGACTTCGACGATTACGCACCGCCACGGGTTCCGGTGCTGCCGGACTGGTCGCCGGTGGTCAAGGTGCCGGGGCACTGGCGGCCGACTTCACCGCTGCAAGCTCAAGTACACCAGTGCAGCGGCCCCTGCGGCGTGCATGCCCACCGCCATGAAAAAGCCCGTTTTTCCAGCGTGCCGGTCAGCGACTTCCAGGGCTTCTGGGGCGCGTTCGGCTGCTCGTGCTTTGCCTTCTAACCAACACCAACGGAGTTAACCCATGACTTACAAGCGCTTGAACAAAGACGACGCGGTTGTCCTGCTGGTCGATCACCAGACCGGCCTGATCTCACTGGTGCAGGATTTCTCCCCCAACGAATTCAAGAACAACGTGCTGGCCCTGGCCGACGTGGCGAAGTTCTTCAACCTGCCGACCATCCTGACCACCAGCTTTGAAGCCGGCCCCAACGGCCCGCTGGTGCCGGAACTCAAGGCACTGTTCCCTGATGCGCCGTACATCGCTCGCCCTGGCCAGATCAACGCCTGGGACAACGAAGATTTCGTCAAGGCCGTCAAGGCCACCGGCCGCAAGCAGATCATCATTGCCGGTGTGGTGACCGATGTGTGCGTCGCGTTCCCGACCCTGTGCGCCCTCGATGAAGGCTTCGAGGTGTTCGTGGTTACTGACGCTTCCGGTACCTTCAACGAAACCGTGCAACAAGCAGCCTGGGCGCGTATGACCGCTGCCGGTGCGCAACTGGTGAACTGGTTCGCCGTGGCCTGCGAGCTGCAGGTTGACTGGCGCAACGACATGGAAGGCCTGGCCAACCTGCTGTCGCCGCGCATCCCCAACTACCGCAACCTGATGAACAGCTACTCGGCGTTCACGGCCAAGTAACCCGGTCTCAAAGCTGTAGATAATCCCTGTGGGAGGGGGCTTGCCCCCGATAGCGGTGCAACAGTCACAGTTGCTGTGTCTGAACCACCGCCATCGGGGGCAAGCCCCCTCCCACATTTGATTGTGTTTCACATTGGGTTTGTGGTGTGGTCACTGACCGGTTATAAAACAGCCCATCGTCCACCGAGAAGCGACAATGAACCCCTTCGAAGACATGCGCCTGTTCTGCCAGGTCATGGAGTCCGGCAGTTTTACTGCGGCCGCCGAGCAGTTGGGCCTGTCCAAGCAGTTCGTCAGCCGCCGCCTGATCCAGCTGGAAGACCGCCTCGGTGTGCGCCTGCTCAATCGCTCCACGCGCCGCCTGGATGTCACGCCGCTGGGCCAGAGCTACTACGAATCGGCCTTGCGCCTGCTCAGTGACGTCGAGCAAGTGGAACAGGGTATCGCCGGCCAGAACAGTGAACCGCGCGGCACCCTTCGCCTCAGCGCGCCGCTGTCGTTTGCCATGGCGCATTTGGGGTGCCTGCTGCCGTTGTTCCTGCAGCGCTATCCGGAAGTCGCGGTGGAAGTCGACCTCAGCGACCGCCCGGTGGACCTGATCGGTGAAGGCTACGATCTGGTACTGCGCATCGGCACCCTGGAAGATTCCACCTTGATCGCCCGACGTATTGCCAGCATCCCGCGCGTCTACTGCGCCAGCCCCGACTACCTGGCCCTGCGCGGTACGCCGCACAAACCCGATGACCTCGCCGATCACGATTGCCTGCCCTACGGGCACGGTCGCCAGGTGCAATGGCGTTTCAAGGGCAAGCTGCAAGCGCTGCATGTGAGCGGGCGCATGCGCGTCAATAACGGCGATTTGCTGCGCGACGCCGCGATTGCCGGACTGGGCGTGACCTACCTGCCGACCTTTATCGTCGGCGATGCGTTGAAGGACGGCCGCCTGGTCAGCGTACTGGACGCGTTCGCCCCCGAAGCCCTGACCTTGTCGGCGGTGTACCCCCAGCACCGGCAGAGTTCGCGGCCGGTGCAGGCGCTGGTCGAGTTCCTGCGCGAACGCCTGGCCGGCGGTTGCTGAGCGACTGCCCGCAGTGTTTAACGGGGCGCCCAAGATCAAGGCACGGCGGCCTTGGAGCCGACCGCTATGCTGTGTCGATCCCGGTGCAAATGTGGGAGGGGCGGTGCGACGATTCGACTTGGCCCCGATGGCGGCCTCTGAGCCGACCAGGATGCTGGATTGGACCGAGTACATATCCGTTTCTGCGGTAACGGCTGCTATGGGTTCCGCTTTTACAGCGGCTCACTTTTGAAAAGCGCAAAAGTAAGCAAAACGCTCTTGCCCCACCACTCGGCACCTCGCTAATGCTCGGTGTGCCCGAACGCAGGCTTGAATCCGTGGGCCGCCGCAATGGGCCATCCCTGGCCCAGTGCGGCTAACCCGGCGTCCTGCCGGGTTACCCACGGATTCAAGCCTGCGTTCGGCCAGCGTGGTTTAACGGGGCGCCTAAGATCAAAAGCAGATCAAGATCAAGAGCGACTCGCTTCGCATCGTGGTTACCGTCGGCTGCTACGGTCTGAAACGTTGTGTAGATACCTATACCCCGATGGCGGTGCATCAGTCACATCATCCGTGACTGACACTTCGCTATCGGGGGCAAGCCCCCTGCGCATTGGCGCGGTTTATTCCGCCCGGTTGTGCTGGATTTGCTGCTTGGCCAACCCCACCACATTTTCCACGGTGAAGCCGAACTTTTCCTGCAACTTCGCCAGCGGCGCCGAGGCGCCAAAGCTGTTCATCACCACTTTGGCCCCGGCCTGTCCGACGTAGCGATCCCAGCCCAGGGGGCCGGCCTGCTCGACCACCACGCGGGCTTTCACGGTCGGCGGCAAGACGCTGTCGCGGTAGGCCTGATCCTGGTCTTCAAACAGTTCCCAGCTGGGCATCGACACCACCTGCGCGGCAATGCCTTCGCCGGTGAGTTGTTCATAGGCCGCAACCGCCAGGCTGACTTCACTGCCAGTGGCGAGCAGGATCACCTCGGGCTTGTCCGCACCCGCCAACACATAGGCGCCCTTGGCCGCACCTGCGGCCGACGCGTAGCGGCTGCGGTCCAGGGTCGGCAGCGGCTGGCGCGACAGCACCAGGCAGCTTGGCCGATGGGTTTGCGCCAGCGCCACCTTCCACAACTCAAGGGTTTCATTCGCATCCCCCGGGCGCAGGGTCAGCAAGCCCGGGGTGGCGCGCAGCTGGGTCAGGTGTTCGATGGGTTGATGCGTCGGGCCGTCTTCGCCCACGCCGATGGAGTCGTGGGTAAACACGAACACCACCGGCAGCTCCATGATCGCCGCGAGCCGGATCGGCGGTTTCATGTAGTCGCTGAAGACCAGGAACGTCGAGGTGTACGGCCGCAGGTAGGACAGCGCCAGGCCGTTGGCAATCGCGCCCATGGCGTGCTCGCGTATGCCGAAGTGCAGGTTGCGCCCGCTGTAGTCGTCGGCACTGAAACGGCCTGCGCCGTCGAACGTGAGGTTGGTCTTGGTCGACGGCGACAGATCCGCAGAACCGCCCAGCAACCAGGGAATATTCTGCGCGAAGGCGTTCAGCACCTCGCCGCCTGATGCGCGGCTGGCGACGCCCTTGGCATCGGCCGCAAAGCTCGGCAGGTCGGCCTGCCAGTGCTCGGGCATTTCCCCGGCGCGCATGCGCTGCAGCTCATCGGCGCGTTGCGGGTCGAGGGCGGCCAAGGTCTGGTTCCACTCGGCGAACAGCGGCTCGGCACGCTCAACGAGTGCATCGCGCAACGTTGTGCGCGCTTCATCGGGCACCAGGAAGCTGGCGTCCTCAGGCCAGCCATAGGCGGCCTTGGTCAGGCGAATTTCGTCTTCGCCCAACGGCTCGCCATGGGCGGCGGCGGTGTTGTGTTTGTGCGGCGAGCCGTAGCCGATCACGCTGTCGACCACAATCAGGGTCGGTGCGCCGGTATTGGCCTTGAAGGTTTGAAGCGCCACACTCAATGCCTGCAGATCATTGGCATCGGTGACATGCACGGTGTGCCAGCCATACGCCTGGAAGCGCTTGATCACATCTTCACTGAAGGCCAGTTCGGTGTGACCCTCGATGCTGATGGTGTTGTTGTCGTAGATCCAGCACAGGTTATCGAGCTGCAAATGCCCGGCCATTGACGCCGCTTCGCTGCTGATGCCTTCCATCATGTCGCCATCACCGCACAGGGTGTAGACGTCGTAATCGAACAGCACCTGGCCGTCGCGGTTGAATCGCTTGGCCAGCCAACGCTCGGCCATGGCCATGCCCACGCTGTTGGCGCAACCCTGGCCCAGGGGGCCGGTGGTGGTTTCCACGCCGGTGGTTATGCGGTACTCGGGGTGCCCCGGGGTCTTGGAACTCATCTGGCGGAACTGCTTGATGTCGTCCAGGCTGACCGCCGGCTCGCCGGAACGCTTGCCGTGGGCGTCGATCTCCACCACGCCGGCCAGGTGCAGCAGCGAATACAGCAGCATCGACGCATGCCCCACCGACAACACAAAGCGGTCACGGTTGGGCCAGTCGGGATGCTCCGGGTGATAGCGCAGGAAACGACTCCACAGCGTATAGCCCACCGGGGCCAGACCCATCGGCGTACCGGGGTGGCCCGAGTTGGCCTTCTGCACGGCATCCATGGCCAGGGTGCGGATAGTGTTGATGCATTGCGTGTCGGCGGCGGTTGCGGTGTGATTCATGAAACCGGTCTCCCTCGAGTGGCGATCTACAGTGGAGGGCAGGGCAGGCCAAAAGGTTTGATCCCATCGCCAGGGTTGCGACGAACGGGGCTGTATCGACTGCAAACATGACAACACCCCGGTCAATGGGCTAGCTTCAAGGGGTAGGCCATTGATCAACTTGTGGAGGTAAGTCATGCCAGTGAAACACGACCTGTATCAGGACTTGGGGTTGAGCAAGGAAGTTGTCCACGAGCGCAGGGCGGGGGACAAACGGCTGGACTCGCTGCTTACGCAATACGACGCTGCCGACGGGGAGGTGCTGAAGGCGGAATCGGCAAGCGCCAGTGATGAGGACGTGGAGAAGTTGAAGAAGAAACGGTTGCTGATCAAAGACGAAATTGTCGCGAAGTTGGGTTAAGCAAAAATCGCTGCCGGTGGACGCTCTGGTTATATCTGCAGCGTTTTATACCGGCAGCTTTTTTATACCAGCAGTGCTCTCACACACGCCTCCACGGAACGCTGCTGCGTTTCGTCATATAACTGCAACTCGTCAATCGTGCTGCGGCCCAGCGCCTTTTCGAACTCGGCTTTGTTTGAATGGGCCGCGTAGTGGCTCTGCGCGGCATCGCCCAGGTTCGACTGGAAGATCCCCGCTGCGCTCACCGGCAGGAAGTCCTCGTACACCAGCGGTTCCACCTCCACGTGCCCTGCGCTGAGCAAGGCCTGCAGCGTACGCGGTGATTCGGGCTGGCCGCGGGCTGCGAGGCCTTTTTCGCTGGGGAAATAGCGAAAGTAGGCCAGGCCTTGTTCGCGCATCTGCGTGTGGTTGTCCGGGAATGCCTGGAAGTGTTGCTCCAGCAATTGCTCGTAGCGCGCGGCATTGGCCTCGTTGGGTGCCGCGCCGAGTTCATCGCGGGCGGCATTCAGCAGCTGGTCGTACAGGGCGCGGCCCTTGGGCGTGAGCGCGACGCCGCGTTGTTCGATTTCACCGAAGCGCGCGCTGTGGCTGCCCTGGGCATCGGTAAAGGCAATGGGTTCATCGAGGGCCTTGAAGCTGGTCTGGCGCAGCAGGATCGGGCAATGGCGTCGCGGTGGGCCTTCGATCACGGCTTTGGGGGTGATGCCGTGGGCGGGCATGGCGGCCTGTACCTGATCGATGTCCAGGGTGCGCGGGGTGAGGTGGTTGATGTGCGGGCCCTTGAAGGCCACCACGTCGGCGATCAGTCGATGCTGGTCGCTGAGTTGCCGATACTGTTCGGCCGTGACGGTAGCGCTGTGGTGCCAGCGAAAAGTCTCCAGCGCCTGGCGAATAAAGGCCTCGGCATCCTCGGCATCGAGGCCGCCGTCGGTTTCGGCCTGCTCGATCAACGCCAGGGCGCCTGGGGTGAAGATCGAGCGCTTGGCCAGGGCGGTTTCGGCGAAGCTGCGCAGCGCGGGGTTTTCGATCAGCTCCAGGCGCAGCAGCGAGGTGAACACGCGGAACGGGCTGGCTTGCAGTGACTGCTCATGCACGGCGCGAAAGGCGGTGGAGTGCACCGGCACGCCCGCCGGTGTCAGGTCGTAGTAGCCCACCGGTTGCATGCCCATCACGGCAAACAGGCGGCTGATGGTCGCCAGTTCGGCGGCGGTGCCCAGGCGGATCGCACCGTGGCGTTCCATGCCCAGGCGCTGGATTTCGCCGGTACGGTGCAGGTGCTCGGCCAGGCCCCGGTCGCTCTCCAGCACGTGGGCATTGGTCTGCGCCACCAGCTCCAGCAGCGCACCGTACAACGGAACTTCATCCCGGTACATGTCGGACATCGCCTTGGAAAAGCCCTTGCGGATCTCGTCGGGGCTGACATGTGCAGTGGCGTGCATAGAAAAATTCCTGATGGCTGGGATGACAAAAGTGGCCTTGTCCCGATTTTGTTGAGCGCCACGCCGGCTTGCAAACGAAGAATCCTCTGGACTTCATTCTGCAAATGAATGAGATGAGATGAACATGACCACAATCGGGCAAACACACCGGCACCGCCGACCAGGCCCGCCTGAGTCTTCATGTGCATCCGGGCGTCATTGGGTTCTACACTGCTGCTCATCCGGCAGGCGATGGAGCACTCAATGACGGCCACACCCACACACCCGATACTCGACACCCTCGAAGGCCGGCGGCTGGCAACAGAGGATGCCGAACGCTGGCGCGAGTGGGGGCCTTACTTGAGTGAACGCCAATGGGGCACGGTGCGCGAGGACTACAGCGCCGACGGCGACGCCTGGGCCTACTTCCCCCACGAACACGCCCGCAGCCGCGCCTACCGTTGGGGCGAGGACGGCCTGGCCGGTTTCAGCGACAAGGCGCAACGCTGGTGCCTGGGTTTGGCGCTGTGGAACGAGCGTGACAGCATCCTCAAGGAGCGCCTGTTCGGCCTCAACAACGCCGAGGGCAACCACGGAGAAGACGTCAAGGAGCTGTACTTTTTTGTCGACGGCGTGCCCAGCCATGCCTATATGCGCATGCTCTACAAATATCCCCATGCGGCGTTTCCCTACACCGACCTGATCGCCGAAAATGCCCGCCGTGGGCTTGAGGATGCCGAGTACGAAGTGCTCGACACCGGCGTATTCGAAGACAACCGCTACTGTGATGTAACGGTCGAATACGCCAAGCATCAGCCTGACGATATTTTCATGCGCGTCACCGTGCACAACCGCGCGGACCAGCCGACGCGTGTGCAGGTGTTGCCCCAACTGTGGGCGCGCAATGACTGGAGCTGGACCTTTGACGCGCCCAAGCCGCAGTTGCGCCTGGACGGTGAGCGGGTGCTGGCCCGGCATCATGAGCTGACTGACCGTCACCTCAGCGCCTGGGGCCAGGACGGGCTGGAGTGGCTGTTCTGCGAAAACGAAAGCAACCTCCCCAAGCTCGATGGGCAACCGGCGCCGGGGCCGTTCAAGGATGGCATCAACGACTATGTGGTGGGCGGCGCGGACTCGGCAATTCGCCGCGACACGGGCACGAAGGTCGCCGCGCGTTTCAGCCTCGAACTGGCGGGCCAGGAGAGCAAAACCCTGTACCTGCGGTTTGCGCCGGTGGACGCGCCCGAGGTCAATGCACGCAAGCTGTTCGAGCTGCGCCGCCAAGAGGCGGACGACTTCTACGCCGCCTTGCAGCAAGGCATTGCCGATGCTGACGCGCGCAATGTGCAGCGCCAGGCCCTGGCCGGGTTGCTGTGGTCCAAGCAGCTCTACTACTTTGATGTAAACCAGTGGCTCGACGGCGACCCGGCCCAACCCGCGCCGCCGCCCGAGCGCCTGCACATCCGCAATACCCATTGGCGGCACTTGTCCAATTTCGACATTTTGTCCATGCCCGACACCTGGGAATACCCGTGGTACGCGTCCTGGGACCAGGGCTTCCAGGCCGTGGCAATGGCGCTGATTGATCCGGGGTATGCCAAGCAACAGTTATTGTTGCTGGTTAAAGATCGCTTTATGCACCCCAATGGCCAGCTGCCGGCGTATGAATGGCGTTTCGACGACGCCAACCCGCCGGTACACGCCTGGGCCAGTTGGCGCGTGTATCAGCAGGACAAGGCGCTGACCGGCGTGGGCGACATGGACTTTCTCGAGCGGATTTTCCACAAGCTGCTGCTGAATTTTTCCTGGTGGGTCAACCGCAAGGACGCCGAGGGCCGCAACCTGTTCCAGGGCGGCTTCCTGGGCCTGGACAACATCGCCTTGTTCGACCGCTCGGCCACCTTGCCGCCCGGCTACCAGCTGGATCAGGCCGACGGCACCGCGTGGGTCGCAGCGTATGCCCTGGACCTGATGCGCATCGGCCTGGAACTGGCCAAGCGCAATGGGGTGTACGTGGATATCGCGGTGAAGTTCTTTGAGCACTTCCTGTACATCGCCGGCGCGATCAACCGCGTGGACGACAGCGCCGAAGGCTTGTGGGATGAGCAGGACCAGTTCTTCTACGATGTGCTGCACCGCCCGGACGGCCAGAACGAGCCGGTGCGGCTGCGCTCCATCGTCGGCCTGATGCCATTGTTTGCCGTGTTGGTGCTGGAGCAGCGCGAGCACGAAGGGCTGCAAGGCCTGCGTGAGCGACTGCTGGGTTTTATGAAACACCGGCCGGACCTGGCCAAGCTGGTGTCGCGCTGGAACGAACCGGGGCAGGGCAACCGCCTGTTGCTCGCCTTGCTGCGTGGCGAGCGCACCAAGGACCTGCTGCGGCGCATGCTCGATGACCATGAGTTTCTGTCGACGTTTGGCGTGCGCTCGTTATCCAAGGCCTTTGCCGAACAGCCGCTGGCGCTGAAGATGAACGGCGACATCCTGTGTGCGCGCTACCAGCCCGGCGAGTCCGACTCACGCTTGTACGGCGGCAACTCCAATTGGCGCGGGCCGTTGTGGATGCCGGTGAACTACATGCTGATCGAATCGCTGCGCGAGTTTCACCGCTACTATGCGGATAATTTCTCGGTGGAGTACCCCACTGGCAGCGGTTATCTGGCGTCCCTTGAGGAAGTGGCAAACAGCCTCAGCCAGCGCCTCACGCGCTTGTTTCTACGCGATGAAAACGGCCTGCGCCCTTCGATGGCGGGGTATGCGCAATTGGAGGCGGACCCGGCCAGTCGCGATCTGGTGTTGTTCCATGAGTATTTCCACGGCGAAACCGGGCGTGGCCTGGGGGCGTCGCATCAGACGGGGTGGAGTGCGTTGGTGGCGTTGTTGCTCAATGTTCCGCTCAAGGCATCAATCAGGTAGATTTGCCCACCCCCCCAACCTTACATGGATGTAGATCATGCTTAAGTGCGTCACCCTTTCAAGTCCGGCCAGCCGCTTGGGCATCTTGCTGGGCGCCGGTGTATTGGTCTCCTGCCTGTCTGTCGGCAGCGCCAGTGCGGCCTCGATGAGGGCAGCGTGTCTGCGCTGTCAGGATTCAGAAAGCGTCGATGCCTCCAAATGGGTCAAAAACGGTACGTACCGTCTCGAGTCAGTGACACTGTCGCTGGACGACGAAGTACGGGGAGCGGACCCTGATTCGGTGCGCAAGATGACCCGGCTCAAACCTGTGGCCATAAGCGCCGATGCCAATGACGCCCTGGTTGAAGAAGCCATTCGTGCGATGGACATCGTGGGTGAGGACGGGGATGTCGCTGTACTGGAGGCGCAGTGGCCCAACCTGGCCCGTCGTGCGCGTTATGCCTACAGTATTTTCATCACTGAGGATCAGCTGGTGGATTTCTATAATGTTTATGTGCGCGTTGGGCGCAACAAGTATGTGCTGGTGATCGGCCGCGATGTGGAGTCCGGGGAGTTCCAATTGAAGCCGGGGGAGGGGCGTCTCATCAACCGGTACGGTACCGAGGGCAAGCCACGGGATCTGGAACAGTTCAAAAAGGTCGACGCCGCCGCAGGTGGCTGACAGCCGGGCCTGTGCGTTTAAATGAAAAAATCCCGCCTTCAGCGTAAGCCGTTCAGTCAAGCGTATATCGCCCCGTGTAGGAGCGAGCTTGCTCGCGAAAAACGTCAACGATAACGCGTGCGTCCTGAATAAACGCGGCGCCTGTGAGTTTTTCGCGAGCAAGAGCTAGGCGCCCCCCTCGTTCCTACAAAAAGCCTTGACTGAACAACATTACGCCATTGGCGGGATTTTTCGTTTAAGGCGCGTTACAACCTGGGTGATCAGGAAGGGAACAACTCGCTCAGTTTCATCGCCAGCATCATGTCGCCTTCGGTGCGCAGTTTGCCGCCCATGAAGGCCTGCATGCCGTCGGTGGAACCGTCGACGATGCCTTCCAGGGTTTCGCTGTCCATGACCAGGGTCACTTGGGCGTCCGGGTTTTCGCCTTCCTGCAGTTCACAGGTCTTGTCCTTGACCACCAGCGAGAAATTCTTGGTGTCGTCGATACGGAAACCGAATACCAGGTCCAGGCCTTCGGCAGCGCTTGGGTTGAATTTGGCTTTCATTGCTTCTACAGCTTTGGCTACGTCAGTCATGGTTTCGATCCTTTAGGGTGGAGTCCAGTGACCTTGGGGTCACGGTTGGCCGCAGTTCATCGGAAAGTGATGAACTGCGGCGCCTTCAACAGCTGCAAGTGGGCATGACTGTTGAAGGAAGCCAGTACCACCTCGCGACCACGGAATTTCAGCTGGTTGAGCGAGGTGTTAACAATTTGCCAGTTCAGTTCGAACGCCTGGGCGACCGGCATTCGGGTAATCAGGTGGAGCAGGGCGGTGATGGTGCCGCCGGAAGTGAACACGGCGATTTTGTCGCTGTTGTCGGCCGCTTCCAGAATGCGTTGCAGGCCACCCTGCACACGCTCCACGAAACCCAGCCAGCTTTCCAGCCCCGGTGGATCGTAGGTGCCGGCCAGCCAGCGTTCGATGATCAGGGCGAAGATGCGCTGGAATTCGCTGCGGTTCTGCGCGCCATTGCGCAGGATGTGCACGGCGTCGGGTTCCTCGCCAAGCAGGTCGGGGAGCAGGCCGCGAATGATCGCCTCGCCGTCAAATTCATTAAATGCGCTGTCGATTTCCAGGGGCGGAACCGGCAGGCCGAGGGCGCGGTATTGATCGAACGTGGCGGTGGCGGTGTGCTGCTGGCGGCGCAGGTCGCCCGACAGGCAGCGATCGAACGTCAGCCCCAGCTCTGCCAGGTGGCGACCGAGTACCTGGGCCTGTTCCACGCCGACGGGCGACAGGACGTCATAGTCGTCTGCACCGAAGGAGGCCTGGCCATGTCGAATCAGATAGATGCTGCCCACGTCCGTTTTCC
Organism: Pseudomonas sp. 44 R 15; assembly: GCF_900004965.1. Lineage (NCBI taxonomy): Bacteria > Pseudomonadati > Pseudomonadota > Gammaproteobacteria > Pseudomonadales > Pseudomonadaceae > Pseudomonas > Pseudomonas sp. 44 R 15. The sequence continues at coordinate 114,866 of NZ_CVTU01000122.1, forward strand.
CGGTACGTTGAAAGTCTGGCGAGGTTATGAGGATGCCCGCGAGCTGTCAATGAAAAAACATACGCTTGTTTTAAAAGTCCGTTAGAGGTGCGCTGCTGGCGGTCTGGGCACTGGTCCGCAGGCATTGGCGCCGGTATGCTGGGCCATCCGCGCCTGGCGCAGTGCATTCTTAAGGAGACATATGGATTTTTTGGCCGAATACGCGAGCTTTCTGGCGAAGACCGTCACCCTGGTGGTCGCTATTCTGGTGGTGTTGATCAGCTTCGCGGCCCTGCGCAGCAAAGGGCGTCGTAAAGCCGCCGGCCAATTGCAGGTCAGCAAGCTGAACGATTTCTACAAGGGCCTGCGCGAGCGCCTCGAATCGTCGCTGCTCGACAAGGACCAGCTCAAGGCCCTGCGCAAATCCGAAAGCAAAGCCGAGAAAAAGCAGGGCAAGAACAAGCCTGAGGCCAAGCCGCGGGTGTTCGTGCTGGATTTCGACGGTGACATCAAGGCCTCGGCCACCGAAAGCCTGCGCCATGAAGTCACCGCATTGCTAAGCCTGGCCACGCCAAAAGACGAAGTGGTGCTGCGCCTGGAAAGCGGCGGCGGCATGGTGCACAGCTACGGCCTGGCGTCGTCGCAACTGGCGCGTATCCGCCAGGCGGGCGTGCCGTTGACCGTGTGCATCGACAAGGTCGCGGCCAGCGGCGGCTACATGATGGCGTGCATCGGCGAGAAGATCATCAGCGCACCCTTTGCCATCCTCGGCTCCATCGGCGTGGTGGCGCAGTTGCCCAACGTCAACCGCCTGCTGAAAAAGCACGACATCGACTTTGAAGTGCTGACCGCCGGCGAATACAAACGCACCCTGACGGTGTTTGGCGAAAACACCGAGAAGGGCCGCGAAAAGTTCCAGGAAGACCTGGACATCACCCATCAGTTGTTCAAGAACTTTGTGTCGCGCTATCGCCCGCAGCTGGCCATCGATGACGTCGCGACCGGAGAAGTGTGGCTGGGTGTTGCAGCGCTCGATAAACAACTGGTCGACGAACTGCAAACCAGCGACGAATACCTGGCGACCAAGGCCAAGACGGCCGAGGTGTTCCACCTGCACTATGCCGAGCGTAAAAGCCTGCAGGAGCGTGTAGGGCTGGCGGCCAGTGGTTCGGTGGATCGGGTGTTGCTGACCTGGTGGAGCCGGCTGACCCAGCAGCGGTTCTGGTAAAGGCTGCTCAATGGGGGCGGGCCTTCAGTCCGCTTGTATGCGTGCGCCACCGGAACCGGTGGCCGCTGTGAGTACCGACGTTCGAATGATGGCTGGAATACCTACCAGGCTTCCTTAAGGTGCTGACGTGAAGCGTGATACCCGTCTTGTGATGCTTTTGCTGTTGGTCATCGGCTGTTCCCTGACTTCGTTGACGATCTGGAAAGTCCTGTCTTCCCGTGAGCGGGCGCTGGCGGAAGTGGACGTGCATGGCTTGAACCTGACCCAGGCGCTCAACACCTACACCGAAGGCATCGTGCGGCAAAGCGCGCTGCTGTTGCTGGGGCTGGTCGAGCGCCTGGAAACCGAAGGCAGTGGCCCGGCGCAGATCGAGCGCATCAACGCGTTGATCCGTCGACAACAGCCGCTGATGCCGCAACTGAGCGGCATCACCATCTACGACCAGCAGGGCGGCTGGCTGATGTCTTCCAATCGCTTGATTGCGGCGGG
>NZ_CVTU01000122.1:116635-134065 GCF_900004965.1 Pseudomonas sp. 44 R 15
GGCCCGCCGATTCAGAGCCATACCAACCGAGAGTGGGTAGTGACCATCAGCCGCCGCTTCGATGACGCGGCCGGCCACTTCGCCGGGGTGGTCGCCGTGACCCTGGGGGTGGAAAACTTTCTGCGGGTATTCGGCAAACTCGACATCGGCCAGGAAGGCGCCATCGGTTTGTCTTATACCGACGGCACCCTGCTGGTGCGCTACCCCTTCCGCGAGCAGGACATGGGCCGCAACTTTTCCAAGTCGCCCATCTATTCCCAGTATCTGATCGACCGCTCCGTCGGCACCGCGTCGTACACCTCCAGCCTGGATGGCGTAGAGCGCCTCTATGCCTTCCGCAAAAGCGAAAGCCTACCATTGATCACCACTGTTGCCCTGGGCAAGCACGAGTCGCTGGCGGCCTGGCGTATGGAAGCTGCGTTGTCGGCGGTGGTGGTGGCGGGGCTGCTTGGGCTGACGGGTTTGATCGGCTGGTTCCTGATCCTCGATATCCGCCGGCGAACCCAGGTGGAAGAGGCGCTGCGTATCGCCCAGCAACAGCTGCTGGAGTCCAACCGGCAGCTTGAATTACTGGCGATGAAGGACGCGCTGACCGGCCTGGCCAACCGTCGCTGCTTCGATGAGACCTTGGCCTTGGAAGCGCGTCGGGCGCAACGCGACGGTACGACATTGGCCTTGCTGATGATCGATATCGACTATTTCAAGCGCTACAACGATGCCCTCGGTCACGTCGCCGGCGATGCCTGCCTGCAGCGGGTCAGCGCCTTGTTGGAGACCTGCGTGCGGCGCCCCTCGGATCTGGTGGCGCGTTACGGCGGAGAGGAATTAGCCATCATCATGCCCGCGACCGACAGCGATGGCGCGGTGGTGGTGGCGCAACAGATCATTGATCGGCTGCAGCGGGAAAACATCGAGCATCCGGGCAGCCCGTTGGGGCGCGTGAGCGTGAGTGTCGGCGTGGCGGCGGCAGCCAGTGCGGAACTGGAGCCTGTGCTCGGCTTCATCGAGGCCGCCGACAAGGCGCTTTATGGCGCGAAGTCGGCGGGGCGCAACGGTTTTGCGCTGAGTTGAGCACGCCAAGGGCTGAAAAAGCCAACGCAACGGTCATCTGATTTTCCTGAAATTGCTCTGAACTATCGTGCTCGGATAGCCCTCGCAACACTATCCATACACAGGAGGGAATCCGATGACCCACTACCCAACACCACCCTTCAAGCCACAGCAGCAGCCCGTTCCCGGCGACCAGCGCAAGATGGAGCCAATGCCTGATTGCGGTGAGCAAAGCTACAAAGGCTCGGGCCGCATGGCCAACAAGATTGCCCTGGTCACCGGCGCCGACAGCGGTATCGGGCGTGCGGTGGCCATTGCCTTTGCCCGCGAAGGTGCCGACGTTGCGGTGTCGTATCTGGATGAACACGAGGATGCGAAAGAGACCGCGCGCTGGGTCGAAGCGGCGGGGCGCCAGTGCCTGTTGTTGCCCGGCGACCTGGGCGAGGCCGCGCAGTGCAGCGCCATCGTCAATGACACGGTCAAGCAGTTCGGACGTATCGACGTGCTGGTCAACAACGCCGCGTTCCAGATGACCTACAAATCGCTGGAAGACATCCCCGACGAAGACTGGGTAAAAACCTTCAACATCAACATCACCGCGATGTTCCGGATCTGCAAGGCGGCGCTGCCGCACATGGCCAAGGGCAGTTCGATCATCAACACCACCTCGGTCAATTCCGACATGCCCAATCCGTCACTGCTGCCTTATGCGGCGACCAAGGGCGCGATCGCCAACTTCACCGCAGGCCTGGCGCAGATGTTGGGCGAGCGCGGCATTCGCGTGAACAGCGTGGCGCCGGGGCCGATCTGGACGCCGTTAATCGTGTCCACGATGACCGACGACATGGTGAAGGAGTTTGGCAGCAACACGCCGCTGGGTCGGCCTGGCCAACCGGTGGAGGTTGCACCGATCTATGTGCTGCTGGCGTCCGATGAGGGCAGTTATATCTCTGGCGAGCGCTACGGCGTGACCGGGGGCAAGCCGATTCTCTAAGGAAGTTGGAAACAGAGCAGGCCTCAATGTGGGAGGGGGCTTGCTCCCGATAGCGGTGTATCAGTCAAATTTTTATAACTGACAGATCGCCATCGGGGGCAAGCCCCCTCCCACAGTGGATATTCGGTGCTTTCGGATTATTGGTTTACTTCATCTTCGTGCGGTGAATGTGCGAATCAGGCGGGGGCTGCTGACGATGCCAAGCACTGTGCAAGTCTAAAATGTGGGAGGGGGCTTGCCCCCGATAGCGGTGTATCAGCCAAATTCTTATAACTGACAGATCGCCATCGGGGGCAAGCCCCCTCCCACAGTGGATATTCAGTGCTTTCGGATTATTGGTTTACTTCATCTTCGTGCGGTGAATGCGCGACTCAGGCGGGGGCTGCTGACGATGCCGAGCACTGCGCAAATCCAAAATGTGGGAGGGGGCTTGCCCCCGATAGCGGTGTATCAGTCAAATTTTTATAACTGACAGATCGCCATCGGGGGCAAGCCCCCTCCCACAGTGGATATTCAGTGCTTTCGGGCTTTTGGTTTACTTCTTCCTTGTGCGGTGAATGCGCATCCACTCTCGATAAGCCGCCGTACGCTGCGCGTCCGCACACTTCTTGGCTTCGGTGAAACGCGCCCAGATGGCCGCATCGCCGCTATAGGATTCGATGATTTTGTACGCCAGGGCCTCCAGTCGATCCGCTTCGAAAAACATCTGACTGTTGTGCGCCACCTCGGCGTTGACTGTCTGCCGCGTTGTAACGTCCTGCACCTGACCGTTCATTGTGTAACGCCCTCCGCCCACTGGATAGCTGCCGCACCGTACCAGCGCACGTCCGTAATGCCGTATTTTTCCGCCATCGGCTTGGAGACGCGCTTGAGGTTGTTTTGCCCGAACCTGGGGATGACCGCCACGCCGGCATCGCAACTGGCCCAGTGCCATGCTTCAGCGTTATTCATACGCGCCGCGCGTACGATAAACGACCTGGGCTCGCCGTGAAGCTGATAATTGATGGTGAATAACTCGTTGTTTTTCATGAGGTCTCCCTATGCTCACGAACTACAGATATTTGGCGTCAAGAATAATTCAAAGAAGTTGTCAGACAAGGCGATGACCTGCGCTCGGTCTCAGTCGTCCACCGTGTAGGTGACCCAGCCTGGCCCGTCGGCCGGGCGTTGTAATTCTACGATTACACCGCTGACAGATGTGCCGTCGGGCAGATTGACCGTGACGAAGTTCGGATGCCCGGGCCATTGCAGCGGGCTGGAAAAATCCACACGGACAATGGTCGGCTTGCCGCTGCAGGTCATTTTTATATCGACGTTCTCATTCAGCCGTTCATCATCTTCGGTGCCCAGGTGGCGCGAAGCAGTAATGACGCTGGCGGTGCCTTGATGGTCATAAGACATGGATGGACTCCTTGTGCGAAGGGCAACGAACGCGCCCCGATTCTTGTGAGGCAAGCGCCGGCAAATGATCGTTCAATCCAAATGACCGGCTGCTGCCGTCAGTGCTGGTGGGGAGCCTGGGTGGGGTCGACGATCTGGATGATGTTGCCCTCACGCCAGGCGTCCGCACCGGGCGCGATGGGCGGAGCTACGATGTCGGCGCGATCGGTCTTTTTGCGGGCACTGTCGACCCCCATCCGCTGATCCCGCTCGGCGACCATCTTCGCGTCGGCCTGGCCGTCTGCGGTGAACCCCATCATCAGTTGCGGAACACCCAACGGCAGGCGCTTGTGCAGGTCGGTATGCCAGGTGTGCCAGGTCTTGCCGTAGGTGCGCACGAGTTTTTCCATCAATGCGTGTTCGGCCACCTGCGGAATCCCAGGGGCAACCAGTTGGCCGGATTTCACCTCGTGCACATGGCTGTGCCACAGCGCCTTTTCCGCCGCAGGCAGCGTGCTGAACAATTGCTCGCTGATGATGTACTCCACGCCCATCAACTTGGCATCCTTGCGGTTGCCGTCGTAAATCACGCACTGGATCACCTCCTCGTTGAGGATGGCGCAGTAGTGATGGGCTTCCATCTGCACGTCGGGATGGCCGTTGTAGAAGTGAAAGCCGTCCAGGTAGGCATTCAGCGCGTCGATGGGCGGGCGCGATTGCAACAGCGCGGCGCCGGCGTCGAGGCTGCGCGTGGTGGGTGACTTGGCTTCGCCGGGCGCGACGACATTCGAGGCCGAATCATTGCCGGCGCAGGCAGTCAGCGCGGCCATCGAGATCGCCAGGCACAGTGAATGCCGGTGGGTAATTGTCATTGGGCAGTCCCTCCATGGGTGCTGGTAGAGCACATCTAGAAAGCCTGCCGAGGTGGGTGTTCAACCGGATTGATGCGCTTGCGCGCATTGGCCGGGGGCGTGGGTCAGTGATCGATTGCCCCCGGCCGTTGCGGCTGACGTTCAACAGCCAGCACCAGTTCATCTGCACCGGATGCCTGCGCTTCCAGAAGGACGCCATGGTAGATGCGGCCTTCTGCCTTGATCGTAAGCGTATGGGCCTTCGCCAACGTTTCCGGCCAGGGCGACAGGATACGCAACGTTACGCACTCGCCGTGCTGCGTAATCCGGGCCTGGCACTCACAGGAAAGCGGGTTTGCACCGAACAGCGTGTCTTGAAGGTAATCGATCGTGCAGTGTTGCGCTGGTGTGGCAGGGGTATCCGGCATGGGAAGCCTCGCTCTGTTGGTGTCGCTGCATTCAGCCCACGGATGAGAGACGGGATGTTTTTCGGGGCACCAGCAGCAGGCCGTAGCGGATCAAGATTAGCGCGAATATTCTCTGCGTAAATGCTGGCAGGTCAACAGCAAACCACTCGTCGTCTCGCCGCCTCTGGGCGGAACGTTTGCCTCCCGGTACTGGCCACATGCACCAAGGGTTGGCGATATTTCCTTCACTCATCAGGTGATTTCATGAAAAAGTTTTATATGGGCTTGAGCCTTTGCAGCGTGTTCCTGCTGCACGGCTGTTTCGACAATTCCGATAACACCACCAAGGACAACAGCAGCGGCAGCAAATCGTCGGTGCAGATGCAGGAAGGCAAGGCCGACGAGAGCAAGTAAGTGCCTGGAGCAAAATGTGGGAGGGGGCTTGCCCCCGATGGCGGGGTGTCAGGCAATGAAGAGGTGACTGACCGACCGCTATCGGGGGCAAGCCCCCTCCCACATTGGATCGCTGTGTATCAACGCATATGCAAAATGATCGGGCTGGCGCTGGCCGGATCGGTATGTCCGCGCAATTTGCTTACTGACTGGGCGTCGACCGCATCACCCTGATTGCCCCACGTACTGCGCACATAGGTCAGCACCTGAGCAATCTCCTGGTCTGACAATTGCTCGCGGAACGCCGGCATGCGGTAGGCGTCCGGCAGCCCGGCGGCCACCACCCGTTGTGAGCCGTTGAGGGTGATGTTGATCGCCGAGGCGCTTTCCCTGGCCAACGCCGAAGTGGCGCCGGCCAGCGGCGGCATCCACTCCGGCTGGCCCTTGCCGTCCAGGCCATGGCAGGAGGCGCAGCGGGTCGCGTAGGTGTGGGCGCCGGGAATGTCCTGGCGCGTATCGGCCGCCTGATACTGCCAGGGCGTGCCATCACGCTGCGGGTCGCCGGGCAGAGACTTGAGGTAGCGGGCGATGGCGGCCAGGTCGTCATCGGCCATGAACTGCGTGGAGTTGTTGAACGCTTCGGTCATCGAACCGTAGACCACCGCATGCTGGTTGCGCCCGGTCTTGAGGAACTGCACGATCTGCGCCTCGCTCCAGCGGCCCAATCCGGTGTTGGGGTCCTGGCGCAGGCTGGGCGCGTACCAGCCGTCGAGCAGGGCGCCTGCGAGGAAGGGCGCGCCGGATTGGTCCAGGGCCTTCTCGTTGAACGCCAGGCCGCGCGGCGTGTGGCAACTGCCGCAGTGGCCGGGGCCCTGGACGATATACGCGCCACGGTTCCACAGCGCGTCCTGGCCGGGGTTGGCCGCATAGGGCGCTGTGGGGGCAAAGACGCCATTCCACAGGGCGATGGGCCAGCGCATATTCAGCGGCCAGGGAATATCACTGGGGATATTCGCCTGGTTGGCCGGTTGCACGCCTTTCATGAAGAACGCGTACAGCGCTTTAACGTCGTCGTCGCTGAGCTTCACGTAGGACGGGTAGGGCATCGCCGGGTACAGGCGGCGCCCGCCCGGTGCCACGCCGTGGCGCACGGCGCGGTCGAAGTCGGCGAGGCTGTAGCGGCCGATGCCATGGTCGCGGTCGGGGGTGATGTTGGTGGCATGGATGGCCCCCAGCGGCGTGGCCATCTCCAGGCCACCGGCAAACGGCGCTTTGCCCGCCAGGCTGTGGCAGGCCACGCAGTCGCTCACACGGGCGACATACTCGCCGCGACTGACCAGTGCCGGGTCCAGGCCGGTGGCGTGTTCCTGTTCGAACGGCGAGGCGGGCTCGCGGGTGACGTACCAGGCCAGCAGGCCTGCGAGGATCAGGCAGGGCAGCGCCAGCCAGCCTGCGGTTCTTGCGAATCGGCGGTTGTTCATGGGCGTTCCCTGTGGGTTAACTGAAGGTGTAGCGGCTCAACGGCAAGCTGCGGATGCGCTGGCCGGTCAACCGGGCTACCGCATTGGCGACCGCCGGTGCCACGGCCGGTAACGGCGGTTCGCCGATGCCCCCCATCTTTTCGCCGCTCTCGACGATCTTCACGTGCACCCGCGCCATCCGCGACGGCGGCAGGATCGGATAAAGGTCGTAGTTGCGCGCCCGTGGCATGCCGTCCACGTACACCGCTTCCTCCAGCAAGGTTTGCGACAGGCCCAGGGCCACGGCGCCGTTGACCTGGGCTTCAATGATCGCCGGGTTGACGATGCTGCCGGGGTCGATGGCCTGCCAGATGTCATGCACCTTGACCTGGCCGTGCTCGATCGACACCTCGGCGACCACCGCCGCGTGGGAACCAAAGGGCGAGGCCATCGCCACGCCACGGGCACGGCGGCTGCCGTCCTCGGCAGTGAACGGCCCGCGCTTCCAGCCGCCGGACAATTCGCCCACCGCTTGCAGCAGCGTGGTCAGCCGCGCATTGTCGCGCAGCAGGTGCAGGCGCAGTTCGTACGGGTCATGGCCGCCTTTGTCCGCCAGTTCATCAAGGAACGCTTCGTAGAAGAAGTCGTTCAACGAATTGCCCACCGAACGCCAGTAGCCGAGCATGGCCGGGCCTTTGACGTAGATCTGCGCGATGCGCGTGTTGGGAATCGCATAGCTCTTGCCCGACAGGCCTTCGAGGGCCGTGGGGTCGAGCTTGTCGCCCTGTTTGCCGGCAATCGCTTCGGTGGGGCCTTCGGTGGCGCTGACCGCTTCGATGGCCAGCGGCAGGCCCTTGTCATCCAGCGCGGCACGGAACTTGACCACCGCGACCGGGCGCAGCACATCGCGCAAGAATTCTTCCTCACGGCTCCAGATCAGCTTGATCGGACGACCGACGGCCTTGGTCAGCGCGATGGCCTGCGGATACGGGTTGGCCGAGTCATACAGGAAGTGCCGACCGAAAAAACCGCCCAGCAGCGGGGAGTGCAGGGTGACTTGTTCAATGGCCAGGCCGGTGCGCTTGGCGATGTCGGCGCGGAACATATCCGGCGCCTGGTTCGGCAGCCACACCTCCAGCGTGCCGTCGGGGTTGTAGCGCGCCAGCGCCGAGGGCGGCTCCAGCTGGGCGTGGTTGAGGTATTGATTGTGATAGGTGGCGTCGACGCGGCTTTTGGCGCTGGCCAGCGTGGCGGCTACGTCTCCCGTGTTTTCTTCGTCACGGGCCGGGCCCTGTTGAGTGGCGAGAAAGTCACGGTACGTGTCGCTGGAAAAGTCCGCCGGCATTGCGCGCACGCTGGAGTCGGCGGCGGCGTCGAGCCAGTCCACTTGGATCGCTTCAACGGCCCGCTTGGCGTGCCACCAGCGTTCGGCCACCACTGCCACGGCGCCGGGCAAGGTGTGCACCGAATGCACGCCCTTCATGGCCTCGACCTGGGCCTGGTTGCGCAGGCTGCCCACGCTCATGCCCAGGCGCGGCGCGTGCTGCACGGCGGCGTGGAGCATGCCGTCGACTTTCAGGTCGATGCTGTATTGCGCCTTGCCGGTGGATTTGTCATAGGCATCCAGGCGTTTGACCGGCTTGCCGATCCAGCGGAACTGGCTCGGGTCGCGCAGGGTGATGCCGGCAGGGTCCGGCACCGGCATGTCCAGGGCGCGCCCGGCCAACTCGCCGTAACCCAGCGATCGGCCCGACGCGGCGTGCAGCACGCGGCCGGGTTGGGTGGTCAGTTGGGCGACCGGTACATTCAGCTGCTCGGCAGCGGCCTGCAGCAACATGGCCCGGGCGAGGGCGCCGAGGCGGCGCATGGTCGGGTAACTCATGCGCACCGACATGCTGCCGCCAGTAATGCGCATGCCATTTTCCATCACCACATAGGCCTCGCCGGGCGGCGCGGCTTCAACGGTGAACGTCGCCGGGTCGGCATCCAACTCCTCGCCGATAATCTGCGCCATGGCGGTGTGCGTGCCTTGGCCGCCTTCCATGAAGGGGCTGAGCAGGCGCACGCTGCCGTCCGGGCGGATCTCCAGGAACGCCGGCACCTGGGTGCCGCGTTCGGCGCCGGCGCCGGTGGCGGCCTGCACCCGGGATGCGCCCAGCGGCAGGCCAAAGCCGATCACCAGTGCACCGACGGCGGTACTCGCCAGGAAGCGCCGACGCGACAGGTTGACCGGCGCGTCGAGGGTTACGTCAGGCAGGATAGTGCTCATCAGACGGTCTCCTTCCCGGCGGCCAGGTCATCCATGGCGGCATGGATGGCGTTGTAGGTGCCGCAGCGGCACAGGTTGACCATCGCCGCGTCGATCTGCGCCTTCGAGGGCGCCGGGGTGTGCTTGAGCAGCGCGGTGGCCGCCATCACCTGCCCGGACTGGCAATAACCACATTGCGCCACCTGGCGCTCGACCCAGGCCGCGACCACGCGTTTGCCCACGTCATCGGCCTCGATGGCTTCGATGGTGGTGATCTCGCGACCGACCACACCGGCCACCGGCGTGACGCACGAGCGCACCACGTTGCCGTCCACCAGCACCGAACACGCGCCGCACTGGGCCAGGCCGCAGCCGTACTTGGTGCCGGTCAGGCCCAGGTCGTCGCGGATCACCCACAGCAATGGCGTGTCGGCGTCGGCATCGACCTCATAGGCCTGTTGGTTAATACGTAATTGCATGGCGGCTTACCTGCTGATCATCGGTGGGTGGTGCATAAGTTCTTATAGGAGTGGTGCGACCGTACGTCGCCCATCGTCGAACTCTAGACCACCGCGCAAGGGCTATCTATGCAATAGCTTGCAAGTTCAGAGGATCAGGCAAGTATTCAACAGGATTGGGTCAATGCTCGGGAAGGTTCTCGCCCACCGCCTGGCGGATACCCTCGAGCAGCATGGTGAACGCCGGGTTGTCGTTGTGCTCGCGCCAGATCAGGTGCAGTTCGCTCTGTGCGCCTTCGCCCAGGTCGATATCGCGGAACACCACGTTCTTGAACACCACACTGCTGGCGCAACGCGGCACCAGGGCCAGGCCCATGCCGGCGTTGACCAGCGCGAGGATGGTCAGCGACGAGCCCAGCCATTGCACGTACTGCGGCGCGACGCGGGCCGAGCGCAGCAGGCCGGTAAGCAACTCATTGAACGGCGGATAGGCGGAATGGGCGTACATCAGGAACGGTTGCGCATCCAGGTCGTGCACGCTGACCGTCTCTGCCTGGGCCAGTCGATGACTGCTCGGCACCGCCAGCACAAATGGCTCGCGCACCAGGCATTCGGTGGCGTAGCCGGGCTCCAGCAGCGGCGCGCGGACAATGCCCAGGTCGATGCGCCGGGCGCGCAAGGCTTCGTACTGCTGGTAGGTGTTCATTTCGGACAGGTCGATCTTGACGCGGGGCTGCTTGAGCCGCGCCTCGGCGATCACCTTGGGCAAAAACTCGTACACCGCACTGCCGACGAAGCTGATGTTGACCGTACCGATATCGCCCTCGGCAAAGCGCCGCGCAGTGACCGCCGCTTGCTGGGCGCGCTCCAGCAGGTACTGCGCCTCGATGAAAAACGCCCGGCCGGCGGCGGTCAGCGCGACGCTGCGGGTGGTTCGGACAAACAGGTCCACGCCCAGATGATGCTCGAGCAACTGAATCTGCCGGCTCAGCGGCGGCTGAGTCATGTTCAGGCGTTCGGCGGCGCGGCGAAAGTTCAGCTCGGTGGCCACGGTGGTGAAGCAGCGCAGTTGCGTCAGTTCGAACATTGATCTAATTCCGGTATCAATCCAATGCCAGGTTAGATTAGACGGGAACAATACCGGGCGTCCATCATCGAGCTGTCCCCAAAAAAAATAATGAAAGGGAGTTGCCCGTGGATACCCTCCAGAATGCGCCAGACCCGAGCGTGCTTGCGAGCGCCGCCGCCAAGGTCAAGCGCCATGTGCTGCCGTTGTTCGTGGTGATGTTCATCGTCAACTACATCGACCGCGTCAATATCGGCTTCGTGCGCAGCCATCTGGAAACCGACTTGGGCATTGGTGCGGCGGCCTATGGCTTGGGCGCAGGGCTGTTCTTCATCGGTTATGCGATCTTCGAAGTACCGTCCAACCTGTTGTTGCAACGCTACGGCGCGCGGGCCTGGTTGACGCGCATCATGTTCACCTGGGGCGCGGCCGCGATGGGCATGGCGTTCGTGCAGGGCGAAACCAGCTTCTACGTGTTGCGCTTTATCCTGGGCGCCGCCGAAGCCGGGTTCTTTCCCGGCATCATCTATTACTTCACCCAGTGGCTGCCGGCCAGCGAGCGCGGCAAGGCCATGGCGATTTTCCTCAGTGGGTCGGCGATTGCCTCGGTGATTTCCGGGCCGGTGTCGGGCGCGTTGCTCAATGTCAGCGGGTTGAGCCTGCATGGCTGGCAATGGATGTTCCTGATCGAAGGCTTCGCGTCCATCGTGCTCTGCGGCTTCGTGTGGTTCTGGCTGCAGTCCCACCCGCACCAGGCCAAGTGGCTCAGCGCTGCGCAAAAACACGCGCTGGTCAGTGCCATTGCACTCGAGCAACAGGCGCGCGAGGCGAGCCGGGGCGTGCGGCCGTCGATGTTCAAACTGCTCGCCGATACGCAGATCGCACTGTTCTGCTTTATCTACTTTTCCATCGCCCTGACCATTTACGGCGCCACGTTCTGGCTGCCGAGCATGATCAAGAAAATGGGCGACCTGGGTGACTTCCAGGTGGGCCTGTTCAATTCCATTCCCTGGTTGATTTCCATCGTCGCCATGTACGGCTTCGCCTCGCTGGCCAGCAAGTGGAAGCACCAGCAGGCGTGGGTGTCACTGATGCTGGTGATCGCCGCGTTCGGCATGTTCATGTCCACCATCGGCGGGCCGGTGTTTGCGTTCGTCGCCATCTGTTTTGCCGCCATCGGCTTCAAGGCCGCTTCGGCGCTGTTCTGGCCGATCCCCCAGGGGTACCTGGACGCGCGGGTCGCGGCGGCGGTGATTGCCTTGATCAATTCGGTCGGCAACCTGGGCGGTTTCGTGGCGCCCACCACGTTCGGTTTGCTGGAGCAGACCACGGGGTCCATCGAGGGCGGCCTCTACGGGCTGGCGGCCACTTCACTGGCGGCGGCGGTGTTGGTGTTTTTTGCCCGCACCGCACCGCGCAGCGGTACGCCACCCACTTCATCCACGGCACATCACACAGTGCGTCCAGGTCCACAGGGAGCCGTCTCTTGAAAATTGTCCGCGTCACCGTCACCCCGATTGCCTTTCGCGACCCGCCGCTGCTCAACGCCAGTGGCATCCATGAGCCTTTTGCGCTGCGCTCGATCATCGAGATTGAAAGCGACACCGGTTACATCGGCCTCGGCGAAAGCTATGGTGATGCGCCAGCGCTGGCGATCCAGCAACAGGTTCAGCCACAGCTGATCGGGCTGGACCCGTTCAACCTCAATGGCCTGCGCACTATCGTCCAGGCCACCGTGGCGGCGTATAGACCGCAGAGCATTGCCGGGGCGGAGCTGGCGCCGGGCTCCCATGCCAGCAAAGCCGTAAGCAATGCCTATTCGGCGTTCGAAGTGGCGTTTCTCGACCTGCAGGCGCACGCGCTGAATGTGCCGCTGGTGGACCTGCTCGGCGGTGCGATTCGCGACCGGATTCCGTTCAGCGCCTACCTGTTTTTCAAATACGCCGAACATATCGATTCGCCCTACAAACCCGACAGTTGGGGGGAGGCCCTGACTGAAGCGCAGATCGTCGCCCAGGCCCGGCGCATGCTTGAAACCTACGGCTTCAAAAGCATCAAGCTCAAGGCCGGTGCGCTGGAGCCGGAGCATGAGGTGCGCTGTATCAAGGCGCTTAAACAGGCGTTTCCGGGCGTGCCGCTGCGCATCGACCCGAACGGCAACTGGTCGTTGCACACCTCGATTCGCATGGCCGAACTGCTGGGCGACGACCTGCAATATTACGAAGACCCGACCCCCGGCCTGGACGGCATGGCCGAGCTGCACGCACGTACCGGCTTGCCCCTGGCGACCAATATGGTGGTGACCGACTTCGACGAGTTTCGCCGCAGCGTTGCGTTGAACAGCGTGCAGATCGTGCTCGCCGACCACCATTACTGGGGCGGCCTGCGTGACACCCAAGTGCTGGCGAAGATGTGCCACACCTTTGGCCTGGGCGTGTCGATGCACTCCAACTCACACCTGGGCATCAGCCTGATGGCCATGGCCCATGTAGCGGCCGCGGTGCCCAACCTCGACTATGCCTGTGACACGCACTACCCGTGGCAGGAGCCGGACGAGGAGGTGATCAAGGGCGGCAAGCTGCCTATCGTCGACGGCTGCGTGAGCATCACCCGCGCGCCGGGGCTGGGCTTGGAACTTGACCACGATCAGTTGGGCAAGCTGCATGACCAATACCTCAGTTGCGGTATCCGTCAGCGTGATGACGTGAAACAAATGCAGCGCTATCAACCGGACTGGAAAACGCTCAAGCCGCGTTTCTGAAGCAGGTCGCTTGCTTTGCCCGGTGACGCATCCGCGTGTGTCGCCGGGCTTTTTTTTGCCTCAGCCCGCGAATCGAAACCCGCCGGCCAACTGCGCCTTTAAAAAGCCCACCAACGCACTCACTGACTTCGGCACATGGGGCGAGTACGGCCGAATCAGGTAGATCTCATCGGCAAACGCGCCCTTGAGCGTCCAACCCTTCAAGACCTGCACCAGCTTGCCCTCGGCCAGCGCCGCATGGGCGCTGAAGTCCGGCAGCAGGGCGATGCCCAGGTGGTTGAGCGCCGCGTCGCGCAGGGCTTCGCTGTTGTTGGTGGCGAAGCTGCCGGCGATGGGGATGGTCAAGCGTTCGATGTGTTGGCTGCCGCGTTCGAAGGTCCAGGCCGGCTGGTCGGTGCCGCGTGGGTAGAACAAACAGTTGTGCGCCGACAGCTCGCTCGGCGTGCCGGGTTCGCCATGGCGCTCCAGGTAGTCGCGGGTCGCGACCAGCACCGAGGCGGTGTCGCAGAGCTTCCAGGCCACATGGGTTTCGGGGATCTGGAAACCATGGCGCACGGCCAGGTCGTAGCCTTCGGCGGCCAGTGAACTCAGGGCGTCGGACACGTCCAGCTGGATGCGCACCTGCGGGTATTGCTGCAAAAATTGCGGCAGGTGCGGCACCAGCTGTTGCCGGGCGAACGCCACGGGCGCGGTCAGCCGCACCAGGCCACGGACTTCCCCGGCCTGGTCGCGCACCGAAGAAAAGCTGCGGGCGATGTGTTCATAGGCGCTGCGCACTTCGCGGGTCAACGACAGCCCCGCGTCGGTCAGCCGTACGCTGCGCGTGGTGCGCGTGACCAGGCGGGTGCCGGTGGCCTTTTCCAGGTCGGAAATACGCTGGCTCACCGCCGACTTGCTCACGCCCAGGCGTGTGGCGGCGGTGGTGTAGGTGCCTTGTTCTTCCAGCACCGACAGCCAGTGGATATGGGTCCACAGCCCTTCGATCTCGGCTTTTTCCATGGGGGTATTGTTCGCCAGTGTGCACAATAAGTTCAGGATTCTGCTCTGGTTCGGAACAAAGCGAAAGCCTAAGGTGGGTGCCAACGCCAACTACCTGGAGCGCCTGCCATGCCCACTACCCTTGAGCACTACATCAACGACCAGCGCGTGAGCCGCGATGATCGCTATCAGGACGTCTACAACCCGGCCACCGGCGAAGTCACCGCGCGCGTGGCCCTGGCCAGCCGCCAGACCGTGGCCGAAGCCGTCGCCTCTGCTCAGGCCGCCTTCGCCGGCTGGGCCGACACCCCGCCGATCCGCCGCGCCCGTGTGTTGTTCGAATACCTGCACCTGCTGCGTGAACGCAAGGACGACCTTGCGCGCATCATCGTCGCCGAACACGGCAAGGTCTTTACCGATGCCCAGGGCGAGGTCGACCGTGGCATCGATATTCTCGAATTCGCCTGCGGCATTCCCAACCTGCTCAAGGGCGAACATTCCGACCAGGTCTCCCGTGGCATGGACAACTGGACCCTGCGCCAGCCCCTGGGCGTGGTCGCCGGCGTGACCCCGTTCAACTTCCCGGTGATGGTACCGATGTGGATGTACCCGATTGCCATTGCGGCGGGCAACACCTTCATCCTCAAGCCAAGCCCCACCGACCCGAGTGCTTCGTTGTTCATGGCCGAGCTTTTGCGTGAAGCGGGCTTGCCCAAGGGCGTGTTCAACGTGGTGCAGGGCGACAAGGAAGCGGTGGACGCGCTGATCGAACACCCGGACGTCAAGGCCGTGAGTTTTGTCGGTTCCACGCCGATTGCCCAGTACATCTACGAGAGCGGCGCCCGCCACGGCAAGCGCGTACAAGGCCTGGGCGGGGCGAAAAACCATATGGTGGTGATGCCCGACGCGGATATCGAGCGCACCGTCGATGCGCTGATGGGCGCCGCCTACGGCAGTGCCGGCGAGCGCTGCATGGCGATCTCGGTGGCGGTGCTGGTGGGGGATGTCGGCGACAAAGTCATTGCGGCCTTGACCGAACGCGCCAAGACGCTGCGCATCACCGATGGCCGCGATTTGAAAGCCGAAATGGGGCCGATTGTGTCGAAAGTGGCGCTGGAACGCATCCGTGGCTATATCGAGCAGGGCGTACAGGCCGGCGCGCACTTGCTGCTCGATGGCCGTGACTACGTGCCCACCGAACCCGGCCTGGAAAATGGCTTCTGGCTTGGCGCCACGCTGTTCGATCACGTGACCCGGGACATGAGCATCTACCGCGAAGAAATCTTCGGACCGGTGCTGGCCTGTGTGCGCGTCAACGACTTCGCGGAGGCCGTGAAGCTGGTCAACGACCACGAGTTCGGCAACGGCGTCAGCTGCTTCACCCGCGACGGCCACATTGCCCGCGAGTTTGCGCGGCGTATTGAAGTGGGCATGGTCGGCATCAACGTGCCGATCCCGGTGCCGATGGCCTGGCATGGGTTTGGTGGCTGGAAGAAGAGCCTGTTTGGCGACATGCATGCGTATGGCACCGAGGGCGTGCGTTTCTACACCAGGCAGAAGTCGATCATGCAGCGCTGGTCGGAGAGCATCGAGCAGGGCGCGGAGTTTGCGATGCCGGTGTCGAAGTAGGTCTCACAGGCACTGTATGCCCGAATGTGGGAGGGGGCTTGCCCCCGATAGCGGTGGGGCAGTTAATAAATCTGTGACTGACCCACCGCCATCGGGGGCAAGCCCCCTCCCACAGTTTTGAGCGCGTTCAGGCAGTGGGTTTTGTGCAGGTCAGGCATTCGATGGAGCTTGGTCTTGGCAACGGCCAGCCAGTGCCACCCATCCCAATGTTGAAATGCAGACCAATGTGGGAGGGGGCTTGCCCCCGATAGCGGTGGGTCAGTTGATAAATCTGTGACTGACCCACCGCCATCGGGGGCAAGCCCCCTCCCACAGTTTTGACCGCGTTCAGGCAGTGGGTTTTGTGCAGGTCAGGCATTCGATGGAGCCTGGTCTTGGCAACGGCCAGCCAGTGCCACCAACCCCAATGTTGCAATGCAGACCAATGTGGTAGGGGGCTTGCCCCCGATAGCGGTGGGTCAGTTGATCAATCTGTGACTGATCCACCGCCATCGGGGGCAAGCCTGAACTGGTCAAGTAATCCCGGACACCGATTACGGTGTTTATGCCGCTTTTTGCTCCATGGCTATTGGCGACAGGTAGTTGTTGTAGCTGTGGAGCCTGATTCGGTTGTATCGCATGAAGAAGCTGGTCATATCCCGCCTGGCTTCTTCAACTGTGGTGTAGCCCTTATTGGGCACCCACTCTGATTTAAGCGTCCCGAAGAAACGCTCTGTTGGCGCGTTGTCCCAGCATTGCCCTCTGCGGCTCATGCTTTGCGTTATTCCATGCTCCAGCAGCTCGGACTGAAAGAGCTGGCTGGTGTATTGGCTGCCTTGATCCGAATGAAACATCAAGCCTGCATGTTTGCCTCGAACCTCCACCGCCATTCTCAGCGCCTTGCTAACCAGGTTGGCGTCGTTGATCAGGGAAAACGCCCAGCCAACGATTCGGCGGGCGAACAGATCAATGACCGCTGCCAAGTGATACCAACGTTTACCAACCATCAGGCTGGTAACGTCGCCGCACCAGGCCTGATTGATTGCGGTTGGCTCGAAGTTACGCTCGAGCAGATTCTTGGCCACAAATGCTTCGACGCCTCTAGAGCGATACTGATGGCGGCGGCGCTGTCTGCTGGCCAGATTTGCCTCCGCCATGAGTTTTCCGGCCAGATGCCGTCCCACCTTGATCTGCTGGGCTTTCAAGTGCTGAGAGATCATCCGCGCGCCTGCACTTCCCCGGCTTTCGTCATGCAATTGCGCAACTTTTGCTCTGAGCGCGTCACGCTTGGTATTCGGCACTGAGCGACGCTTAAGCCAGTCATAAAACGCGCTGCGGGAAACGCCCAGCGCACTGCAAAGCAGGCAGATCGGATACGAACTCGACTCTCTCAGCTCCTCGATCAGGAAAAACGATCGGGATCCGACATCAAGAGAGCCGTAGCCTTTTTTAAGATTTCAGCCTCGGTCTCCAGGCGCTTGACCTTGGCTCGCAGCTGTTGAAGCTCTCGCTGTTCATCGCTGATTGCCTTAGTACCTGCCACTGGCTGCCCTTTCTGACGCTCTTTGCGAACCTGCTCAATCCAACGGCGCAGAGCCGTGGGGCCAACCTCCATCGACGCACAGACGTCAGGAACTGAGCAGTTATCATCAAGTACCATGCTTACAGCACGTTGCTTGAACTCGCGGGTGTAGGTCTTTCGCTCTTGCATGAAACCTCCTGATTGGGCGAATCATATCGCCCTTAAGAGGTGTCCGGGAGCATTAGGCCAGTTCA
>NZ_CVTU01000006.1:0-214 GCF_900004965.1 Pseudomonas sp. 44 R 15
ACGGCAAAACCATCACCATCGGTGTGAACCAATCCAGCGGCACGGTCACCGCCGTGGCACCGAATGACGTCTACAAAGGCGATCAAACCGTCACGACCGCTATCAAAACCGTCACCGGTGGCGAGCACTTTGAAAACCTGGTGCCAGGTACTACAGCGGTTAACACCACTGTTACCGATACCCCAGGCACTGCTGATACCACTACCGTCACGCT
>NZ_CVTU01000069.1:0-54476 GCF_900004965.1 Pseudomonas sp. 44 R 15
CGTTTTGCTTACTTTTGCGCTTTTCAAAAGTGAGCCGCTGTAAAAGCGGAACCATTAGCAGCCGTTACCGCAGAAACGGATATGTACTCGGTCCGATCCAACATCCTGGTCGGCCCAGAGGCCGCCATCGGGGGCAAGCCCCCTCCCACATTTGGACCGGGATCGACACAACACCCTGGCCAGCCCAGAGGCCATCGGGGGCAAGCCCCCCTGCCACATTTGGACCTCAGGGGTGTCAGTTACTCAGAGATCGCCCCGTCTACCAGCACCTGAGCCTCTTGCACCAACTGCTTGAGGTGATCCTCGCCGATAAAGCTCTCGGCGTAGATCTTGTAAATATCCTCGGTACCCGATGGACGCGCGGCGAACCAGCCGTTTTCGGTCATGACCTTCAAACCGCCGATAGCCTGGTCGTTGCCTGGCGCATGGCTGAGAACCTGCTGGATACTCTCCCCGGCCAATTGCGTGGACGTAACCTGCTGCGGCGACAGTTTGCCCAGCAAGGCTTTTTGCGCCGGCGTCGCCTTGGCATCGACGCGGATAGCGAACGGCTCACCGAGTGCGTCAGTCAGGCCGCGATAGAGCTGGCTCGGGTCCTGGCCCTTGCGCGAGGTCATTTCCGCGGCGAGCAGCGCCGGGATCAGGCCGTCCTTGTCGGTACTCCAGACGCTACCGTCCTTGCGCAGGAACGAAGCCCCGGCGCTTTCTTCGCCACCGAACCCCAGCGAACCTTCAAACAAGCCATCGGCAAACCACTTGAAGCCCACCGGCACTTCGTACAAACGACGGCCCATACGCGCCGCAACACGATCGATCAGGCCGCTGCTGACCACGGTTTTACCCACGGCCGCATCGGCACGCCAGTCGGGGCGGTTCTGGAACAGGTAATCGATGGACACCGCCAGGTAGTTGTTCGGCGCCAATAGCCCGCCCGACGGGGTCACGATGCCGTGACGGTCGTGGTCAGGGTCGCAGGCGAACGCCACATCGAAGCGCTCCTTGAGGCCGATCAGCCCTTGCATGGCATAGCTGGAAGACGGGTCCATGCGGATCTGGCCGTCCCAGTCCACACTCATGAAGCGGAAGGTCGCGTCGACTTCGGTGTTCACCACGTCCAGGTTCAGACGGTAGTGTTCGGCAATCGCCGACCAGTAACGCACCCCTGCTCCACCCAGCGGATCGACGCCCAGGCGCAAGTCGGCGCTGCGGATGGCATCCATGTCGATCACATTGACCAGGTCGGCCACGTAGCTGTTGAGGTAATCATGGCGGTGGGTGGTATCAGCCTTGAGCGCCTGGGCGTGGGTGATGCGCTTGACCCCGGCGAGCTGGTTGGCCAACAGTTCGTTGGCCTTGGCTTCGATCCACTTGGTGACATGGGTGTCGGCCGGGCCACCGTTAGGCGGGTTGTACTTGTAGCCGCCACTTTGCGGCGGGTTGTGGGACGGCGTGATCACGATACCGTCGGCCAGGCCACGGGTGCGGCCACGGTTGTAGCAGATGATGGCGTGGGAAATCGCCGGCGTCGGCGTGTATTCGTCGCCTTCGGCGAGCATGACATGCACGCCATTGGCGGCGAGCACTTCCAACGCACTGGCGCCGGCCGGCGTCGACAGGGCGTGGGTGTCCAGGCCGACAAACAGCGGGCCATCGATGCCCTGGGCCTCGCGGTACAGGCAGATAGCCTGACTGATCGCCAGCACATGCCATTCGTTGAAGCTCAGCTCGAACGAGCTGCCACGGTGCCCGGAAGTACCAAACGCCACGCGCTGGGTGGAGATCGCTGCATCAGGCTGGCCGGTGTAATAGGCCGTGACCAGTCGCGGGATATCCACCAGCAACTGGGCTGGTGCCGGCTTGCCCGCAAAAGGACTGATAGTCATGCATAAACCTCGGAAAATGAGTATTCGGAAAAATGACAGTTTACGGGGACTTGGACTACTGCGCGACGGTATCGATCCCACAACTCAAACAGAAATTTCATACCCATCAGACCTGTGCCTGCTGCAGCGCCGCGGCCAACGTATCCAGGACGATATCCAAGTTCGGATGACCGCTGAATGCATGACTCAGGCGCATATGCTGGTGATGCAGGCCGCTGAGGCTGAACAGCTCACCCGGGGCGATCACCACCTGTTGCGTCACCAGGCGCTGGAACACCTGATGCATGTCCACCGCCGTGGTCGACTGCAGCCAGAAGCTGGCACCGGCGCCAGGCATTCGGTAGCTCACCCGCCCCTCCAACCGCACGTCCAGACGATGACTCATGGCCTGCGCTTGTTCGCCAAGCCGTTGGCGCAGCGTCTGCAAGTGCTGGTCAAACCGCCCGCTTTCGTACAAGCGCGCAATGGCCCGCTGGCGGATCGACGACAAACGGAATGCGCGCAACAAAAACTGGCGCTGCAATTGGCTGCTCAGTTGCCGCGACAGTACAAAACCAAACGGTGCTTCCGGACCAAGGGTTTTTTCCAGTGACGAAAACACCATCAGTCGCTCGGGGTTGACCAGGTCTCGCAACGCCGTTGGGGACGGTACGAAGCTCAGTTCGCCAAAGGTGTCATTCTCCAGCAGCCAGCAACCGTAGCGTTCCAGCAGGTGCGCTACCTGCAACCGCTCCTGTAGCGACAACACGCTGCCTGACGGCATGCTCGCCACCGACGACAGCAGCACCAGATGCACCGGCTCGTGGCGCAGCAGGTGTTCAAAGGTCGTCAAATCGAAGTGTCCATCGGCCTGCCACGGCAGTTCGATAACCCGCACGCCAGCGCCCTGCAACAGGCGCAAGACCCGATAATCGCAAGGTGACTCGACGACCACTACCGTGCCCTTGAGACCCAGGGCGTCGATCAGGATCTCCAGGACACCGCGCAAGTCGGCGCCGATATACACCTCATCCGCCTGCCAGCAACGCGTGGGCGAGGAGGTATACCGCGCCGCCAGCGCCGCGCGCAGCTCCCAGACGCCAGAGGGTTGCAAGCGAGTTTGCAGGTGGTGGGGATAACGGCGGATCAACTGGCGCTCCAGCGTCAGCAATGCGCCATCGAGTGAGCCCAGCAGCGCCGGTTCATCGCCGCTGAGCACCACCATGGCCGGCCGCCGCGTTGCCGCATACAGGCGCTCAAGCAAGTCGGTACCGGTGGTCATTTGTGCGTTGGCGGCCACCGGCCAGGCAAAGTAGCCTGACTTGGCCACGGAGTAGATCCGCCCTTCTTTCTCCAATATCGAGTATTCCATACTGTCAGTCAGATAGTGTCATCACTGCCCAGGTTAATCCCTCTGTAACGGGCACTATAGGCCTTTGTTCACACAAGCAGCCAGATTTTTGTGTAAAAATAGAAAGACGACCTCAGAAACTCCGATGGAAAATGTAAACAGATGAAGCTCAAGATAAGAAACTACAAAGCGAGAAGTGGTTGGAGGTTCTCGCTTCTGTTTGATGAGGATGGGGACGGCTTCCCGCTCTTCTACCCCACTGCATACATGACCATCAGGTCGGCCAGCCTGATGGCCAACACCCAGCGCATTACCCTGTTGATCCTGAAGAAGGTTTACACGTGGGCGAGTGAACGTGGGATTGATCTTGAGCACCGGTTCGCGACTAAAGCCCTTTTGTCTACACTAGAGATCGACTCGCTGGTTAACGCCTTGGCGACCAATACCAAAAAAAACGATGGTTCATCGATCAAAAGCACCAAACTGAATTACACCCTCAAGGTAGTCGCTGATTACTTCGGCTGGATGTTCGATTACCACGTTACCAATCGAAATGAGGAATCAAACAAGACGCTCATTGAAGGCTTCAGGGAGCAGCTCCTAGCCCGCAAACGCAAAACCCCGTCTAAGGCCCGTGAGAAGCGCAGACGTCTCACAAAACGTTTGGACGCAAAAGCTGAAGAAGTGCTATTGCGCTGGTTTGAAGATTATGAGGATGGCAATGCCAATCTGTCGGCAACCCATTTCCAGCGCGGCCTTTTATTTCGCAACATCCTAGCTCTTAGGACTCTTTATGACACGGGGATGAGACTTGGCGAACTATTAAGTCTGAAATACCCGCACTTTATTCCTGCGCGAGGCGGTGACCATGCCTATCTGCAAATCGAGCGTAATCACGACGATAAGTTCGACAGGAGAATGAATCAGCCTGTGGCGAAAACCGTGGGCCGCAAGATTCCAATCTCCCCTGCATTGGAAAAGATGATGATCATTTATCTGGACACCTATCGCTCGAAAATCCCGAATGTAGGGTTTACAGATGAATCATTCATTTTTGTAAACCATAAAGCGGGACAAAACCAGGGTCAAGAAATTGAATTCTCTACTTTCAGATCTGCGTTTAAGGAGATTCTTAAGCGGGAACCAAAACTCATAGGCCTGCACCCTCACCTTCTCCGCCACCACTGGAACTATAATTTTTCCAAACATGCAACAGCGCGGGGCATATCAGACGAACAGACTCGTATCGAGAGAGAACTCTGGATGGGATGGAGCGCCGGATCAGAATCAGCCAGAGATTACGACATGCGTCACATTCAAGAGTCCGCTTTTGAACATGGGCTTGCAATCGCTTCGCATACCGCAAAGAACAAAGAGGATAGAAAGCAATGAGCGATTCGATTGCAATGAAGGCAGCTCCGACTGTGGAAACTTCCAATCCGGCTTATGAAACGGAAGAAGCTATCTCCCGTCACGATCTCAGTGCTGAAGAGCTCACAACCTTGGATACTTTCGACACCATCAGCTCTACAGCTAGTGGTGGTTATAGCGCAGTCTTCAAAGAGGGAGTGGTTGAACTCTATGGCGTCCATCGAGCCAATATCGGCGCGTTATTATCCATGGAGCCTGAGACCGCCCAAGGGATTAAATCAACCATCTTATCGATCGCTTCCAGCTCAAAAATATCGCCGCCAACGCTTGCAGTAAGACTTCGCAGCTTTAACCGGGCGGTGACGCTTTCGAACGTCGACAGAATCACCAGCGATCTCTACCCACACCTAATAAAGAATTTGTCTAACTCCGATGTCAATGCGATAAGTTTGTTTTTGATCCATTGGCACAAGCTAGGATATGCAGGCGTAGATGACGCCACGATCGACGTCGTCAATCTGGAACAGCGATCGTACACTATATATCAAAAAAGAATTACTTCCGGCGACCCAACGCAGGGATGGTACACCGAACAAGAGTATGACGACCTAGTCCAGACGTATTGGGACGACTATGAGGCAGGCCGTAAGTCCCTCGTGAACACTGTTGTCCTCCTACTCAACGCTCAGTATGGTCGCAGAGGGCTACAATATTCTCATCTGAAGATTTGCGACTTCCAAGAGCTGGGTGAAACTGATGGTGTAACCGGCAAACGAGTCGAGTTTCCCGGCGTTAAAGATAGGGGTTCAGACCTATGGTTTCGCGGTTCTAAATCCGAAGTCCATCCCATGGGTGATGACCTATGGTCGCTTTGCCAAGCGCAGATCAGCGAGAGCGTCGAAGCTTTCGAGAGCCATTTTGGCAGAACCATGACTTCAGAAGAGCGCCTACAACTGCCCTTTTTGCAGATAGGGCAACGCCATCATAAGAGGAGCATGACCAGACGTGCGAAATCTGTTCAGGCGAACAGCACTCTGCTTGAACAGCTCGCTACCCCTATCTGGCACATGTCAGGCAGCTCTATTGCCCAGATGTGCCAGCGAGCCTATGGCACTCCGGTTTTCTCCCATGTGACGGGAGAGCCGATCTACGAGTTCGCCTACAGGATGAGGTACACGAGGGCTCGCCAGCTCGCGCGCTTAGGAGTCTCACGTAAAGTACTGTCGTACTGGCTAGGGCACGAATCGCTGAAGTCGATCGATCACTACTATGACGATCCAGCAGAGGATGCCCGAAAGCTCAATGAAGATATCAAGCCCATCATGTCCCCTTTGGCACAGGCGTTTGCCGGTACTCTCCGCGACAGCGAGGCGCACGCCTCTCGTGGGGGGGATCCATCAACCCGAGTGGAACTTGACGGGCGTAAAGCAGTAGGTTCCTGCGGGTCTGACTTCTGCACAGCATCGGTACCCATTCCCTGCTATCGCTGTAACAAATTTGAACCGTGGGTGGATGGCCCTCATGAGGAAGTCTTGCTCCGCCTGTATGAGCGGCAGGAAGAGGAAAACAACATCCACATTCCGAGCTCAGCGCGCTCAATCCTCCGTCCATTGCAAATCACCAAGGACATCGATGCAGTCAAACTTGTGATAAGGCTCTGCGACGCCCGTAAAGCAGAGCTTGCGGCGGAAGCAGTAGTGAACGCCGGAGCCGATCCTCACGATGATGATGACTAGAAAACTCGAAACTGTGCAGGCGCCCAACGATATAGCCATCGGAACGCGCTGACTTTGGCGCCAATTACCAGCGCTTGACTAAGACATGTGGTAACGCCTGCGGTGGATTGCTGATTCCACAATCAGTAATCCGCACAATCTTCACCAAACGAATCGAACACCATGACGAATACAGTCCCCTTTAAATCCAAAGCTCAGCTGGAAAACGAACAGCATCTGAATGCATACATACACCATGCGCAGCACATCTCGACGATGTGGAGAGACGTCCCAGGTTTCACTTGGGGGGCTAATGCATGGAACACTCCAAGGGGCGGTCTTCGCTTCATAAAACACAATGTAAAAATTCACAAGAGCGCCCTACCCACCGAAGAGCAGCAGTTTGATGGCATGTACATGGAGTTCGCGAAGGCATACATCATTAACTCAAGAAAAGGCAACTCAGGGAAAATATTCCGCCATGAGTATGGAGCCCTTCAACATGTTGAGGCGGCATTGATACAGCTGGATGGAGTTGCAGATATCACCGAGCTCTCTACGAGGCACCTTGACAAAGCAATTGAGATCATCAAAAAGAAGCCAAAAGGTCACCTTAATGCCGGTATTGCCGTACAGAATCTTGCCAGGCTGGTAGCGGATCAAAACATCAGCTCTAACTCGCTCCGGTATTGGGAGCATCCCTTCCGAGGACGTGAGTTCACCGACAGTTTGGAAGTCCGCAGAACTAAACTTCCGGATGATGAGGCGCTTCTGTCGCTCGCCGAAATTTTCTCGAATGGCTACAAGGGAGAGTTAGATGATGAGGCGGTCTACGTTACCAGCTTGACTGCGATGTTGTTATCAGCGCCGATGCGAATCAATGACCATCGCTGGTTCCGGCTCAACACGCTCCAGTCAGGCACTGACACCGAAGGTAAGCCGCAGTTTTTCCTGCATTATTACTCCACCAAAAACAAGAAAATGGCTACGAAGGGCGTTCCTGCTGTAATGGCAGGGCACTGTGAAGAAGCTTTTCGGAGGGTGCGGGAAATGACGGAAGAAGCTCGTCGACTAGCCCGACATTACGAGAGCGGCTCCACGAGCTTTTACCCACACAGCACGGTGCCCGACGTTGCTCCGGGTCAGCTCTTGACGAGAGACCAGGTCGTTCAAGCGCTGGGACGGCCTTCTAGAAAATCAGCTGAAAACCTGATGAAGATCATGCAAGGTGCCCATAAGCTCGCGGGCTGGACGCTAACGACGTTGTGGGCAGTGGTTCGCGAGTACAACCTGAAAATGAATCCGCATTTTCCCTATCAGGTCGATCCCAAACTGTACGGTGCAATGCCCCCAAAGATGTCGGAATCATTGTTTTGCATCCGTGAATCCCAGCTTGCTGAGCGTCACCAGACGAGCCCAATCTTCTTGGCACCAGTGAATCACGACTACTATACCAAGCGCGTTACGACGGACAAAGTTAGCAGCATCAACGGGAAGACATATGAGTCTTTCCTAACTCGCCACGGGTACCGGGACATTGGGCTGCGCTCACATCAACTGCGCCACTTCCTTAATACTGCCGCACAAGAAGCAGGTATTGGCATTGACCGTATCACCGATTGGAGTACTCGGGCCTCTGTTGGGCAATCCCGCGTCTACATGCATAAAGATCCTGACCGTTCGGCCCGGCAGCTAGGCGACGCGATGATTCCTGTCGTGGATGTGAATCCAGTCCCTGTCACGGCTGCTGACTACGACATCCGTGATAAGGGCCCAATGATCACCACTCGTTACGGTATCTGTGTGCATCCGTGGACGATAGATCCGTGCCAGAAGGCCGCAGACTGCCTCAATTGCTCGGAGCTTGTGCACTGTAAGGGCCATAAGAAATCGCTCGCAGCTGTTGAGCGCGAGCGAGACATGGTTGCTGAAAACTTGGGGGCTACACTTAAGGAAATCGAGGCGGGAAATCGCCCTGCCACACGCTGGGTTGATTCACACACTCGTTATCTGGAACGCCTAAACGCCATCGTAGCGATGCACAAGGATCCAAATCTGCCAGATGGTAGCCCTGTGCAGATGGCTGGTAAGGACTTCACACATGCTAAGCGGATCATGGCGAGTAAGCATCCAGAAAAAGTTGCTTCAGACGCCTTCAGCATTGAATACTCTGATGATCTTATGAGCTGTCTTAAGAGCTTAATGGAATCTGACTAATGCCTCGCGCGTTCACTCCGAAAGAAATCAAAGCCATCGTCAATCTCATTCGCGATTGGCCAGTCGGCAACAAACTCACCTGGGACGCGATTTGCAAGGCATCCGTATTGGTTCTGGATTTTGCACCGACGCGGCAAGCGCTTTCCGGAAAGCCTATCATCGTCAACGCATACAAGCTTAGAAAGGCCGCAATAACGTCCCATCGAGATAGAGCGGCGAGCCTTCCGAAGCCTAAAAGTCTCACGGCAGCCGCTGAAACGATCAGGCGTCTTGAGGAGAAGATTGAAGTACTCAATAATCAACTTCAGCTTATGGCTGAAACTGCGGAGCGCTTCATTCACAACGCTGCTCTACACGACAAACGATTGACACCGCAGCAACTCTCCGCACCTATTAACAGGCCTAACCGAAGTGACTGATTGTTCATAATGACTCTGAGCAACTAAAAAATGGGCTGCCCGAATGAACGCGGGCAAGTTGGTCAAGGTTAGAGCCGAGCTCGATCGCCTGGCTAAGCTCCGTTAGTCTGAGGCGCTGAAGCCGATGATCAAGCTGCAGATGGCGAATTGCCAGAGAGCTCTGGTGGCCATCGCTGACAACGGAGTTAACGAACACCTTTATTGTGATCCCTCGGAACAAACGGTCTGGGGGAATACTGTATGTCCTCACAGCACCAGTGCCAAGCCTCAGACCTATGCCTAGCGCGCCCATATCGCCGAGCGAGACTTGCTGAACGACCTACGTTGCGCAGAGTTTTCAACAAACGAGCCCATGCTCGATCTGAGTTAGCACCTCAATCACGCGCTGCAAGCTTTCCTGGTCTTTCACGAATTCGATTGCAGTAACGCCACCGAACAACTGCCTCGGCGTCGACAGCCATGCGGCAGCTTTAGCTTTGTCACCAAAAACCCTTTCCGCTTGTTGCCACACCAAGTCTAAATTTTGCATGTTCCCCCCCCTTCTCTATCGGACTCGACATCACTGCGTGAGGTTGGCCTACCGGCAATCAAGCAAGGAGTAGCACCTGTAAGAGAAAAGGCACTCCCGCCAAGCCCTCCTAATCTCGGTTTGCATGCCACTCGTCACCGGTCGGTTATCCAAGCCTTGGAGCCGCTCCAGGTTGGTAACCTCAATAGCCCTACCATTGCATCACCTTGGTGAGTGCGGGTCAGTCGTTCCTCGAACGCTGAACTTCCCGACATGCCATCACCGACCCGAAGCTTAAGCACCGTGACACTTCTTAAACTTCAGCCCCGAACCACACGGACACCGCTCATTCCGGGCCACCCCCACCATCGTTTTCTTCGCCGCCACACGCCTGGCTTCGCCGATGATGCTTGCGATTAAGGCAGTTTGTCCCTCAATTTCCTGCCTTTGATCGTCGTCCAGACCCTCCAGATAGGAATCTAGCCGCTTTATTTCACTCACAGCCCCTTGGTGATCGCCGCACCAAGCGAGGATCACTGAGTACTGACTCCGTACTTGAACCATCCTGCCGATTAAGCCTGCTTGGGCAACGACCGGCAGAACATGCTGTTCCATTACTTCTTTGGCACCTTCGAAATCTTTGATGCCGACAAACATATCCGCCAGATCCTGGCCTACGCGAACAACTGACTCATAGCCCTCGACCATTTGAAAGAACTTCATCGAATGGATGCGTTGGAAAGGTGCATGCAGGCCTTGAGCTTCGCGAACTTTGGCATACACCTCCAATGCATCGGCAAGGTGCTTGATATGCTCATGGACGTCAGGTGGTCGCTTGATAATCTTCCAAAGGACATCTGGATTCTTGCCCATGACCTCCTTAGGCGTCAGCCCGAGAATTTCAAAGTATTCATCAACCACTTTCTTGCATAGCGCTTCAGCTTGCTTATGGCGCTTCAGCTTCCACAGAGCGATCGCGTGGTTGTAGTCAAAAACCCGCTGGTTGTCAGCGTCCGGAATTTTTGGCTTAGCGTACTCCACTGTCTGCCTCACCTCGTCCTCGCAGCCTTGATCGGCGGCAAACAAAATTTTCCTCATCGCCCAAGCGACCTGCTCACGGAACTCAAATTCATGCTCGTTCAGAAGCTGCTCCATTGCGAGCAAAGGCTCAGCCACTTCGCCGAAGCGACCTTCTCGCATCAGCGAAAACACAAGCCCATCAAGCGCCCAGAAAGCCTGATCGGGATCCAGCCCCCCCCCATCAAGCGCCTGCTTTAAGGTTGAGGTGATGTCGACCGAGAGTCCCATCTCGTAGAACAGCTCCTCCCCTGCCAACCCAATCAGTGTCATCACGTCGTTGAGCTTGATGAATATCCGAGTGAGAAGCGCAAACCGTGACGTATCACGGTTCTTCTCCATGCTCTCGATCAGCAGATTCTTCAACGCGACCAGTGCAGCAGTGATCACCGGCTCACCCATCAGCTCCAGGTGGCGCAGGCCCAGAGCTCGGACGGCGTCATGGACTTTGAGTGTTTTCGAGCCAAACACCTCAACCGTCCCGGTGGCTTGGATTTTCCTGATGGCTGTGGCTGCGCCGCCCTTTGACAGTTCCAGCGTGGCTGATAACAAGCTCACAACTTCTTCATGGGTGAGCCATGTATCAGCAAGGCTGACCACTGCTAAGGCGTCTTGTGTGATCTGGTCATAGCCATGGTAAACGCGAGCCAGGATGACCTCTTGGGCCGTTTCCACTACATTCGCTTGCTGACCGAGATCAGCACAAAGAGCCTCGATGTCTCCGCCGTACTCCGAGACAGCAACTGCAACGGCGCTATCGACGTACAAAGGCAGTCCGCCTGAGTAAGTCCGGAGGCGCTCGAATGCCTGAGGGCTACCGAACGCACCGGCACTACTAGCCACACGAGCAACGGTATCGAGATCCCACCCGAGCAGCGTCTCACGCCGTAACGTCATGACCGCTTCGAGCTCGCGGACATTCTCATGGGGCTGGCCGAGGAGAATGAAACGGATGTGGCGAGTCGCGTTCAAGAGGTCTCGCAGATTCGCCACGGGGACGCGATGGGCATTGTCGATGACAACGAGCAAGGGCGCTTCAGATTGCTCCACGAAACGATCGAACGCCCGAAGCGCCTCGTAGCCACTAGCACCAGGCAAGAGGATCTGCCGAATTCCTTCCGGGTCTCGCTTGGAATACTTCGAGGCAAGCTCCCGTACGATGGAGCTTGCGATCGATGGCCCAGGTAAATCGCCTACATCGTAGTAGGCACAAGGTTCAGGGCTATGCAGGGCAGCATGGGCGGCCCACGTCGTTTTTCCTGCGCCAGACAACCCACAAATGATTCGAACCCGCTCTTCAGACGTGAGTGATGGCTCGTTCTGCTGTGGCCTGTATGAATCAGGCGGCGTGGGAAAATCTTGCAGTTGTACGATCAGTTGCTCGAACAGGCCCGGCAAATCTGAGGTACGGAACACGTGCCTGGAATTACCATTGCCGGCGGCGGATGCCAGCATCACCAATCCCGCCATTTTCCAGGTCAGAGCAGAGGGTGACAGGAGAGAGAAATTCAGTTTTCCAGCCTCTTCCGTGCACCACCGTGCCGCATCCTCCACCGTCGCCCACGCAGGTGGAAGGTAACCTGGACGCGGCAGTTTCAACTCAGGATGAAGGTAGAGCATGTCCGAGGGAATCTTGTTCTCGTCTACCTCAGCTTGAAGCGTTGCGCCAAGCGGCTTATTGGCGACGATCACGAACTCAGCTTTTCCGGCACGCCGCCCAGCTCCATGCTCCTGCCGGATCAGCTCGAAACGCTCCAACGCGCCTGCGACGTCGCCAGGCATCAGGGGGCGGGAGCGGGTTTTAACCTGGACGTAGACCCGACCCGAATCAGTGCTGAGCTCTACGTCCTCATCCAGCTCGACCAGCACCTCGTCGACCCCAGAGACCTGAGCCAAGAACAGGCAGCCTACAGCATAAAGATGTTGGTAAAGGTAGCCTCTATGTACAGATTCGATACGTACGAGTTGTGCAGGATCAAGCAGGCCCTCGGGCTGTTTCGGTTCATTCGATTGCATGGGGTGTCCATTCCAGATTCGGCAGCAGCTCTTCGCAAAACGGCTGATGGGAGCACTGCTGTCACTGCGGCGTTGGAGAATCAGGTGTGCTCGGGGCAGCCAGCCAAAACGCGAAGGTATTCCTGGTTCACCTGGTTGAAAGCGACATACCTCTGATTGTGCCAGAACAGCGACTCAGCGACGACTAGCAGGCCTGGCAGGTACGTGGGCATCGCGATTCTGACCGGCTGAATCTCTGCGGAGGGCTGAGCCAGAGACTCGTGAGCGATTGCTATATGCCACTATCCAAATCAGAATACGCCAAAAGGAGATTTGGTCAGGTCATGTCGATCATAGAAAGGATGCCGTTACGTGCCCTATGCGCTGGGGAGATCCAGACCCAACTCGTGTCCGTTCTGGATCAGGCAGCGCAACTTGCCTCACCCTGCACGGGGGTAGATCGCTCCCTTCTCGCTATCGAGCGTCGAACCTCCTCTCCTCTGCCCAAAAGCATCGATAGCCAGGACATGTTATTCGTGCGGGGCCACTGCCCTGACTCTTGGGCGTTCTCGGATCTTACCCAGACTTCGTCCTGTGCCGGCGTCGTTTTAACGCGCTCACCGGGCACCATCCAGCTTTTCACTCGCAAGACGTGGTGGCTTCGTGGGCGAGCTTTCGCTTCAATGCCCACCGCCACTCAGACAATAATCAACCACCACACATCAGGCGCTGCTTTTTGCGCCGTGCGAAACCGCAGCAGAAGGCGATCGAGCTACTCGATTCGCCCCCATTCCGGGCCCAGAAAGCCCCGAATGAACGATCTTGGAACATGGGCTGAACTATGAGTGCTGTAGCAAGTAATGACTCCGCAGGCAAAAAGAAAGACAACGATCCCTATAGCGCCAGAGAACAGGGGTTGGGCTACATCTTCCAGCCCCGCTTTGCGCTGTATCAGGCATTAGAGCTTCCTGAGGACACCGCGATACTCATCGAGATGGAAGATGACTTGGATTTCCTGGAGTCCTCCGGTAAGAAGACACTGGCCTCACTCAAACACAAGGCGGCGGGGGAACGTCTGAATGATCTGTCCGTCGACTTCTGGAAGTCGGTCAATATTTGGCTAACCCGTTACCAGCACAACGGGCGGGTTGAGTCCGACTACCAGTTTTTCCTGTTCACAACATCGTCCGTTGCACCAGATTCATTCTTGAACTTTTTCCTGTACGGCGCCGATGTAACCAAGGCGAAGCCAAACCTGTGGGAACTGACAGAGAGCACGCTCGCCACCAGTACGTCGAAATCGTTCACCAAGATAAAGGACTTGCTTTCGAAGCTCACAGCGCTGGAGAAAGAGGACTTCGTATCGAGAATCACGATTATTGATAGCACTCCTCGGATCGGCGACCTCCCCGCGCTCATCAAGGCCCAGAAAATGAGACCCATACGCCCCGAGCATCGGGATGCGGTCTTCGAGCGGCTGGAGGGATGGTGGAATGACCTGATCATCCAGATGCTGTGTGACCCTCAGAGCGAGCCCGTTTATGGCCGAGACGTTTCGGAGAAGCTGTTCACCTTCAGTGAGGAGTACAAGGATGACAATCTTCCCATCACTTTTGAGGACGCGACGCCTACAGCTCCCATCGATGCGAGTACCGATACCCGGCTGTTCGTGAGTCAACTGCGTGATCTGAAACTGAGCCCCAGCCGCATCCGCAATGCGATTCTGGATTACTACAGGGCATTTGAGCAGCGCTCTGCCTGGGCAAGGCAGCGCCTGGTGGGCTCCGAAGAAATCATCCGCTATGAAAGGCGGCTGACGGATGAGTGGGAGCGCACCAAGGACGTCCTGTTCGATGACGCGCTCGATGCGCCAATCGAGGACTACTCTGATCCGGAACTGATTGCCGTCGGCAAGAAGCTCTACACCTGGGCCGAGACGGAAGCCCAGAAGCTTGCTCATCTGAAAATTCGCGCACGCGTGACAGAGCCTTACGTACTTCGCGGCAGCTACCAGATTCTTGCCAACAAACGCCCCTACCCCACCGTTCACTGGCATCCGCAGCTTCTGGATCGCCTATCCAAGGCTGCTGGAGAAACTGAATGATTCGCTGGGATAAGCGTCCTTTTGAGACCAAGAATCTCTTCAACCCAGCCTTCTGCGCGGTCGTCTTAATGCGCGCGCTCAAGGCCTATGCGGTGGTTGATCCCAAGGGCATGCCGTTTTCGATGTCACTGCTTGTGTTGCCGCTGAGTCTCCACCACGAATCTCGAAGCGCGCTGCTCAAGCACTATAAGGGCTACCTACTCAAGACGGTAGAAACTCACCCCCAGATGCAAATCGGGCTGGCCGAGCGGGTAACTGAAATGCTCCCTTTTACTTTCGAGGCATTTGGATTGGCGCACTACACCGATTGCTTCGAAGTTACCCCGCAAGGGCGACTCCTCCCGAAAGCCAGGAGGGTTAAAGCGGACATTGACGGCACCGAGGAATCAGTGGCGTGCCAACGCGCAGCGTCTCTGCTGGGGAGAGAGTTCGCGAAGATTGCAGACAGGGTTACCGTGTACACCGCTTTTGGAATTCGACCATGAAAATTAGCTCCATCCATGTATACAGCCACGATGGCAAGCGCCGCGATATCAACTTCGAGGTCGATGGGCTCAATATCATTACGGGTCGGTCGTCGACAGGCAAATCGGCCCTTTCGGACATCATCGAATACTGCATGGGTCAATCCAGCTTCAATGTTTCGGATGGCGTTATCCAGGACAAGGTGTCTTGGTTCGCAGTGATCTTTCAATTTCCGGACGTGCAAGTCATGGTGGCCAAACCGACCCCGCGATCAGGGGGCGCGAGCTGCAGCCTGGCCATGACACGTACCGGGGAGTTTGTGCAGCCCCCCGAATTTTCCGAGCTGGTGGTCAACACGGACGACATCGCAGTCACTTCGTTGCTTTCCCGTCAACTGGGAATTCCAGAAAACCGCACAGAGGTGGCTGAAGAGCACACGCGTAATAGCTACGAAGCTTCCATCAAGCATTCGTATTACTACCTGTTCCAGCGGCAAGGTCTCGTCACCAACAAAGATCAGCTTTTCTATCGCCAGAACGAGCCGTTCCAACCCCAGGCGATCAAAGATACGCTTCCCATCCTACTAGGCGCTTCAACAAATGAGCGCTACGAGCTGCAAACCCGGCTGCGGACAGCTCAGCGAGACTTGAGAGCTCAGGCAAAGCTGCTGGCGCAGGCAAAGCAAGCAGTAGGGAACAACCGAAACCAGGCCATCGCACTGCTGACCGAAGCCAAGGCGGTAGGAATACTCCCTCAAGAGTCGCCTATCGGGGAAGCCGAGGAGATCATTGCTGCCATCAGAACAGCAGCGCATTGGACTCCCGCCAACCCACACGCCCAACCTGAGGACAAGGTACCCAAGTTGGAGGCTGAACTGGCCAGGCTCAGGAAAACTAGGCGCGAGATCAAATCCAAAATTGAGGCCGGCCAAATATTCGAACGGCGTGCCGGTGGCTTCCAGAGCGAGGCATCGGAACACATCGACCGCCTTCTATCCATCAAGTCGCTTCCGAAGAATGCTACAACAGGCGAATGGCAGTGGCCTTTTGCCGAAAAGAACTTGGCCATGGATACCCCCATCGCCCAATCGCTCCTCGGCGAACTGGCATCCCTCGAAGCAGAGATGCAGACGGTGATGGGGCAACGTCCGCAAATTCAGGGCTATCTGGCAGGGGAAAACAAACGCCTTCAGGATACAACCACGTCGATTGTCGAGAAGGAGGCGGAACTCACAGCCGCCATCGCAGCCAATAGGGTGCTGGCCAATGCCCAGAAGCAAAGCGACGCTGCCAAGCATGTCGTGGGGCGCATCAGCTTTTTCCTTGAAGGCTTCGTCCCTGACAATTCGCTGAAACAGCAGGAGGCTGACTACCGCCGTCGGGAAATGCGTGTACAGGAGCTTGAAAAAGCACTGGCAGATGTTGATGTGGACGAACGCCTGGCGTCGATCCTGAATAGCATCTCGGCACAGTTCAATTTGCTCAACAAACGCTTCGAGTCTGAATTCAGTGCCTACCCGGCCCGATTCGACCTGAAGAAGCTGACCATCATCTTTGACCGTCCCGAACGCTCTGTGCCTATGTCTCGGACAGGGGGCGGCGAGAACTACTTGGCCTACCATCTCTCTGCGCTACTGGCCCTGCATTGGTACTGCGCCAAGAGCAATCAACCAATGCCGCGCTTCTTGGTGATCGACCAGCCGACCCAAGTGTATTTCCCTTCAGAGGAGTCCTACAAAGCGGTCGACGGTACGGTACTGAATACTGAGCAATCCGACGCAGACATGGACTCGGTACGAAAACTGTTCAGCCTGCTGTACCAATTCACGGTCGAAGACGTACCAGGCTTCCAGATCATCATTACTGAGCACGCCAATCTACGGGATGACTGGTTCCAGAAGTCCTTGGTCGAAGCCCCTTGGAGCAAACCTCCGGCACTGGTGCCTGAGGGCTGGCCTCTCAAGGGTGAAGTGTCTCTCTGACGAGCTGCTGCGCGCGCCTCTCTATTGGCGATGGATAGCAAATGCATCCACTTAGGTTGCATCAGACCTAGGCAAGACCGGAAGCTTGAGTGATTCCTGGCCCCTCGTGCCAGGACACTATTCCACCAGGAGTTGCCATGATCCGTCTCCGCGTCCCTCCCACTCAACTGACACGTTTCCCTGACACTTGCGAAGCGCTGTTCGCCATTGCCCTCTGTCCCGTACTGTTCGCGATCAGCTGCTGGCAAACGCCACAGATTGCCCAATTCCTGAACGCCCGAGGCCTCGGATTCAGCATGTGGCAGGTTTTTCTGGCGGGCTTTGGCGCTTACCTATTCCTGCTGAATAAGCACCGCATGTTCAACCACCGCCATTTCGAACGCCACGCAGATGATATTGCCTGGCACCGGCGACTGTGCGAGGTTGACCAGGCGATGATTGCAGCAGGCCTGGCTGGCACCGATGCGCACATGACCGTGAGTAGCGAGAGCGCTCAGCTGCGCAAGCAACTGGGTTTCCTGATCGATGCGGATAACTTTTATCGCAGGCTGAAAGTCTTGACTCAGGTAATGGGCTGGGTGCTGGGCAAACTCAAATAATTTAGGAAGCTGCACGCAACTGTGTAGCCCCGAAACCTAGCTATGATCAAAGCGAAGCGGCATCGGGCAGATCATCGCAGGGGCTCTCTGTATGGCAAGGATTCGTCGACTCCAGATCCAAAACTTCCGCTCTATTCAGAACTTGGATTGGATACCCTCACCCGGCTTCAACTGCTTGATCGGCCCTGGCGACAGCGGTAAGTCCAGCATTCTCGATGCCATCGACCTTTGCCTCGGTGCCCGGCGCAACGCGCCTTTCGGCGATACTGATTTCTACCAGTTGGATGTTGCACAGCCGATCCTGATCACTGTGACGCTGGGTGGCCTACCCGACGATCTGATCAACCTCGACAGCTATGGGGATTTCTTACGCGGTTTCGATCACACGAACCGAGCGCAAGAAGATGAGCCGCGTTTCGGTATCGAAACTGTACTGACCCTACAACTCAAGGTAGAGAGCGATCTGGAGCCTTCCTGGCGGCTCTATTCTGACCGTGCGAGCCAGCAGGGCATTGAGCGGAGCCTGGCTTGGAAGGATCGGGCTCGCATCTCTCCCGCTCGTATTGGAAGTTATGCCAACACGAACCTGTCATGGAGCCGTAGCTCCATCCTCAATCGATTGACCGAAGAGCGGCCTGCGCTCGGCGGTGCCTTGGCAGAGGCCGCACGAGACGCTCGCAACAGTTTCGGTGTACAAGCCGGAGCTCAGCTTCAGCGGCCTCTGGAGATTGTGACGCAGACAGCCAACTATCTCGGCGTACCTGTCGGTGCAGCCGCCCAGGCATTGCTGGATGCCCATGCAGTCTCGATCGGTGATGGCGCCATTGCCCTGCACAACGACCAAGGCATTCCTCTACGATCGCTCGGCACCGGATCGTCTCGCTTGCTGGTAGCAGGCCTACAACGCCAGGTTGCACAGGCAGCCTCCATCGCACTGGTGGATGAAGTGGAATATGGCCTGGAACCCCATCGCTTGATTCGCTTCATGGACTCTCTCGGCGCCAAGGACTTCCCAGAGCCCTTGCAGGTGTTCCTGACCACCCACTCCCCAGTTGCCCTGCGTGAACTGTCGGGGCATCAGCTCTTCGTGGTTCGTCCACGTCAGGGCCATCACGAGGTTCGCCAGGCCGGAACATCCGATGATGTACAAAGCACGCTCCGGGCTGATCCCGAGGCATTTCTGGCCAAACGTATCGTGGTCTGTGAAGGTGCCAGTGAAGTGGGTCTGATGCGCGGCCTGGATCAATACTGGGGCACCCTTGGCAGGCCTTCCTTCCTGGCGCTGGGAGGAGCCTATGTCAACGTCAACGGCGGCAGCCCTGATAACTGCTACACGCGCGGCTCCGCGCTGCTCAGTCTCGGGTACCAGGTGCTTGTGATCGTCGATGCGGACAAGCCCGTAAATCCCGCCATCCAAAACGCTTTCCTTCTGGCGGGTGGACAATCCGCAACATGGGGGCAAGGACGTGCTCTGGAAGACGAGCTATTCGCCTGCTTGCCGGACACGGCCATTGACCGGCTGCTCGAAAAAGCGATTGAGGTGCGTGATCGTGAGCTGGTAGCTGGCCACATACGTGATCGTTCGCAAAACAACCTGAATCTGGAGCAAATCGAGGTGTTTCGAGCGCAAGCGGAACCCTATGCACCGGGCACTCGGATCTATCTAGGACTTGCCTCACGAATTCGCAAGAATGGCTGGTTCAAGTCGGTGACAACTTACGAGTTCATCGCCAAGCAGATCATTGGCCCTAATCTGCAAGCGTCTCACCCTGACCTCCAAACGACCATCAACCGAATCAGGGACTGGATTCATGCCGCCTGAAATCGCACTGTTCGATTTTCCAAGAGGCTCGATAACGGCGCCGGCAGGCTGCGGCAAAACGCAGCTAATTACGGACACGTTGATCCAGCACGCAGGGCCAAAACCCATTCTGATTCTGACCCACACCAACGCTGGAGTTGCAGCTCTGAGAGCTCGCATGGCCCGTTCAAGGGTGCCGCCTGCCTCATTTCGCATTGCAACGCTGGATGGCTTCGCCATGAAGCTGATCGGCAAATTTCCCGCCCGAAGCGGACACAATCCCGCAATCATGCAGTTGGCCAATCGCGGCGCTGACTACCCAGCAATCCGCGCAGCCGCCATCTCACTGCTGAGCGGGCAGCACCTGGATCAAGTCTTGCGCTCAACCTACTCGCACCTATTGGTCGACGAATACCAAGACTGCAATCAGGCTCAACACATCATCGTCACCTGGCTGGCTGCCAGTTTGCCCACCTATGTCCTGGGCGACCCTATGCAGGCCATTTTCGACATTGCGCAGAATCGCCTGGTGAACTGGAACACCGATGTTCTCCACCACTTTCCCAGGATTGGTGGCTTGGCCACGCCTTGGCGATGGCGCCTTGCCCAAGCGGAAAACCTGGGGCTTTGGCTGCTCCAGGTGAGAGAGCGGCTGGAGGCAGGTCAGCCGATCGACCTGACCAATGCTCCGCCCGAGGTTCAATGGGTGCAGGCTCATCCTGCCAATGCCGACGCGCAACGAAGAAACGCTGCCTTGACTCCGCTGCAAAACGGGGAGTCAGCGCTCATCATTGGGGATGCCAGAAATACTGCTGGCCGACAGCGACTGACAAGCCAGACACCAGGTGCGACGACGGTAGAGGCTGTGGACTTGCCCGACCTGATCACTTTCGCTCAGAGCTTCGAGCTGGCAGGGCCGATGGCGCTGAGCCAGATTGCCAACTTCGCCGCGAGCCTGATGACGGGGGTAGGCGTCACTGCTTACCTCGCTCGGGTCGAAACCATACGCAATGGTCGTAATCGTACGCCACCAACTGTCGCCGAGTCCTTCGCGGTGACCTACCTGGCAGCCCCCAGCTTTGCCGGTGTGATTGATCTCCTCCAGCAGCTCTCCCAACAGCAGGATTGCCGCGTATATCGCCCGGAAATCCTTCGCTGCTGTATCGCCGCATTACGAATGGCAGCATCCAACACACACACCTTCCGCGAAGCGGCTATTCAGATCCGCGAACGCAACCGCATGCAAGGACGTCCATTGTCGCGCCGAGCAGTAGGCAGCACGTTGCTGCTGAAGGGACTGGAGGCCGATGTTGCGGTCATTCTAGAGCCTGAGCAAATGAACGCCCGAAACCTATACGTTGCCATGACGCGTGGCGCCAAGCGGCTTATCGTCTGTAGCCAACAGTCCGTCCTGGCACCGCCCAGACCTGGGTAGTGGTCGTCGCCGATCGCTTGCCCGTTTCATGATCCCGGTTTTTTCAACGAATAGTCACGTGCGCCAAGCAGACGGTGGAGTCGCTCCTCTTCGACCCAGAAGAAGACCTTCTCGTTGATCAGCTCATACCACTGCTGCGGAGTTGTTCCGTCCGTAAGCGCCTGCAGCAAACGCTTTTCGGGCATAGGTTTTTGATCACGCAGCACGATATTGGACGGATGCCCTGCCCTCACATCCATCTTCTGATCGCGATGCTCGCTCTCGAACCGAGGTCGGTCATCCTCCTCAACTTCGAGATGGTCGAGCACGGCGGTGGTGCTCATCAGCCCGTGGGTGCGAATGCTGTCCCAAGCACCGCTCCGCCATGTGATACACGCGCGGGTACATCTCAATCAGCTTTTTCCAGATTCATCCGTTACTTCCTACCAGATCGTGCAGTCCAGTTACGTCGATCGATTAGGCGAGGCCTCGAATTGACTTAATAGGTGAACGAATAGCTCGTGAGGTGTAGTGTTCTTACTTTACAGCGTGATTTAGCTGATCGCGGGGAGAGAAATGTTCAAGGACAACACTGATTTAGAGCAGACTGTGAGCACCACAGTCCTGGCGATGGAGACCAGCGATTACAGATTCGAGAACTTCTGTAATGGAATTGTCTCGACATTGGAAGGAGGGGCGCTCGTCTTTTCTACGTCACGCTCCTGGGATCTTGGGCGCGATGGCGTCGGCGCTGGCAGAGCTTCAGGCGTATATGCCTGCACCAGTTTACGAGATGATGTAGACGACAAGTGCCTCTCAGACATTGCAAGGATAACCTCCACGACACGTAATATTACTCGTATATATTTCTGCTCATCCCACCCCTTGAGCGAGCATCGACGCCGCGAAAATGAAATTGCGATCTCGGAAAAAATAAATTACGCATTTCCGATTGTAATTCTAGGTTCCACTCAACTGGTGGAGACTGACTTACATAAAGGATCCGGATTGCTTGAGCGGCACTACGGTTCAGAAATAAGCAATACCATCAGATCTATAGGCCGAGGCCCTAACGAAGATACCGAAATACGAGGCCTCCGGCTGGCATTAATTTCATCATCAGGTGACAACTCCGCAGAAATCAGATCAGAGGTTTACTCTTCAGGCATTCTCGACGTACTCGCTGATAACAAAACACGCACATTGGAGGCATTGACCCGTGACTTCTCAGGGGCACTCAAACTGCAAAGAAATGTAGCGCACGAGGCTCTGCTACCTGCTATTTCACGCCTCCATGCAAAAGGTCTTATTAAAGAGCCCAAAGGTGGAATCTATGGCATTACACCTGAAGGTCATGCCTCAAGACAGGAGCGTGAAAAAAATGCGGTTGTGCGCTTACTCGAAGGTCGGAAAGCTATCAGGGCAGTGTTAGAAAGCTCAATTGGATCTCGATTTTTGGATAGCCAATTCAACCGCATTTGGGAAGTTTTCGAAGAAAGGATGGCTCAATATTTCCTTTCGCGCGGCGATGCTTTAGTGGAAGAAATTAGCGCACTCATCAATGATGATCATGATACTGTAGAACCAATATCACCATTGAGCTTTCTCGATGATTTCGCGTCTGCCGTAGCGTCTACCTCTACGCACCAGGAGCAACGAGAGGAGCTTAGACAAGCTGTACGAGACATGTTCACAGATCGAACTAGCGCAGCTACCGACTGGCTAGTTCGCCTTAGTGCTAGCTTCTTATCCCTATGCGCTGCAGGGCTAGAACACTCAAGCAGCGCTGCGCTTTCAAGATTGTTCGCTAGAACTACTCTCGTATTGGACACCGATGTTGTCTTATCTCTCTTGGGCGAAGGCGAGACCGAGCATAAATCGATCGAGACGATTGTTGATCGCTGGACGCGCCTAAATGGTAGCGTTTTCGCTCCCACTCCTGTTCTTGAAGAGGTTGCCTATCACGCATCTATCGCCACGCGCGATTACCGCGAAATAAGGCACATCCTACCTGGGACGGAGGAGGATCGCTTACAATTAATCGATAACGTTTTTGTGCGTTCTTTTGCTCAATTGATGGCAGATAAAAAGGTTCAACATTCCCATTGGCCGACGTACCTTAACAGTTACAAAGGAGACACTGAGTACGACTTCCGCAAAGTGAGCGCAGCATTATCCGACTATAAAATCCAGCAACTCCCTTGCCGTTCCATACAGGAGCAAGAGCTGGAAGAAAAAGTCAGACAATTTCTGAATGAGCGGGCCATTGGAAAACTCTCCAGTCGCGCCCAAAGAAATGCTCTAGATAAAGCGGCACGCGATGCCCAAATCTATTCAGCATTAATACACCACTTGAAAAAGCTGAAAAATGACGACCCTGCGGCTACGTGCTTACTGGTTAGCTCTGCGCGGCGACTAGTACAGGTAGATACTCAATTCCAAAAAAGCGGCGAGCAGCAACTAGTTATATCAGTCGCAGCACTGCTGCAGCTTATAGCCCTGCTGCCTGACGTGTCACTTGGACTTTCCGCAATGAAAGCTTTCTTGTTTGACGAAAAAAGGCGCGGCTTTTCTTCTGAGCTCGAACGATCTTTGCTAAGACTTGTGCGATCTAGTGGTAATTATTCTTTGCCTTGGGCAAAGCGTGGCACGCTAATGCGCTTTGTCAGGGATCGACTAATTCAAGATGCGCATCAGCAAGGTGACCGTCAACTATC
This sequence comes from Pseudomonas sp. 44 R 15, assembly GCF_900004965.1. Classification (NCBI taxonomy): domain Bacteria; kingdom Pseudomonadati; phylum Pseudomonadota; class Gammaproteobacteria; order Pseudomonadales; family Pseudomonadaceae; genus Pseudomonas; species Pseudomonas sp. 44 R 15. Next base: position 23,597 of record NZ_CVTU01000069.1, read on the forward strand.
CGCTGACGATCTAGCACGCATTGAATATGATTCACTGACGCCCGAAAAAGCACCTCAGACTGCCGCCTTACTCCACCAGGCACTGGAGGCTATAGCTGTCGACTCACGCTTGGAGCAGGAAAATTCTGCGCTAAGGGCCCAGATTCAGGATCTGAAGAACGAACTGGAGCAGCGCCCGACCACAGCTACACCAGTGTCGAAACGGCGACGACACAAACGTAGAAAATAACTCAAAGGGCGTGCGCCGTCACAGAAGTGACGGCGCGCCTGGCTAGGAGCTAGGTGCCTATGGGTGGGTCACCTCGACCACTAACGGGAATCGGGTCAGTATTTCCCTTTGGAGGTAATCAACTTATCCTTAAGCTTTTTGAGTCGGGCAGTTCGTTCGCCGTATAGTTCTGAAAGGCAATCTTCGAACACCTCAAAAGCATCCAAAATGGCCTCTCGCTGGACGTCATTACCGTGTGAGCCCAGATTACCAACCATCCTCAGGGCCGTCATCGTATCGGCATGCTCTGGGTGCGTATGACTGAAAAGCGCTATCCGACCGTTAAGATCCAGCCGATTCAGGACGTTTTTCTTGGTGAGTGCTTCGTGAGGTACACCTTGATCATCCATGATGCGCTCTGCGGTAACCCGAAGCCGGTTTGCCGTTGCATTCAGGTCTGACCAATACAATCCAAATGCCTTTTCCAGCTCATGTTGTATCTCATATGGCATTTGCGTTGGAACGTTGATGATCGGGGGCGCAGGGAAAAAACCGCGAATGTTAAGAAGGGTCATCCACGCGTAAGCATCGACCTCGGGCTCGTAATACTCCTCTGCACTTGTATCGCCAATCGCGAATGAGACCTCACCACAGCTGGCCTCGTCGCACTTCAACTCTACGCTGAACCGCTCCCTCTCCCAGCCAGGTTCATAGTCGTCACGCTGGCATTGAATCTGTGAGAATTCTGGGTGCCTAACTCGAATGTTCGACGGATCCACGATCAATCGCCCACTGCGGCATTGGGGGCAACGGAACTTCGGGATGGCGCTTCTCTCGTAGCAGCCTTGCCAAGTTGCTTTATCAAACAAGATGTATTCCTTCTACGTTGAGAAGCGAGGCGCGCCATGCGCCTGACTATAGAGATAGCTTCTACCATGCTAGTCAACTGAGGTCACCACCCCTCAATGCAAAGCAACCGAAGCAACTTAGGCGTGCTACTGCGTAACTGCCACGGTTTTGTTCCTAGCAGGAGGAATGCGCGTGAGGATGCTCGGCTAGCTGACGCTATGGAGACGCTCGTTGGTGCGCTTGTGAAAGCTCAAGTTGTCGGTACAGACTGACCAAGAGCTCCAGCCACCGCACAGCATGGTCGCATCCTTGCTCGGTGTTAGTGCCGTGTTGAGCGCGGGCCACCAAGGGCTTCGAGCTGATAGTCAGTGACTGACTGGAACGTATATTCGGCTTCAAGCCGAAGGCGCTCAACCTCTGCTTCTGGTTTCCCCTCAGATCTGGCTTGGTTGTATTTCTTCATAGCGTCCACGGCCTGATTGTACATTGCGTCATTCGGCAATAGCGGTCTCATGGAAAAACTCTCCGCCTCCACTGGAGGTTTCAGCTACTAATGGATACCTATCTAAAGGTTGGCAGGATAACGGTCAAGATTGAATAGTGATGGGTTGAGTCTGTGGTCATCACCCGCAGAATCAAGATAACGTTCGCAACCTCAGTGATTCGCCCATTTTGCGGTAGGTTTCAGCATTGCGCCTGGCACCATCGCGGGGGCTTTGTAAGACTGGTACAGACCTACGCCGTAAGCGCGTCCACCGTTCATGTGACCCGCGATGCGCTTGATGCCGCGATTGATGAGGTGGAGAAGCTTGCGGAATGGCTGGAGCATGGCTGAAATACAGCTCTCAGCGGTGCCCCCACCCCATCTTCCTTACCTGCCTTCACTGCTTAGGCGAAAGGAAGCGGACGGTCAGTAATCACATGCTTCATGACGAGGGTGGAGATCAAACGCTGGACGTTCGGAAGCCTGGATAGCTCTTCATCGTAGAGCTTCTGAAACGCAGGAAGATCAGTGGTCACCACCATCAACATGTAGTCCGGATCGCCAAACAAGCGCTGCGCTTGGATGATGGCAGGAATACCCGGCAGCGCCGCTTCAAACTCAGCGACTGCTTGCTGATGCCCCTCTCGCAGCGTCACGAACACGATTGACGAGAAATTCAGGCCGAGCCCCGTGGCCGAGAGCTGCGCACGGTAGCCTTGGATGATGCCAGCCTCCTCCAGCGCGCGCAGCTGGATCTACACCGGTACCGTTTCAAAGACAATGCTGCCAGGATTACGAGTGGGGTATCTGATTGCCAGTCCCGACCTGTTCCCAAATCTTCTACGCCTCAAGCAGGCCGCCGATTTGCACACCAATCGCATGGGGCAATGGCAAGCTATGCAGTGGATAGGTACCCAACAGCTCCAAAACCATCTGGTTGCGCTTAGGGAGTTTTATCGCGCGCGCCGGGATGATTTCCAGACATCTCTGGAGCATCATTTTTCCGACCTCGCCGACTGGACTATGCCGCAAGGAGGGCTTTTCTTCTGGCTCACCCTGAAGAAACGGATTGATACCCGCGCATTGATGAGCGACGCCTTGGCGGCGAACGTTGCATTTATGCCAGGTGAGCCATTCTTCCCTGACCCGGAAAACAACCTGGGACACCTGCGCCTCAACTTCAGCCATATCGATCCGCAGCGCTTGGACGAAGGCCTGCGGCGCTTAGCAGATGTCATACGCACAGCCCACCAGCAGCAAGCCGCTGATGGATTGCGGCCATCGACAAAATGCAAACCACCCCACAATTACCCCACACTAGTTAGATAAGGGCTAAAGTTCAAAAACTAATAATTTGCACATCACCACTACAATCGCCGACACGCGAAGCCACCATTTTAACTTGCATTATTAGTTCTCCTCCTCCATCAAGACCCAATCACCCTCACCAATTTTATTCATCATGGTGAATGGGAATCCTTGGAACAACTGGCTAACTTCCTCCGGACTTACTTGATCAATATTATTCAAATCCCCGCCAGCTAAATACAGAGCTATCATTCTCTTAGTCATATCAACAAATGCATCAACCTCTGAGAGCAACCACGTTTTTTGATTTCTTTCAAAAAAATCAAAAGGCAGATCATGGAAGCTTAAGTCACTTACATCATGCCCCTTGTTCTTATTCAGCTCCATCAGCACAAACTCAAAAAAATCGGTTAGGTACGAGTACAGAAGATGCGTATGAAAGGCAAAATAATTGTCAGCAAAGCTAATGTTATCGTTATACCTATTGGAATACATGAAGTTAATTTCAATAAGGTCATCCAGATCAAAATTGTATGCCTGAAAACAAATTCTATTTTTTACACGATCATCGTTAATATAAAAAGGATTAACTGTAATCCCGCCATGAACTATTTTATTTCTAATTGCATTAAGGTTTTTATACCAACCCAACTGCAAGGCAATAAGTGTATTTGCATACTCATCAAACCTGCCCTCCAAGTATTCGTATTTATTTCCTTCTTTTTTTCTGGGAAATATTAAACTATCTGCTATCTGATAGGCAATGTCAAAAATAGTGCTGATTTTATAGTAGCAATATTCAATCGAACTTATGCTGACAATTGCAGTTTGATCATGAGCGTCAATAAAATCACTATTCCTTTGGACTTTATCAATGTACGTGATTGCATAAAATAATTTCTTAAAGTGCGTTTTTAAGTTCTTGAAAAGGAATTGAATATTCTCGTCATCCAGAAGTCCTGGTTCATACTTGTTTAGATACATAATTAATTTGTACGCTGGACTGTCAATTCTTTTTGCATCTAGGTCGATATGCATTACGAACCCTCACCCGAAAACTAGGTAGATCTAGATAAAAGACAAAATATCTAGTCGTTATAATAAAAATAAGCCTATCAGTAGCGATGAAATTGGGCAATCCGAAATGTGTCTCTGGGGGGGCTAAAAATTTTGAAATGAGAACTTGGTATGAATCGTTAAAGACCAATGATGGTATGACCGTTCATGGCCGACAGCCGCCCCTTCGCCGGTGGCCACTATGGGTTGAAAGAAGCCCGTCGCTAGCGACCGCTTTCAACCGATTCTGTTGAAAAAGTCGGCCATGGTTTCCACGGCAGAAAAGTACGCGTTTGAGATTGAAATCTTTACTTTGAGCAGAGGGTTCCGGGCTCAGATTTCGCGTAGCTGCGCGCAAAAAAGGCATTTTCAGCAGTCAGTACATGCGCAGCCTGGAAGGACCGACTTTTTCAACACAATCAACCCGAAGCTGCCCTTCAAAGTCAGTCGCTATAAGCTCAAGGAAGACAGATGGAATACCCCACCCCAAAAGCTGAGGCATAAAATGCGGATTCGCAAATTCGCACACAGCTTATACTAGATTTAATTAATTTCTATTTTACAAAAACATTGATATGACCTGAAGCCTGAAGATAAGATAGAGTGCTGATCTTCAATGGAGTGGAGCTATTATGAACGAATTTAATTTTTTACATGATTTTTTGCCTAAATATGCAAATGGAACCTGGCGCATGTCGATGCGAGAGGTGAGTTCATATCTACGCAAAATAGATAATTTCTTCCGAATTGACGAAATTAAAATAGAAGCCAAGGAGTACAAGCTTGAGTGGGTCGAGATAATTGATGAGGGCGGCGAGCAGGAAGCTTCAAAGTTTCTTGTACAGATGGATCGCATTTCCCATGAGACAAAGTACAACTTATTCTTAAAATCATCAGCCGCCATGATTTATTCTGCCTTTGAAACCGCCCTGTACTCTGTATCGCAAGTCGTCTCGGATGTTACAGAGGTTAAAATCAACGTAAGAAAACACAAGAAAAAATCAGATGACCAGCGTTTCCTCGGATGCATTGGGAGTTACGCTCGGTACCTAATTGAAATACACAGGGTCGAGTGGGATGAGCTGGATGAAATGTGGGACAGGATAAATAACTTCAGGCTCGTCCGTAATTGTATAGTTCATGAGGGAGGAGAGCTTGGAGTTAACGACTTTGATTTTTTTGACAGAATTTCCACTCTAGAAAGCGGGCTTCACAGAAAGGGAGAAATAATAATAATGGATTTCTTCTATCTGAGTCAAATGGTCGAGCTTATGAAGGATTTTTTTGCTGCTCTGTGCACAAGACTCGACCGCCGAGTATTTATTAAGCACTAACTTTATTAGTGCTGACAGGGTGGGCCGGAATTTATCTATGTGAGCGTCCGCTTTGGATAGTTTCCTGCCGGTCAAGACTTAGCCGTGCGCTGGTCACATCCGATGCAAATGACTGATTAAGTCGAATGCAAACAGGTGGTCAAATCAGTGCAATTCCCCAACCAAGGCGCGCAATTTCGCAACCGGCGCTCGATGACGTTAACCGAAGGCGCTGCGGCAAAGCATATACATCCCTGTGAGCGCGATGACCGCAGCCGAGATCAAGTTCAGCGTACCTTTGCGCTGGCCGAGAACTGACGCAAGCCAACCACCTAGCAGCCCGCCCAAGCAGCCACCAACGACAAAGCTTACCGCCAGCGGCCATTCAACCAAGCCCGAGCGCGCGTAGTTGAATGCCGTTATCAGACCAAAAGCAGTGACTGCTACGAGCGAACTGCCCACAGCCAAGAGTGCCGGCAGAGCAGGTTTGATGAGCTCGGCTGTGCTGTCTTGGCGTTATCGGTCGATGGTCTTTACTCGCACCTAGCCTGGCTCAGGGACGTTCGTGACAAGCTAGGAACTACCATTGAGTTCCCCATCATCGAGGATCCTTCGATGGCCATCGCTCAGGGCTATGGAATGATTGCGGCGGACGCGCCCGATAGTTCCACAGTGCGGGTGAGCTACATCATTGACCCGGAGGGGATCATTCGGGCGATCAGTTGGTACCCGATGAACGTCGGACGCTCTATCGACGAGCTGCTACGTCTCGTTGCGGCCTTGCAGATTGCAGACCGCGAGAAGGCGTCAACGCCCTAAGGCTGGCAGCCGGGAGGACGATTGTTGGAGCCAGCAGTCGCCGATGCTGAAAAGGCGCTGGACGCCGAGCCCTTTCAGACCTGAACAGACTTGACCGACACCAGTTCGAAATAGCGATACTTTTTCTTCTTTGCGGCAGCCTTGGCTTCTGCTTCGGCCACCAAGCTACCCAGGGTATTCACGTCGTGAACAAAAAGTTCCAGTGGGCCCTCATAGACCTTCGTGACATGTAGGGTTACGCGCAACCTAGAAACAAGCGGCTTCGTTAAGGGAGTTCTAGAGGCGGGCAATGGCAGGGGGTTGTAATCCTGATGCCGGCTAGGCTCACCAGTGGCTGTGCTCGCACCACCAAATAACGCCGCGCGCATCTCTTCTTCGCTGAGGATATCAGTCATCTCTTCGCATCTCTTGAACTGGAAACCGAACCCTCACTGGCACTACAGAAACTAAGTGTTTGTGCCGTTGAGGCGAAATTACATTTCAACCCCAGCTGCTCACTCATCCACAGACTCGCCGATTCGAATTCGCGCATCATTTCCACGTACTCTGCTTCGGTCAGCGCCGCAGAGACATTGTCATTTTTCATGGTGGTTCCAGAGGTGAATCGGGGCCGGCCACAGCCAGTGATCTGAAAGGCTCATCATGCCCCGACGTCCACTCCGAACAGAGCACCCCGTAGAGCAGGCGTATCTGGATGGTCAGTGACGAGTCGGCGCAGTAAGTACTGATGCAAGTGTGATCGAGGCCGCGAACGTAGCTCAACACACAAATTCGAACGCCCGAAATAGCCGTCCGGCCAGCGCAAAATCAACTCACGCCGAAGCATAATCAGCGCCTCATCTCCGACAACGCTGGGATACAGACGGGTCAAATCATCAAGGCCGGGAGTACGCTTGTAGCCCATCAAAGCCTGGCGCAAAATCATGGCCAGAGAGTCTCCATAAGCCCCCACGCCTTTTCCCACATGAGCATTTCTACCTCGATCTTCAACGCCAAACCCCGCTTCTACTACACCATCGCTGAACGCAGCCCGATCATTTCCATAGCCGAGACAACCCGATCATGCACATCGACTTTGACCTCAACCAGAACGACGCAGAAGCTCTGCTTCGTCATTGCCAGACTTTCGTACCGGCCAGCGGTGACGCTCGGGAGGATCAACGCTTAAAAGACGCTTTGGAGACGTTACAAGAGGCCCTGGTGATGGCCAATGCGCCGGCATGAGCCACGCAGATCAATATATCGCCAATCAGTGTCATCACCCCTACCCCACGCGCTAAAAATCTGGGGCGACCTCGACCAACATCGAAACATGTTGGATGACACAGGTACGGTTTGACGCGGAGTCACCCCACAAAAAAATCTGGCTTGCTTGGTTGTTTGTAGCCAAAGAGACAGTTGGGCCTCCCGGCCCAAAAAACCGATTCCCTAGCAGCCCTCGCCATGCCTGTCGGCAGGCAACCGAAGGCTAAACCATGTCATCTAGAAGCCGATCAGATGTAGAAGCCGGTGGTAATCCGCGGTAACGGTGGTGTCTGGGCCACTGCCGCTTTTCTCTTGCCCTCAAATATAAAAACTCCGTCCCGTTTAAAATTTTTCAAGGGGGTGGGGGGACAAAAATGTCGCAAAATGGCATCAAGCGTCGCAATTGAATAACTTTGTACGATACTGACCGCACAAAGGACATTTTTAGCGACACGCTCAGAAATACGCAGCCGTGCATTTTGTGCAGGCAGTGGTCGAGTTTCAGAAGAAGGTCAGCCTGGGGCCGGGCGCAGATGATAGCCAGGCTGGCATCAGGAAGGAGCGAGATAGGGAGGATGCAGCTACCACCTAGGTACGTTCAATTAACGGCGCGGAAGGGAGCGCATGTGCGTGCACACGATCTCCCACTGCCCCAGCCGGAAACGGTTGTACTGGCGAACCAGCACAACTTTTCCATGATCGGTCATGGCGTATTCTCCATCTGATCTCAGCGGGCCGCTGATAGCCTTTACACGCCACGTGCAAAGCGAGCAGATGAGTGCCAGGCAGGAAGGAGAGTCCTTGGTGGTAGCTGCAGGCGCAATGCTATCATTGGAAAGCTGGCGTGAAAAGGCCATCATTTGCCCAGGCAAAACTTGCTCCCTTACCCCTGATTGACTTTCCAACTCCCCTCCCCCTGAACAACCTCACGCCATCATCTTGTCGAAATGCGCTTCGAAATTCGTTTCCACGAACACGTCCTTGAAGCGGTCGATGAAGGTGGCAGGGTCGATCTCACCGAAGTCCGTGATGTTGACCGAGTCCGTATGGGACTCACGGTTGATGTAACGGAAAAACGCCCTGAATTCTGGCTTGTCCTCGCTGAGCTTCATCAGCGCCTGACGCAGCGTGGGGGCCTGGTGCACGAAGCTGAAGTAATACTCCAAGATGTTGCGCATCATGTTTGGCAACACGTTGGGCGACGTCCTCCCCTGCAGGGCATCCTTGATCGTCTGCCAGCACGCCTGGTAGTCGTTTTGTATTTCCCGCTCCTCCATCGCCACCACCGAGCTGTACTCGGACTTGGTGATGCGGAACAGCGCAAACGCTTTCTCTCCATCCTCTTTCAACAGCTTGACCATCTCATGGAAGAAGAAGAGGTTGTGCGTCAGGATGATCACCTGCTTGAAGCGCTCCTTCGGCATCAGCACCTGGCGCCTGATCAAGGACGCAATGTCGTAGACGTAGTTATGGGAAAGGCTCGAAATCGGATCGTCGATGACAATGATCCGATCACTCTTGAGCTTCCCAGCCCCAGAGCCCATCTCTCCGTTGCAGACCTCCAGGAAGTAGAGGAATGAGATCAGCGTTTTCTCGCCCTCGCTTAGGGTCTTGAACACCCCTTCTGTCTGGGCTGGGCGCTCAAGCCGATACTGGGGCACAGAGCCCTCCTCCTTGATCAGCTCGAAGCCTTTCAGACCCAGCATTCGCAACCAATACCTAATGTTCTCGACCGCTTGGTCGGTATTGGTGATGGATGCTCTGGACGCCCTCACGATCCCCTGCTGCTCCTGGATAAGACTTCTGAGGTTCTGCACCTCATCTTTGGCCGCCTGGCGTATGCGGCTTTGGGCCTTCTCGACTTTGTCGAACGTTACGATAAAGGCATTGCACGCCCCTCTGTACCAGCTCCAGAAGCGTTGTTTGATGCTGTCTTCATGCTGCTTTCGGTTCTTTATCTTCGCGTTGATCTCGTCGACCTTCTGTTGCTCAGCCGCGATTTCGCCATTCAACTTGGCCACCAGTGGGGCAGTGGAATCCAGGGTAGTGATCAAGGATGGACTGGCGACTTTGTCGACGATGGCTTGCAGGTTTTTTTGGAACATCGCCTGCAGCTTGGTGACATGCAGCTTGATCGCTTGGTGCTGGTACTCCGGGGCTTCGCATCGGCGTAGAAACTGCTCGACCCCGCCCTGGTACCGGGCTTCGAGTTGTCGCAGCACGTCCAGCCGTTCCTCGTAGGTCTTGTCGAAGACCTTACGAACCTCAGCGTAGAAATCCGGAGGCAGGACTTGCTGGCAAAGAGGGCATTTGTCGTGCGACTCTCCCTCAAAGCGCAGGGCATGCTTGACCCAGTCAGAGTTTCCCAGCTGCTGGATAAACGCGGAAAGGTAAGAGTCACCTGACCCGGTGATGACCTCTTGCAGAATCGGATCGCCCTCCAGGCTCTGCACTTGAAACGCCAGCGGCGCAATGCCCGGCAGCTCCTGATCGCTGGTCTCCTTTAACGCAGCCGCCTCAGCCAACAGCCCTTGGGGAGTATCGGTAGAGGCAACCAGCGGCACATTGCGAACGGCCTCCAGCAATCGCTCCTTCGTGTTGAGCAACTTGAAGCAATAGGCCAGTGCAGTCCCATCAAACTCGCGCTTCGGCTTCCAGACACTTTCCAACAGTACTTCGTACGCAGCGTCATGAACCTTCCTGCTGCTAACCCCCTTCTCCATTTCAGCATCATGGGCGACCGTTAAATCCGCAATGGATGCCTCTGCTGCTGCCAATGCCTCTTTGGCCTCAATGTTTCCCTCGTTGAGCGTGAATACCCCTGGCTGAGACGCCGCCTCCTGGAAATTTTTCTCCATGAAGTGGTGGTTGTAGACCAGCACCTCACGACCCGCCTTGACCGGCTCTACCCCGCAGACGCCATAACAGGCCTCACCAGGGGCCTGTAGGAAATTACCGATTGTGGTCTTGCCTGTACCGTTCTGGCCATAGAACAAGCTCACGCGCTTGAGCGGAGCAATGGAAACGGCAGCGTTTGGCGAGTAACTGGAAACATTGCGGAGAAGTATTTTTTCGAGCATGGCACAGTCCTTGGCAGAGGCAGATCCAGCTCAAAGATAGGCAGAAAGCGTGCTATTTCATAGGGCCACCATGCGCCCAAATCACTTATTCGTTTCGCCTTGTGTGGTTTGCAGATGCATCAGGTTCAGCACGCTCACGCCGTTCTGGCTCAGCGTCCCTCCGCAGGGCCAATCAAGCTGGCTCAGCTGGAGCGCTTGCTCAGTTCAATTGATGGCATTAGGGCTGAGCTCTAGTTTGCTCTGATCGTTCAGGGGTTACTGCTCAACCCGCGCGTTGTGGCCGATGATCATGTCGGCGAATTGCCTCAGATCGCTGATCTGCCCCATGCCTGACCGATCCAGATGGTACCCCTCTATCCCCACGGCTGTCGGGCCGTCTCTGTCGCATTTTCTGGAATCGCCAATCATCACCACTCCAATTCTCGCGTGGGCATTTTCAAGCTCGGCGTGATGGGTCTCCAGGCCCATCTCCCGGCACATGGCCAGGTAGATACTGGGGTCAGGCTTCATGACGCCAAGCTCGTAACTGAAAGCGTGAAACTGCACACGCGGGAAGGCTGTCCGGATCACAGGGCCGTAGGGCTGAGCCAGGTTAGAACAGATCCCAATCACCACGCCCGCTTCCTGCAAACAGTCAATTGCCGCTAGAGCATCAGGGTATGGCTCGATAGAAGCCAGTTCCTTGCCCAACGCATCGTTCAACTCGGCTCGCTTCAAGAATGAAAGCTCGATTCTCAGATGATCTGCCACCTGGTCAAGACTGAGGTTCGCCGTCATCACGAAATGAGTGCTGTCGGGTGTCAGCACCAAGCCTTGTCGACGGCCTTCTTTGAGCAAGGCACCGTATGGGTTGGTGCGCTTAGAAATGCGAACAATGGTACCGAATGCGTCGAATACGATTGCTGAAATCAACGGGCCTCCCCCTTTCCGACCTGATTCAAATGCCATGTATGTCCCGAGCACGCCGTCACAAGACGTCGCAGGACTCACTCCGACGACCTTTCTCATCAGGAGGTAGCCCTGATGCTGGACTGTAAACCATCTTTTTAATCTGTTAATCAAGCTGGTTTACAGATCAAAAAACAGGTTTACAGCTTTTCGAACCTGCCTATGTGGTGAGTCATCAAAGGGTTCCATGAACTGGACTTTAAGATCGAGACAGCATTGGCGGTTGACCAACTGCGCAAGCCACCCTTATATCCCTTGCAGATCAGCAGCCTCTGCTAGACCGACCTAAATGGTCATGATTGAACGCAGGTCAGTTGGTGACACTGCTCGCCGCTGCGATTCTCCATACGGAAGGAGCCGGCGATAGGGGTTTTGACGATTTTCAATTCCGGCCAAGGTGCCGGACGGGTCAAAAATTATCGCCTCAATCCTGCTCGCTCTCTCATCTATAGCTAGACTTTAACGGCTTGATGCATGACGCGCTCGTTATTACCGCACGACAACACCGTGAGATGCCAGATCATTGATCAAGGTCTTACGGCGCAGCATTTTCGGGAGTTTGAAAATGTTCCTGTAGCTGTAAAAAAGGAATACAGGGATAAGAAGCAAACCGATACCGTACGTAGCTGTGCCAACAATCACACCTGCGGGTACTGCCGCCAACCCGTACACAATGCCTTTCAGGAAGGTCGATTTGGCGACGAGTCGCATATGATCGAGGTCATACTCAACTTTCCCACTGCCTTTCTCAAATGCGACAAGAACGATAGATTTCTTTCCCAGATGTTTGAAGAACCAAGTGCGGGGAGTATCAGTAGTCATCGCGCCGTGCCTTTTTAGGTAGTCCAGCATCACCACCTCTTTGAAGTGGTGCGTATTTCCTTCCTCATCTTCGCATCGCACCATTGTGTAAAGAGCGTCAATGTCACCGCTAGCCTGCAGATTGAAGTTCTTGACTATAACTGTAATTTTTTTGAGGTCGGACATACCTTTCCTTAAGTACTAGTGAACGTTATCTGCCACAAGTAGTGGCTATTAAGTTTTTATAGCAGGCATGTGCACGTCCCATGGATGACATCGATTTCCAATCATCAGAGTTCAGATGCCAGCACGATTACATCAGCCTGCGGGAGTCCCTTGCCGTGGAGTTATCCTGCCAGCCCTCACCTAAGCTTGGTGCACATCAGGACAATGGCTATGCGTCTCCGGTATCACGATCCAGGAGCTCGGTGACGATGACATAGTGATCATCACCACTCCGGCTACGCACCAATGTGAAGCCGCTGCGCTGCTCAACAGCGCGAACCGATGGAGTCACGACTGTCATGCCATCGCGAATCACCCCGGACTGGTCACCGTAGACGATGGCTGCGTAGCGATCACCCACCCGCGCTGCGTTCACTAAATAGCCATCGACAGTAACGCCCCAATCAACGGCACTCGCCCGTACAACCCACGTAGGGAGTTCGATCAATTCACAGACACTCACGCTATTCTCCATACCTCATACAATTTCAATGATTTTGCCTGGGTCAAACCCGCAGACTTCACCTGGATAGCCTCGCTGGTTTGATACCAGTCGGCACCCACCCAACACGGTGTCGGTAGAATGATGGGTATGGCCGAACGCCCAAAAGTCGGCCTGCTCAACCAAGCTGTGCCACCGGTTGTAATAAGCCGCACTGAGATGCCCGCCGTGCTCGTCTCCGCCGACCTCGGGGATTGGGCAGTGATGGGTGATAACGAACGTCTTGCCCTCGAATGGCTCAGCCAACTCCCGGCTCAGATACGCTTTGGTAGCATTATTCTTCGCAATCAGATCGGCAGGCCGCAGTCGGCGGTAGTTCGAATCAGCCCTGATCATCCGGAAATCATTCATCTCCCTGGCACATGTCGTCGACGCAGCAACAACGTCCCCTGTACTCGAAAAGTCTGTCCATCCCGTGCCTACCAAGAACCTCACACCATTAAATATCCATGACTCGTTCTCCATGACATGGACGTGGCCCGCAGCAGCGGCTTTCATCTTTTCCAGCGTCCGGTCGAGGTGTCCTTTGTAGGCTTCGTGATTCCCGGCGCAGTAAATCACTGGGCATTGGAAGGCCTCGTTTGCCCACAAAACACCTCTTTTTTGGATACCAATGTCGCCGGCGAGCACGACCAAGTCGACCTCCACCTCGGGTGGTTGGAACGGTGCAAACTCCACATGGAGATCTGAGTAGAGCAGTACTTTCATTGGCCTGGGCGCTTCGGGCTTTGCTATTGGAGGCATGGTTGATCGGGATAACCCGGTTCGCGACACCTCGGAGCTAAATGACGGTTTAAGCGTATATTGAAGAAGATGGGCGGCTTTGATCGCGTACGAGCGTGCCGGTGATCCTCAACATGACAATATTGACTATAGGCATTTGCTTGTGACAAGGCAATCCCAGCATATCGTTGCGTTTGCCAGGAACGCTCATGTCGCTTCGCATCGCGTACGCCTCCGCCCTTCGTTTTCTCCGTAAACGGAGTGAGGTCTCACAACAGCATCTGGCACCAGCCGCCAATCCCTCCTATGTGAGTCGCTTGGAATCGGGGAGTCGCTCGGTGACCCTCGACGTTAGTCAAGAGCTCGCCAAAGCTCTGAATGTTGATCCCCTAACCTTGCTTGTATTGGCGTATGCAGCGGAGCGTGATCAAACCCCGCAGGAAGTCGTTAATCACCTTTTGGGTGACCTCAGCGATCAAGACTTGCTGACGAGCAAAATCCCTTCCGACATCACCAAAGATCCACACCCAGAAGTGGTCGCAGGTTTGAAATTGCACGCCCAGATCATTGAGCTTATGGATCAGGGGCTGACCCAGGCGGAGGTCGCGAGGCGGCTGGGGGTTACCAGGCAGACTGTGAGCAACCATCTGAAAAGGAAATAATTGCCAGGGACGTAGGTTATTTTGTTGGTGGTTTACCAAGGCGTTCGCAATAAGGACATCTGCTCAGCTATGCTCACGACCGCAGACATCATCGAGGCTCATATTTCACACACACCCAAAACCACGCTGGTACCTGGTGCCACTGCCCTCGGTGTATGCCCCAATCCTCAGTTGATGGGTGGGTCTTTTGGCAAATTGTACCAATGCCAAAACGCGCTTTCCTATCTGCGGCCACCCCTGTCGCCTACCACCAAGGCTGCCGGACTTAATGCCTTGGCGGATCTACGAGCAGCCCGAACCGAACTGCGCCGCATTAAGCGATACTGGCGATGCCACTACGAACTTTCAGAGCTGCACGCTGTGCTTGACCTATCTTCGCGTACCGATCGAGACCCCGTCCTCAATTCACCCTACGGTTCAGTGCGGATTTCGAAGCGCCTCACACATGCATTTCGCAGCTTCGAGGGCTACCCTGCCGCTCTAAAAGTGGAGTGCGGTCTCGTCAAGGAACTTTCAGGCCTTCTACGTCGCAGGCTGATTGAGGACGGCTTTGCAGACAGCAAGATGATCGACGATCAGATGGCCCACGACCTGGGTCTGTGAAGCTACCTGGGTCTGCGACACTCGCGACTTAGGGGGGGGTGCAGATGTGAGTGACGACCTATGGAGGTTGTTCAGGATGAGATTTTTATGAGCACGATAAAGGAGCATTTTTTTTTGAGGTTGAGCAGGAGCGGTTTCTTGAATGGGCCCGTGCTCGCCATGGTGGCGATTTCCTCGATGAAGAATCTGAAGCCTACGAAGCGTTGGCCCAAGAATACTCGGACATGAACGATGCGTTCGAGCAAGAGGCTGAATACCATTGGCTCCAACTCCAATCTTTTCACGAGCTGTACATCGAGTTCAGTGCTGAGCTCGATCTCGCTCGCGCCTTGCTCAGGGATAGCGTGAACGGCCCGCATACCCAGACGACCTGTAAGCTCGTATACGCTCACAGCGTCACGCTGCTTGAAACCATGATCAGTACTTCGGTCAATGCGCTAGTACTGAGGAACAGAGCTTTCCTGCTCAGCATCGCCAGGCAGATCGAGAGCATCCAAAAGGGTAAGAAAATCTCTTTGGTGGAAATTGCTGAGCACCCCCGAGGCGTGGAGGGAGTGATCCTGAAAGCACTTTCCGAAATCACTTTTCACAACCCGGATACCATTAAGACTGTGCTTGTGGCGGTGATAGGTGAGGGTATGAAGGATCTGGACGTTTCGACCTTCGCTCCGATCTGCAGGGTGCGTCATGACATCGTTCATCGCAACGGGAAAACCGTTGAGAATGAGCCGATCAAGCTGACGCCAGAGCAGGTGTACGAAGCCATGGATGCCATCGACGATCTGGCATCAGACATCAGTCGCAGAATTTTCGATGTGCTGACGAAACCGGCGATGGCTTCTGAGCGGGCCGGCGGGTAGGTGGCTACCTAGCGTAGTTTTGCCACTTTACCCGTGAAGCCCTTTCTACCGTTGTTGTCGTTGATGTCTACCTGTTGCAGAAATCACCTTGAGGCCTGTTCGAGATCTATTCGGGACGATCAGCTCTCCAGTGCCACTAAAGAGCTGTAACGCCCTCCTCCCGGACTCAACGACAAGTTCAGGGGATCGTCGCGACAATGAACTTGGCCTCACTTCAGAGCGCTGGTTAACACATTGACGACTATCTTGTCCTTCTTCTCGCTTACCTTGCCGACAAATCCCTTCGCTCCGAGAGCCTTGATGAATCGGCGATTCACGTCCGAGTTGAGTACTGTGAATTTACGATCCTTCTCTGCCAACCTGTTGAACCCTTCCTCGTCGAGACTTTTGAGGATGCCAGCCGTGTGAGACCACTCCACCCCCTTTGTTGCCACGATCTGCAAGAACGCTTCAATGCGACGCTTCGACGGTATCGTATTGTCGCTTGAAATGTACCAGAGCATCCCGGTGCAAATAGACGATGGGAAAGTGACATTGTGTTGATTTCCTATCTCACAGATTCGGGCGATCTCGGCACGCGCCCCAGCGTGTTCCTTCACCACCTCCTCACTGACTGCGCTCCAGAGATCAACCTTGTCCCTGATTGACACCCTATCGCTCTTCGTGACCCCGATCAGAACGTTCAAGTCAGCGGCAGCAGGATCAAAATCCTTCGCCGCTTGATCCCATCGCTGCGTCAAATAGGTCGCGAGGGACGACGGAGCCTTTTCGGTGATGCAAGCCAGTATCTTCGAGTGGTAAGGGAGATAGTCCAGCGTAACGAGCAACTCCCAACGGCCCGGTGGTATGGCTGCCGACAGCACTGAGGTATTTTTAATCACTGTCTCTGAAAGAATTACACGCAGCGATGCGTCATCGAAGCGAGTGTCCGAAAGCAACGTTTTTTGCAGGTCGTTAGCATGATCCGAGGTCTCATCCCACAAGACGCCCTTCAACTCATCTCGGTGCCTCTCTAAGAAGCTTAAAAACGCCGTGGTGGCCTCAACGTGCGTTGCGTCATCATGAGTAGGATCAATGGCGCGATACTCACTATTTTCGGTGTACCAGGCCCAACTGAAAAACGTAAAAACCGATTTCTTTGACGGCAAAACGGAGTCGCTATCTAAAATATTTGCCCACAAAACTTCAGGCAGAGCGTCTAGAGATTCGAAGATTGTTTCTGTTCTCTCCAGCAATGAGAACATAAGGTCTTCGTCCTTGGAGACACCCTGGAGGAGCAAGGTCAGAGATAACGATGTCTCAGGCAGCATCCCCTTCTGAGTCAAAAGCTCACGGATGAACGATGAAGGGTTGCGGGAAATCAGGCGATCCAGTCCTGTGATCGACAGTTCCCTTAAGGACTGATAGGTGATGGTTGAGCCAGGCTCAAACTCCGGATCGAGAGTCATCTGGATCAGGCTCAACATTTGGATATTGAGCTTGATGTACCCGAAGTCTATCAGGGCTTTGAGTGACTCTGGGGAGTGATCTGCCCCCAGGCTATGAAATTCCACCGGATGCTGGGAAATATACTTCCAGCCTTCTGTCTTGCTGCGCAGTCCAGGCATGAGCAACGTGACATCTTCAAGCGATTCAAGCAAAGGCAGGAAGCTCGCATCAGGGTCGCTTTCAATATCCTCAATTTCATCCTCATTGAGCGAAGACAGCATACCCTGCAGAAGCTTTTGACGATTTTGCGAGCCAGAAAATTGCTCACTCTTGGTCAACAAGGCTTGGTAGAGAGTGCCTTGGTGGTGGTAGATGGCACGCACCAACCCTGGGAAGGATTCGGTATCTAGCAATGCATGGATGACCGCTGCAACACGCTCAAGATGATCGATGCTGCCCTCAAGAATCGACTCCATCTCTGAATGTTTTTTGCCTACGTCTCCAATCTTAGTAGGGCTGCAAAGGTAACCGACTAAACCTGCCAACAGCCCTCTGCCGTCCTCCAACTCGACATGTGATAATTTTGATAGCACAAGTTCAGGGTTGACTAGTGGGCTATCAACGGTCGGTGACTTGCCCGCACGCAAATCCAGGATGAGATTCATGTCCTCCATTCCCAACGCGCCCGCGTAGAAATAACCGATATAGGCCGTGTAATCGGTGCTAAAAAAACCAGCTCTGACCAAATAGCTCATGGCTGGCACGGAAGCAAAATGACTGACTACTACTTCATTGAAGCTGCTGTGTTTTAGCGCGTTTTTGAGCGGTAACCTTCGGAGATTCTCTTTCTCTTGACTGAGCTTGGTAATAGTCGCGGCGAGCGAGCCAGCAGTGGTTGACAGCAAGGAAACTTTTTTTAGATATGAAGGGGAACCGGAATTTAGCGCTTCTGAAAGGCTGATACGCTTGCCGCTCGATAAAAAACGATAATCCCAATTACCCAGTACGATATTACCGCCACTCGTAGAGACTGATTCAAAAATCTCATTATCTAAAAACTGCATCATAGTGTAGACACCACCATCGGTTTGAAAATGAGAGGCGTGGTGAAGTCCTGATAACCTGAGCAGCTCGAACCAAAAATTTTGTCTTAATTCCTGAACACTTCTAGCCACCAATTCTTTCCTTGCCTGGGATTCTGATCGCACACTCAGAATTTCAGCATCTATTTCAGTGATGCGCACAGTTTTCCACGATTCAAAAAGAGCGAACAACTCATAAACAGTCCCAGCACGCCGCAGCAACGCAGCATAAGCTTTCGGATATAAATTCCGAATAAATATTATAGCCAACAGCTTGTTTCTATCCAAGTTAATTTCAGATGCCAACAAGCTGGCATACATATCGAACTCATTGACAATGTTTTTCAATAACCGCATATCGTCAATATAATATGAAACAGTCTCCACCAGCACCGGGTGCAGGCCATCGTAAAGAGTTTCATTTTTTAGCTTCCGATCCGAAAGCAATTCTATTAGCTTCTGCTGAGAGTTTTCGAAATTCACGACAGGTATTACAGGAATGATGACATCAAAAAACTTTGTCTTCTCGCTTGAAACAAACAATTCATCCCGCAAAGCATAAACAAAAAATATAGGCCTTCTGATTTGCGGCGAGTTTTTGATTATTAGATTAATTTCCCGGAGCCTGAAGAAGACATCCTGAATACCGAAGCGATCTAGATCCTCGATCAAGACCACATCAATATGGCTGCGTTCGAAGCAGTAAATGATTTCATCTATATTTTTATGAAGAACTGATCCATGATTTGTAGCTTCAAGTTTTCCACCCTTTACGGTGAGCCCATCTATATTGAATGCAGAGAACAGGCTCGTCGCACGATAAATCAACGACACTACGCCAACAGTCACTGCGATAGCGGCTACCCAGACTGGAACCCTTAACAGGATATTTACTAACCAGCCTGGCTCGAATGACCAAATGGTCGTTAGATTCTCTGCGTACAAACGTGCGCCACCCAGTACGACGGCGCTCAGAAACACCGTCGACCAAACGATCGACGATTTCGACGCCTGAACGATTCGCTTCAGACGAGTTTTAGGCAAGTCCTCTGCCTTCACCGTATAAAGCAGTTGCTGAACGATCGTTTCCTCGATCCGGTCGACCAGGCTTACATCATTGGTTGTCTTTGGCTGGCCGGCGGAAACGGACGATTTCCCACCTTCATCGCCTTGGAGGGATAGCGCGGCTGCCGGTAATGATCCTGATGCAGGTGCTGGTGTTGTTGCTTGAGGTTGGGGTGAAGACGGGGCATCAACTACACCGTCTTTTCCGAAGGTGGCCAGAGAAACCCAAGCATAGTTTAGCTCTTGATGCTTCTCGACAAACGTTCGAATCAGGCTACTTTTGCCAGCACCGTAGTCACCTGTGATCGCAATATTTCGCACCTGATCGTTAAGCAGCGCATGGCGAAGCTCGCTCACATAACGACCCGATTGCTCGTCGGTCATGACTATGGGTGTTAAAGGCTCGAAAACGTTCGGCTGCGCGTAATCGCTTGCTAACTTATGTCTCAGCAGCGTTCGCGACTGGAGCCGGGACGCCTGCCCTACTACCTTTTGAATCTTTGAACTCACCGCGATGCCAATTCTACCCAGCCACTGAGTAACCACTTCCATTCCTGCATCCTTACTGAAAATGTTGAAGGCCACTCGCGGTCGGGATCATGAGGCACAGCGCCGACCCTTGATGAGAAAACGCTTCGACCTGCTCCGCCAGCCAAACCCGAGAATGACCGATGATATCGCATAGCCACACAGGTGAGGGATTTGAGCACTTTACTGATTTATTGGCGGATGCGGGAATCGCACCCGGCTGACGCGGCATTACGGTCGTGGTGGCGCAATTTTGGGGATTAGGCAACCTCTGATATAGAGGTGCGCCCGGCGGACGTTAGGCAAGATCTGTTTGACGCTTTGTTGCTCGGGACGGGTTCGCAGTCGTCACTCGACATCATTAGCCGAGCTGTTCTAGTGACAACCCCCATTCAGATCCTGGCATTTCGCCTGCTTTAAATGAAGGTTTGCCGGGGCCACCGAGCCAGCCGAGGTGCGCCCCCGATGCGCCCCTCGCACGGGGCATATTTTCTGGCACCAAGAGACGATTTCCAGAAGTGTAAACAGACAGGCGAAAAATGGGCCCATTTTTACGATTTTCTGACAATTACAATGTAATCAGAAACGGGCACTCCTCTGTAAAGCACGTCTTGAACGACCTTTATGTATTTTGGTAATTTTTTACATAGTCGTTGACAATGTGGAGTAAAACAGCGTACTGAATCGTCGAGATCGACACCTTCAACCGGGTCGACAGTTGCCGCAGTGAAGGCAGCTTTACCGGTGTCTCAAGGCTGACTTCATTGATCAGGTTGATCATGTAGCGGTACACCGCCTGATAGGCAAAATCGGCTTGCCGCTCTCCTCGCAGCTTCATGAGCGTCCGCTCGGGCTTGCACGTACAGGCACGCTTAACGTCCCGACAACTGCGCAATCTGCGCCTGCACCCGCGCTCCGCGCCGTTTGCGTGCCTGGACGCCACGGCCCGCGTGCAGAGGCCGCTTGCGGTACAGGTGCTGCAGGAGAGGCAATGGCAGGCCGCTGGTGTCAATCAGCCATTGCTGCAACATGTCGGCAGCGGGCTTGCCCTGCAATGCCTTATGCAATTCAGGAAGCCCCACCAGCATGCCGGGGTGGCACTGACGCAGGTAACCCTCCAGGCGCTCGCCGTGATGAATGAACGGAGAGAACAACAGGCAAGTCAGTTGGCCCTCGTCCAGGCCAAAGAACCCGCTGGCGTAGGTCGTCGACAACACGCGTCCCTCGTGACTGCTCATCTCGTCGATCAGGCTCTGCGGGATTTGTCGACGGCCCATCGCCCCCCTGGCCTGGTGCACGAACGCTTCGACGCCCTCCTCGTACGACAACTCCCGCAGGCAGCGAGCCTGCAGCCCATGCAGATGCGCCATGAGCAGCGGGTTGGGATAGTCAGGATGACTGAAGTGAAAGTCGAACGGGTCCGGCTTGTGGGCCAGGAAGTCGGTCAGCAGCGGCGCCGAGGCAACATCGACCTCGTCGAGCAGATCGGCCACCCCGATATAGGCCAAATGGCGGTGCCCGCCACGGCCAGTGCCCTCGGTCTCCACGAACTGCTCGCCATAGAGGTCGCGGTAGCAACCGGTGCTCCACTCCTGCATGCGCGCAAACAGGATATTGAGCGAGGCGGGCCTGCGCGGCGGCACAGTGACGCCCGCGCCCAGTGCCGCGCGCTTGAGCCAGGCCAGGTATTGGCTCTGTTTGCGTGGCGCGTCGCCGCTGACCAGGGCGTGCACGCCGCCGTTCCACGTGCTGATGCGCTGGTAGAAATCCCCCATGGCCAGGTAAGTATCGTTGCACAGCGTTGCGCGGACATCCCCGGACGTCAGGTGCCCGATCATCAGCCTATTGCGCTGGCTGACCTCACGGCCAACGCTGGATGCCGGCCGCTGATGATGGAAAGGCTGCACCTCCTGGTTTTCCACCATCAACAGCTCCACGCGAGGATCATCGTGGAAAAACAGCGCGCCGTAGCCCTCGTTCAGACTGTCGAGCGTCGCCTGGGTCATCCCGGCATGCCGCAACGTTGCGACCCGCAGGTGAAAAGTCTTGGGCGCACGGCCAGCGATGCTCAACTGCGCCGCTCGCAGCAGCGCCAGGGTGTAACTGCTCACCTCACCGCCGCCGTGCGCGATCAACACTTTGTAGTTGGCCACTTGTTCCATCCCGCCTGCCGCCACCACTATGCGCTGGATCAACAATTGGAGTGCAGTCCTTTCGGCGCGCGTGAAGTGCCCCATCAAACGTTGCAGAACTTGCTGATAAACATAGTTCATGGCTTGTTCGTGAATTGCGCCCATCGTTCTACTACCTGAGTTGAAATATCAGTTTCAAAGCAACTTTTGATACCGCTGCTTGACCCATTACATCTGTAGGCTTGTCTTCCGCTGGAGGGCACAAAGATGATTAAACACTAGCACCTGGCAACAAAATCACCGGCGCAGGCACCTGAGCCGCGCACGACCGAACCTACGCGCAGACGCGAAAATCCAGGGCCCCGTGTGGTCACGTCGCACACCCTAGGAATATTCCGACAACTTCCTACAGCGCCCTAACTAACAAACTAGCGAAACTTCCGACAAATATTAAATCAACCATTTAATCCTGCTCCTGACAACAAGGCCGGATGTTCTGAGCGCATTTCTGCAGCCAGGGTATCGCTTGATTAGTTCGCTGACGCGAGACAGTAGTGTGCAATAGCTAATCATTGCTCAATCCTTGAGATGATGGTGAAGCCACAATTATCGGCGCTCAAATAATGATTAATAGATACAGAACAACGCAGGAAAGCAGCTCAGATGATCTGCAGCGCGAACTTCAGTAACGCCCACACGACAGCGCCGCGCTGGATTTCAGGGCGGCGTGAGGGCAAAAGGTATTGTTTACGGGGCGCAGCGCCCTCGGAGCGGCTCAACCCTGGCGCGGGTTAAGCCCTGACAAATGGCGCATCTGCCGTATCCGCGCAGACGCTGGAGCATTCATTTGCGAATACTCCTACAGCTCAAACAGCTTCAACCTGCAACGCAACCCGTTCGCGGCACGGGCATTCGTCCATGTAGCGATGAGCTTCAACGAACTGGCTGAACGGAAACACTGTGGTTTTCAGCGGTACCAGTACCCGGTCGGCGGTCAGTTGGTTGATATCACGCAAGGCCCGCTGCAACGCCACGTGGTCCTGAATGATGCCCAGCTCCGGCTTGCCGGTGAAGTTGCCGATGCAATGCACGAAGAACTGAATGTTCTTCTGGAACGCCGCACAGGCGGGGAACGGCGTCTGGTTGCCGCCCTGCAGGCCGTACAACACCAGGCTGCCCCGTGGCGCCAGCACATCACCAAGCAACGACATCTGTGGCCCGCCAAGGCCGTCGAACACCACATCGACACCACGATCGCCGGTGATTTTGTTGATTTGCATGAGCAGGTCCTGCTCTTCGGTGACGATCACTTTTTCCGCCCCAAGGGACAGCAGGTACTCGCGCTCGTCGCTGTCTTTGGTCGCGGCAATCACGCGTACACCCAGGGCTTTGCCCAGCTGCACAAACGAAGGCCCGGCGCAGTGGCTGGCGTCGGTCACCAGGGCAAATTGCCCGGGTTTGACCCGTGCCAGGTCCATGTAGGCGAAATACGCAATCAACAGCGGCGTGTAATGCACGCTGGCTTCAATGGGGCTCAGGACATCCGGGTAACGGGTCAGGGCCGAACGCGGCAGGACAATCTGCTCGCCATACACCGGGTAATCGTTAGGGCTTTCGGCGGGGAAACTGGCGACCTTGTCGCCCACCGCCAAATCGTCCACGCCCTCACCCAGGGCGACCACCACACCGGCCATTTCATGACCCAGGCCAGACGGCAGACGTGCATGGGACGACGCCAGGTTCTGGCGCCACAGAATGTCGTACCAGCTGATACCAATCGCGTCGACACGCACCTGCACTTCGCCCGGTGCGGGCTGCGCGGCTGCATGCTCTTCGCATTTGAGCACCTCGGCCGGACCAAACTTGTGAAAACGAATCGTGCGGGACATCGCAAACCTCGTCAAAGTAACCTCTAATGCCATGAACTCTATCTGGGCTTTACGGGTAAGACCACAGGTCGCCATTAATAGTCGACATGCTTGTCATTGATTCCGCATGTGAGGAATAGACCTCAGCTAACGTAGGAAAACTCAATTATCCTGTGCAGAGTACCAGCCTTTCCCCGTAAGATTCATGCCGGTCATGCTTCAGAGTGGAACCTTGGAGGTTCTTGATATGGCCGCTCTCGTCAAGTTCGCTGACTCTTCCAGGACACAAGATGAACCGTAACGACCTGCGTCGTGTCGACCTTAACCTCTTGATCGTATTCGAAACCTTGATGCATGAGCGCAGTGTGACCCGCGCCGCCGAGAAACTGTTTCTCGGCCAGCCGGCCATCAGCGCGGCCTTGTCACGCCTGCGCGGGCTGTTTGACGACCCGCTGTTCGTACGCACCGGGCGCAGCATGGAGCCCACCGCCCGCGCCGTGGAAATCTTCGCCCTGCTCTCCCCGGCGCTGGACTCGATCTCCACCGCCGTCAGCCGCGCCGCCGAGTTCGACCCGGCCACCAGCACTGCGGTCTTCCGCATTGGCCTGTCCGACGACGTGGAATTCGCCCTGCTGCCACAACTGCTCAAACGCCTGCGCGCCGAAGCGCCCGGCATCGTGCTGGTGGTGCGTCGCGTCAACTACATCCTCATGCCCGGCTTGCTCGCTTCAGGCGAAATCTCCATCGGCGTCAGCTACACCGCCGACCTGCCGGCCAACGCCAAGCGCAAGGTCCTTCGCCGCAGCCTGCCGAAACTGCTGCGCGCCGACAGCGTGCCCGGCTCATTGAGCCTGGACGACTTCTGCGCAAGACCCCATGCCCTGGTGTCGTTCGCCGGTGACCTGAGCGGGTTTATCGATGAAGAACTGGAAAAACTCGGGCGCAAACGCCACGTAGTGCTGGCCGTTCCGCAATTCAACGGCCTGGGGACGCTACTGGCAGGCACCGATATCCTTGCCAACGTACCGGATTACGCCGCCGAGGCACTGACCTCGGCCGGCGGCCTGCGCGCCGAAGACCCGCCGCTGCCGGTGCGCTCGTTCGAACTGCACATGGCCTGGCGCGGGTCGCAGGATAATGATCCGGGGGAGCGGTGGTTGAGGTCGCGGATTCAGATGTTTTTTGGGGACCCCGATAGCCTGTAATGGAATTCTACTAAATTCCATAAAACCTTTTTATAACAACAAGTTATTGGTTGTTTAAGTCCATAGCCGTCTGTCTAAATCCAATGAATTCCACGACTCATGGGGGCATAATTGGGGGCAAATTTCGGTTCCTTAAAAAGGATGCCCCCACCGATGCCCCCAGATAATGCGGTTGTTTTCAAACGAAAACTCAGCGATGCCTTGATCCGATCACTGACCGAACCTGGCAAACACGCCGATGGCGAAGTTCCTGGCCTCTACTTGGAGGTGAGGGCGTCGAGTAAGGTCGGCAAATCCCCTTCCAAGGTTTGGCGATTGAAGTATCGGCTGCATGGGAAGGAAAACCGCTTCTCCATCGGCGCTTACCCCGACATTAGCCTCAAGGAGGCGCGCGACATTGCCCGCGGCGCACGCCGCGACGTGGCTAACCACACCGCTCCGCTCAAGGCCAAGACCGCCAAGATCGAGGCACAGTTGCTCAATGAAGAGCGCACCTTCGCTTACGTGGCCGAGCAATGGTTGGCATTCAAGTCTGCCGAACTGGTGACAAAATCCATCTCGGGCTTTACCGGAGCTCTGAACAACCACATCTTGCCTGCCATTGGCAAAAAACCGATCAGCGAGATCAAGTTGGAGCACATCACTACGATCATCACTGAGTTGCGCCGCCAACGCACCATGGCCATGGCCCGGCGCGTGCGCACCATCATACGTGCCGTTCTGGGCTTTGCCGAAGGTCGCGGCTGGGTGGAGCGCAACGTGGCGCTCAGCAACATTGAGGAGTTGAAGATTCGCCACATCGTGACCAGCAACCCGGCGATCGAAAGGCCATCCGACCTGGGCAGGTTTCTTCTACGCCTTGATGACTGCAACGACGGCAGCGTTGCCACCGCAATGCGCCTGCTGGTCATGTTGCCGGTCCGCCCAGGCGAACTGGTGCAGATGCGCTGGGAAGATGTCGACTTGGTGGGCGCCGATTGGCGTTATGTGGTGAGCAAGACCAAGCATCTGGACAAGAGCAAACACATCGTGCCGTTGCCTGAACAAGCCTTGGTTCTGTTACGCGAGCTACATAAAACCCGCGTGGTGGATGAAGAAGGCAAAGGCTGGGTGTTCGTCTCGCCGGTCTATCCGGGACGTCCCATAAACCCGACCTCCATGCTCAAGTCCTTTCAGCGTATTTGGCCGGAGTACAACATCACTGCTCACGGCTTTCGCGCGACCTACAGAACCATTGCACACGAGCACTTGGGAATCGATCCAATTGTGCTCGAACTATCGTTATCCCACAGAATGCCAGGTGCGCTAGGGGCTGTTTATGCGCGTGCGCAACTGCTAGCGCAACGCCGAGAAGCGGCTCAACGATGGGCTGACTATTTAGATCATCTACGGCAAAACGCTTGGCGAGTGACGACAGATTGACGATATACGAAAATCAGGAGAATGGAACAGGAAACGAGACTCGCATCTAACGCCCGCCCCATTGAAATCTAAAAATTTTCTTTTCTTGCCGAAGCAGGGAAGGACTTAATTATAAATTTTATTGAGGTACATCAGGAGCCAAGTACAATTGACTCAATACTACGCCATTTAATTCTACTTATCGCCAATCGACGAACTCTCCCTCATTGACGCTGTTTTCGCATCACCGCAGAGAGCTATGAATGAGAGTGCACGGGGATCCGTTGACTGAAAAAAAGGATCAGGATGCGTAAAGATATTCATGGGCTTCTTATTTACGTCATACCGACCTATGTTAGCTGAGCCTACGCTTGAAGCGGGCCAACCATTAACGAGTATTAATTAAAGGTCGGCATCCAGCCGTGACTAATAGCTAGTTAGACCCTGAATTGCGAGACTAACCTACACTGCTCAGCCGATAGAGCATTAAGGGTTGATCCTGACTCCAACGCTTTCTTCGCCGCTGTGGCGACTTGATCCGTAATTTGTCCCATTCCTGTTATTGTGAGGTTGATTTCTTCAGCCACCTGGCTTTGCTGTTCTGCAGCTGCAGCAATCTGATTATTCATCTCATTGATGATGTTTACGGACGCCGTGATACCCAAGAAGGTATGCGCGGCCATCTGCGCTTGCTGTAAGCATGATTGAGTATGGGTATGACTTTCAAGCATTGATTGGGTCACCGACTGACTCCCCCCCTGCAAACGTTCGATGATTAATCTAACCTCCTCAGTCGCAAGCTGGGTTTTTTGCGCCAAGCTTCTAACTTCATCAGCCACAACAGCGAAACCACGGCCATGATCTCCGGCTCGAGCGGCTTCAATAGCGGCATTGAGTGCGAGCAAATTGGTTTGTTCTGCGATGGCACGGATCGCAGTTACAACAGCTCCTATATCATTGCTGCTTTCTTCGAGTACTTTCACCGTCTTGACAGAATTTTCCATGCGAATAGCGAGCGCGTGAATAGCGGCGACGGCGTCCTCCATCGCAACTTTCCCGTCAATTACCGCTTGTTCCGCACGCTCCGTTGCTTTTGCAGCATTCATGGCATTTGCTGCGACATCCTGCGAGGATGTAGTCATCTCATTAATTGCTGTTGCAATCTGCTCAACGTCACTCTGCTGACTCTGCATCCCTTTATGGGTTTGTGCCGCCATAGCGGCGCCGTCGGACGTTGAGTCAGCAATCATTTTGGTCGAGTCTACGACCTTAATAATTAACATCTGTAACTTCTCTAAAAATACATTAAACTCTTGAGCAATAAGACCCAACTCGTCCGCCCGCGAACTACTCAGTCGCCGAGTTAAATCCCCCTCCCCTTTTGCAATATTTTTTATCATCGCCAGCATACTGTGAAGTGGACGAACGATTCCGCGCGCCACAAATCCGACAATCAGAATTCCGAAGCCACTCACCAGTAAACCAACTAATCCCATTGAGCGCGCCTCAGAAATGTAGTGCTGCTCCAAGAGATTTTTCAGGTCGCTAACGCTCTTGAAAACGACACTTTCAGGAAGTCGTACCAATAGCGTCCACTTCGTAGCTGTGTTGGCAACGGCAAAACGAATTGCCAGTTGAATCATGCCTCGTTGATCAAAACTATAACTCTCATCTGAAGTGCTTAGCGTTGAAAATGAGCTAACCAGTTCTGTTCCAAACGTTTCGCTAGCAGATTTCCCTACTTTACTAGCGTCCCCAGTGTACGCTACGAAACGGCCGTTGCCGGAAACCAAGGCCATGTCACCCGCCCCGCCATACAACCCACGATTTGCTGTTTCGAGGATTTTTTGGACAAACTCCAAATCTAGCGATGCACCAGCAATACCTTTGAATTTATCCTTTACGAGAATCGGAGCGGTAAACGCAGTCAACTGTACCGATTTCCCGTTAATAGTATAAATTACAGGATCGGTTGCACAGGCAGACCGACTTTCCTTTGGGCACAAATAAAACTCGCCCTCCCTTACACCCGTAGGTAGCAGCGCCTCACTTTCCATAGCATATAGCTTTGATAGAGTGTATTTACCGCCTTCAGCGCGAAACCACAAGGGTAAGAAGCGTTCTTGCTCGCTCAAACCTCTATTAGCACTTTCTTCAAAAATACCTTCTGGTTCCCAGGCTATGTAGGCAGTCACTAGTTGTGGGTTCTGAACGAGCGCATCAAGAGCGAGATCACTGAGTAATTTCCCTTCTGCCTCACGATCACTATTAGGCTTGGATGCAGCCAAAACATTGGCTCTTGCTAGATTTTTTGCGATCGTAATTGGCTGATCCAACTGCCTCTGAATTTCGCTAACCTGATACTTTGAAAGGCCTACTAAGTGTTCTTTAACCTCACCCCCCAAAACCTCTCGGGTTTTATCACCGATCCAGTTCTGGGTTTTCTCTCCAGAAATTAGCGTATATAGCACTAATACCGCCACTACGGAGAGAATGGCAGACCCTGCGTAAAACATAATGCTTAACTGAAGAGATTTTATTTTCATTATTTCTCACTCTTGCTTGCGGTCTAAAGGCACTATTATTTATTCCATAACTACTAGAGCACATGACCTGAACATCAATTTTTTACTGACGTTGCAGATTTCTTCAGTGCGCAGGCGTTAGGGTGATGGCCATACTTGACCATTAGTATCAATCGACTGCCTTAACCATATCTTCGATGACCTTCTTGGCATCACCGAAAACCATCATGGTCCTGTCGAGGTAGAACAGTTCGTTGTCCAGGCCGGCATAGCCGCTGGCCATCGAGCGCTTGTTGACGATGATGGTCTTGGCCTTAAACGCTTCGAGAATCGGCATGCCGGCAATCGGCGACTTCGGATCGTTCTTCGCGGCAGGGTTGACCACATCGTTCGCCCCGAGCACCAGCACCACGTCGGCCTGGCCGAACTCGGAGTTGATGTCTTCCATCTCGAACACCTGGTCGTAAGGCACTTCGGCCTCGGCGAGCAGAACGTTCATGTGCCCCGGCATACGGCCGGCAACCGGGTGGATCGCATACTTCACGGTCACGCCACGGTGGGTCAGCTTCTCGGTCAATTCCTTCAGCGCATGCTGTGCACGCGCTACTGCCAAGCCGTAACCCGGCACGATGATCACGGTGTCGGCGTTGGTCAGCAGGAAAGTCGCATCGTCGGCCGAGCCGGACTTCACCGGGCGCGCTTCTTTCGACCCTGCCGCCGCACCGGCATCCGGCGCATTGCCGAAGCCGCCGAGCAGTACATTGAAGAAGGAGCGGTTCATGGCCTTGCACATGATGTACGACAGGATCGCGCCGCTGGAGCCCACCAGGGAGCCGGCGATGATCAGCATCGAGTTGTTCAGCGAGAAGCCGATCCCTGCCGCTGCCCAGCCGGAGTAGCTGTTGAGCATCGAGACAACCACCGGCATGTCGGCGCCGCCGATGGGGATGATGATCAGCACGCCCAGTACAAAGGCCAGGGCCAGCATCACGGCGAAGGCCGTGAGGTTGCCGGTGAACATGAAGGCCAGGCCCAGGCCCAGCGTCAGCAGGCCCAGCACCAGGTTGAGCTTGTGCTGGCCGCCGAACTGCACCGGTGCGCCCTGGAACAGGCGGAACTTGTACTTGCCGGAGAGCTTGCCGAAAGCGATCACCGAACCGGAGAAGGTAATTGCACCGATGGCGGCACCCAGGAACAGTTCCAGGCGGTTGCCCGCAGGAATGGCGTCGCCCAGGTGCTTGACGATACCCAGCGATTGCGGTTCGACGACCGCCGCGATGGCGATGAATACCGCAGCCAGGCCGATCATGCTGTGCATGAACGCGACCAGTTCCGGCATCTTGGTCATTTCGACGCGCTTGGCCATGACCGAGCCGGCGGTGCCGCCGATCAGCAGGCCGACGATCACATAGCCGATACCGGCCGTCGCCAGCTCAGCGCCGAGCTTATAGATGAGGCCAACGGTGGTGAGTACCGCCAGCGCCATGCCGAGCATGCCGAACAGGTTGCCGCGCCGCGAAGTGGTCGGGTGCGAGAGGCCTTTGAGGGCCTGGATGAAGCAGATCGACGCAATCAGGTAGAGCGTCGTGACGAGGTTCATGCTCATTACTTGGGCGCCTCTTCTTTTACTTTCGGGGCTTTTTTCTTGAACATCTCAAGCATTCGCCGGGTGACCAGGAAACCACCAAACACATTGACCGCCGCCAGGGCCACAGCCAGGGTGCCCATGGTCTTGCCCAGCGGTGTGACCGTGAGGGCGGCGGCGAGCATGGCGCCGACGATCACGATTGCCGAAATGGCGTTGGTTACGGCCATCAACGGCGTGTGCAGCGCGGGTGTCACGTTCCAGACCACGTGGTAACCGACATAAATCGCCAGCACAAAGATGATCAGGTTGTAGATACCGGGGGAGATAAGCTCTTCCATCGTCTGAATCCCTGCTTAGGCGTTTTTGCGGATG
>NZ_CVTU01000107.1:0-30207 GCF_900004965.1 Pseudomonas sp. 44 R 15
GGCGGAACCCTAAGTGGCCGTTACCGCAGAAACGGATATGTACTCAACCCAATCCAACATCCTGGTCGGCCCAGAGGCCGCCATCGGGGGCAAGTCGAATCGTCGCACCGCCCCTCCCACATTTGGACCGAGGTGTATCAGGTGGGTTGTGTAGAGACCTATGGCTATCGGGGACAAGCCCTACCGCCGTCTGTAGGAGCGAGCTTGCTCGCGAAAAACTCACAGGCACCGCGCTCATTCAGAAAGCACGCGTTATCGTTGACGTTTTTCGCGAGCAAGCTCGCTCCTACAGGGTTATGCGGGGTGTTCAGATGGCGCCGCCGGCAATTGCGGCCTTGGAGGCCACGTGATCGAAGGTGGCTTCGTCCAGCGCGTCTTCCTGTTGGTCCAGCACATGGCGTGGATGGTGTTCGCCTGGAATGGAACTGTCGATCAGAGAAAGCAGGCTTGAACCGCGCGGGGTCAGGATGAAATTCTCGCCATTGCCGCCCTCTTCCTGCGGACGCGATTCGATAAACCCGCGCTTGAGCAACAGGGCTTCGTAATCCGCAGCCGTCTTTTTCAGCGTATCCAGGTTGCCTACGGGCTCGCCCGCCGTGGCCTTCTCGGCGGCTTCCTGCTCGGCGTACTTGCGCGGGGCGAAGCTGCCCTCACCGTTTTGCACTTCATGCAGCAGACGTTCGATCAGATCCCAGTTGTAAGTCGTCATCCTGATTCCTCCTGCAGGCCCACGGAAAAGTAGCCCGTCTGGAGGTGTGACACGCCAGCTCAGCCGCCGTTCCGCCTGATCGACGGGCGTCATTTCGCTGAACTTTCCCGACGTTCGCCCCCTCAACCGTACACAATCGCCAAGGAGGTCGCCCATGAAAACCCTGATGAACCTGGCCGTCGCCGCTACGCTGCTGATCAGCGTGCCCGCCTGGGCCTGCACGCCTGAGGAAGCCACCGCCAAGCGCGAGCAACTGGCGCGGGAAGTCACCCAGCTCACTGAGCAGAACCCGACCAAGGCCAAGGAGATGAATGACGAGTTGCAGAAAATGGACCTGGACACCGAAAGCGCGGAATTTCCCGACAAGTGCCAGTTGATTGATGCGCGCCTCAAGGAACTCAAGGAAGCGGCGGCTAAAGCCAAAAGCTGAATGCAGGCGTGGACGCGGAGCGTCCCGGGAGGCGTTCCCACGCGCAGCGTGGGAACGATCGGTCAGACGAATGCTACTCGGCAGCCGGCACTTCCGGCTTGCGGCGCTTGAGCGGAGCCATGCCGTCCTTGCTGACGAGCGACAGGTTGTCGGTCTTCGGCCGGTTGGCGATCTTGCGCTTGGTCGGTGACTTGGCGCCAGCCTTTTTCTTTTCGCCCTTTGCGTCGGTCTTTTTCTTCTTCACCCCAACGGCCTTGCCCGAGGCCTTGACCTTCTTCGGCCCGGTGTAGGTGCCTTTGACTTCCTTGATGGTGCGGCGCTCGAACGATTGCTTAAGGTAGCGCTCGATGCTCGACATCAGGTTCCAGTCGCCGTGACAGATCAGCGAGATGGCCAGGCCATCGTTGCCGGCACGCCCGGTACGGCCGATACGGTGCACGTATTCGTCGCCGCTGCGTGGCATGTCGAAGTTGATCACCAGGTCCAGGCCATCCACGTCAAGGCCGCGCGCGGCGACGTCGGTGGCGACCAGGATCTTCACGCCGCCCGCCTTGAGGCGGTCGATGGCCAGTTTGCGATCCTTCTGGTCCTTTTCGCCGTGCAGCACGAACGCCTTGTATTCCTGCGCCACCAGGCGCCCGTAGATCCGGTCGGCAGCGGCGCGGGTGTTGGTGAAGACGATGGCCTTCTGATAGGTCTCGTTGGCCAGCAGCCAATTGAGGATCTGTTCTTTATGCACGTTGTGGTCAGCGGTGACGATCTGCTGACGCGTGGTCGCGTTCAGGTCGCTGACGTTGTTGACCTGCAGGTGTTCGGGGTCGTTCAGCACCTTGGCGACCATGTCGCGCAGGGTCGAGCCACCGGTGGTGGCGGAGAACAGCATGGTCTGCTGGCGGTTGACGCATTCGGCCACCAGGCGCTGCACGTCGTCGGCAAAGCCCATGTCGAGCATGCGGTCGGCTTCGTCAAGCACCAGCACTTCGACTTCCTTGAGGTCGAGGTTGCCGGCATTGAGTTGCTCGATCATGCGGCCCGGGGTGCCGATCAGGATATCCGGGACCTTGCGCAGCATGGCGGCCTGGACCTTGAAGTCTTCGCCACCGGTAATGATGCCGGACTTGATGAAGGTGAACTGCGAGAAGCGCTCGACTTCCTTCAGGGTCTGCTGGGCCAGCTCGCGGGTCGGCAGCAGGATCAGGGTCTTGATGCTGACGCGGACTTTAGCCGGGCCGATCAGACGGTTGAGGACCGGCAGGACGAAAGCAGCGGTCTTGCCGCTACCGGTTTGCGCCGTCACCCGCAGGTCACGCCCCTGGAGCGCGAGCGGGATGGCCGCTGCCTGCACAGGCGTAGGCTCGACAAATTTAAGCTCGGCCACGGCTTTGAGCAGGCGTTCGTGCAGGGCGAATTGGGAAAACACGGGTGCTACCTCGAAGAAATACAAAATATCAGCTGCATAGGTTACCGGTTTCGGGCGTCCAAACCGAGTTTCTTTACGCGAACGGTGCTAATCAGCTGGTTTTTTGTCAGCGATTTTGTCCGTGGCGTCAACTTTGTTGCACTTAAATGCTCTAATCGGCCCGTGTTGTCTTACAGAAGAATCGGTTAATCCATGGATATCAAACAGCTCTGGCTCAACGTCCAAGACCTCTGGGGCGCCCTCGATGAACACCCGGTCCTGCATTCCAGCCTCGGCTTGCTGGTATTGCTGGTGGTGGCCTTCGTCGTGGGGCGTGTGGCGCGTTACCTCATCCTGCACGCGGTCAAATTACTCGGCCGGCAGCCGGCGCTGCATTGGCTCAACGATCTGCGGCATAACAAAGTCTTCCATCGCCTGGCGCAGATGACGCCGTCCCTGGTGATCCAGTTCGGCCTGTATCTGGTGCCGGACCTGAGCAAGACCGCCATCCTGTTCATCGGCAACGTGGCCCTGGCGATCACCATTCTGTTCATGGTGCTGGCGATAAGTGCCCTGCTCAACGCGCTGCTGGATATCTACGCGCGCACCGAACATGCGCGCACCCGCTCGATCAAGGGCTATGTGCAGCTGGCAAAGATGGTGCTGTTCGTGTTTGGCGCGATCATCATCGTCGCCACCCTGATCGACCGTTCGCCGCTGTTGCTGCTGTCGGGCCTGGGTGCCATGTCGGCGGTGATCCTGTTGGTGTACAAGGACACGCTGCTGTCGTTCGTGGCCAGCGTGCAATTGACCAGCAACGACATGCTGCGGGTCGGCGACTGGATCGAAATGCCCCAGGTCGGTGCCGACGGGGATGTGGTGGATATCACCCTGCACACGGTCAAGGTGCAGAACTTCGACAAGACCATCGTCTCCATTCCCACCTGGCGCCTGATGTCCGAGTCATTCAAGAACTGGCGCGGCATGCAGGCCTCCGGCGGCCGGCGCATCAAGCGCAGCCTGTTCATCGACGCCAGCGGCGTGCGTTTTCTGCGCGATGACGAAGAAGAACGCATGACCCAGGTGCACCTGCTCACCGGCTACATCGGGCGCAAGCAGGCCGAACTCAAGGCCTGGAACGAGGCCCAGGGCCACAGTGCGCAACTGTCGGCCAACCGCCGCCGCATGACCAACCTGGGGACCTTTCGCGCCTACGCCCTGGCGTACCTGCAAAGCCACCCGGACATCCAGCCGAACATGACCTGCATGGTGCGCCAGATGCAGACCACCGCCCAGGGCGTGCCGCTGGAAATCTACTGCTTCACCCGCACCACGGCGTGGGCGGACTACGAGCGCATCCAGGGGGATATTTTCGATTATTTATTGGCGGTGTTGCCGGAGTTCGGCTTGAGCCTGTATCAGCAGCCGAGCGGCACGGACCTGCGCGGCGGGCTGTTTGCGATGACGCAGAATGCCAAGGCCGTGGAAACCCTGGAGCACTGACAACCTGAGCTGCGAGGGGCCTGGCGGTCCCTCGCAGTGGCCGCTACTTGAGTTGGAACTGCGGGTCACCGGTCAATTGGTAAAGGTATTCCGCACCCTTCGGCCAAGGCCCGTACCCCGAGTCGCCGTTGATATGGCCGGCGTCCGGCTCCCACACCAGTTCACTGCCCCATGCCTCGCCGAATGCTTTCGCCCGTTCCGGGGTGACGTAGGGATCGTTGGTGCTCGCCACCAGGATCGTGCGAAACGGCAGGCGCTGCATCGACATCGGCGTAAAACCAGTGGTGCCCGACGGATACGATTCCGCCTCGGTATCGCTTGGCGCCACCAGCAAGGCGCCCTTTACCTTGTTCGACTGCGGATACTGCGCCGCCCAGCGTGTGATCAGGGTAATCGCCAGGCTGTGCGCGACCAGCACAACCTCGCTGTCAGCCGCCTCTATCGCCTGATTCAGGCGCGCCACCCAATCGGCAGCGACCGGCGTTTGCCAGTCCTGCTGCTCGACCCTCTGCAACCCGTGGAACTGACGCTCCCATTGCGATTGCCAATGGGCTTCACCGGAGTTGAACAGGCCCGGCAGGATCAAAACGCTGACTGTCATCTTCCTTCTTCCTCAAGACCTTATTAGCCCGCATGCCGGAAAAAGCCGGCGAACATGTCTAGTCGTCGCCCTAAAATAAATCAACTCACCCAAATCACAAAGCAGACTCCACCTATTGATTTAGTGAAATTCACTATCTACGCGCCCAATTTTCAATCTGTTTTTAGAAAAACCAAATCTATAGCATCTGGCCATCGAACAAATCAGCCAGAAGGCACTTCTTATGTTATGGACAACTAAGCTGTCAGATGACGCGCCCCACTTCGCACTCAGTTCGGATGCCGAGGCGCTTACCCACTACGGTGATGCCCAGGCTTTTGCCCAACCGCGCAGTTTTTATACCAACAGCCCCTTCCAGCGCCCTTCTCGGCCGCAGGATATTTCAGATGTCATTATCAGCACCCGCCTGACCAGCGACCAACTTTCAGACAGCCAGCATTTATTGGCGCAACGCTTGTTATTGAATATCTATGAGCAGGACCTGGTATTTCTGCCAAAGCCGCCCATGGAACTCGATCTCAAGGCGTTCAAACAATTCTACGACCCCGAGCACGCCGCCAGCGGCAAGAAGATCCGGCCGTTGCTTGAGCAGTATCTGTACGACTGGCTCAAGCAGGAAGTGCATATCAACGGTTCGTGGTGCCTGGATTCGTTTGTCGCCCACACCGACAAAGTCCTGGAGGAGGTCGCACAGTCCGAGTCCAGGTTGCACCAGGTACTGACCACCAGCCGCAACCCTGAACGGGCCGCGCGTTTTTTCATGACCCAATGCGCCGGCGACTTCCTCAGTGAAGCCTCGGCGATGGCGCGTAACGTGCTGGGCAACTGCGGTGTGTACACCAGCGAGCTGTTCAAGATCCTGATCGATGAATATGGCTACGGCGTCGATAAAAAGAAGCACAGCACCATTTTTGAAGACATGCTCAAAGACATGGGCATGTCGCACCACGTGCACCATTACTGGCAGTTCTACACCGCAGGTTCCTTGTCGCTGACCAACTACTTCCATTATGTGTCCGCCAACCACGGCGAGCTGTTCCGCTACATCGGCGCGATGTATTACACCGAGGCCACCCTGGCCCTCACCACCAAGCATCAGTCGAGCGCCATCAAGACGATTTTCGGCGACAGCGTCTCCACCGACTATTTCGATGAACATTCACACATCGATGTCCATCACGGAAGAATGGCCCTGCAGCGCCTCATCCTGCCGATGATCAAGCAATTTGGCAGCAAGATCATTCCCGACCTGGTCCGCGGTTTCGAAGAGTTCAGGTTGCTGCAGGACATCGCCGATGAAGAGCTCTACGCCCATATCAAATGGCATGACGAGCTGGATGAACACCGTGCACTGGCTGCCGCCCACCACGGCCAGAAGCCGGTGGACCTGCGCATTACCGAGGCCGAGCACGAACTCTCGGTGCCGCACACCCACCCCAATGACGAGCTGTTCTGGGTTGAAACCGGCGAGCTGGATTTTGTCGCAAGCCCCGAACTCAGCGTGCGCCTGAAGGCCGGGGAAGGCGTGGTGATTCCCAAGGGCATGCTGCATGGCACCCGCGTCGTCAGCCCGTCCTGCACCTATACCGTCACGGCACTTTGAGTAGGCACCCCATGAAAGCTATCCGCCTGAACCTGACCGACGCCAACTACGTGGCCGTGGAAGACACCACTTATTTTCTCAAGCGCCACACCTATTCGACGCAGCTGCTGCCGACCACTTGTCCCCATCGCGGCGGCCCGTTGCACATGGGTGAAACCAGCGGCGACGGGCAGAGTGTGATCTGCCCCTGGCACGACAACGCTTACAAGGTGTGCAACCTGGAAAAGAAGTCGCCCCCCACCGTTCGCGTCAGAAACCAGTTCAGTACCGTCGTCGGTGACACCCAACGGTGCGTGCCTTTACTCAAACTTTCTCGTTACGACTGAGCCCTATGACCACTAAATCAACACTGACAGCGTTCTATTCGATCGTGACCCTGTTTACCGGCCTGGACATGGCGATTGTGATTGCCATGGTCTGGTTCGGCCTGGAAACCACCGGCTCGACATTCCTGGTCGGCGCCACGCTGTGCGTGGCGACGGTGGTGCCGTATGTGTGCGAACAATACATCGGCAAGTTTTTCACCATTGAACTGAGCATGAAACGCCTGCTGTACATTCGCCTGACCGCGTTCGCCGCCGTGCTTGGCCTGTCGTTCACGAACGCCGCCGTGTTGCCCATCGGCTTCCTGGCAATCGCGTTCGTGGTCGGTGTCACCGACTATTTCACCATCAGCACCCTCGAGTCGAAAAATACCAAGCTGGTGTTGGCCGGCGCGACCGACAGCGACACCTCGGCGCGGCTGATGCAAACGTCCATCCAGATCGGCGCCTTCGGCGGCGCGCTGCTGGGCGGGGTGATCGTGGACGTGTTCTCGGTCAGCCAGACCCTGCAGATCATCAGCCTGGCGGCGATTGTCTCGCTGGCGGCGATCCT
Organism: Pseudomonas sp. 44 R 15; assembly: GCF_900004965.1. Classification (NCBI taxonomy): domain Bacteria; kingdom Pseudomonadati; phylum Pseudomonadota; class Gammaproteobacteria; order Pseudomonadales; family Pseudomonadaceae; genus Pseudomonas; species Pseudomonas sp. 44 R 15. Next base: position 7,122 of record NZ_CVTU01000107.1, read on the forward strand.
GTTCGTACAGGCCACGCCCGGCGCCGACACCACCGAGCAGGCCGGTGACAGCCCCGTGGCCCAGGCGCTGAACCTGCCGCGAAACCTCTACGTGCTGATCATTGTGTTAAGCATGATCGGGTTCCATATCGGCGCCTTCAACAGCCTGGTGCCGATCGTGTTTCAAAAGCTAAACGAGTGGAACGCCACCCTGTTCGGCGTGGCCAGCGGCCTGGCGGGCCTGGGTGCCTTCAGTGCGGCGGTGCTGCCACGTATCAAGCTCAACAGCTACAGCGCCATCCTCCTGGTGCTGCTGGCCGACGTGGCAATCGTGTATTTCCAGAACCTCTACGTGATGATGGTGGCCGCGTTCCTGCTGGGCTTTTGCATCAACAGCCTGCGCATCCAATTGCGCAAGAACCTGATCGAGTCGGCGCCCAATGCTCGGGTGGCCGACGTGATCGCTGCAAAGAGTTCGCTCTACTACCTGCTGGTCAGCGGTTCGGCGCCCATGATCCTGACGTTTTTCACCACCGCAGGATTCCTCGGGCTGGAAGGTGCGCGCCTGTTGATGATCGTCTCCGCCGGCCTGTTGGCCGCCGCCGTGCTGGCGTGGAACCTCACGCCGGCGGTCCCGGCCACCGCGACCCTTGAATAAGGAATGCCTCAATTGCAAACCGTACTGATCGTCGACCCGTTTTCCACCGGCAAACTCTACGCCCCGTTGTTCAAGGCCCAGGGCGTGAAGTGCATCGCGGTGATATCCACCAACACCTTGCCCAGGCACTTCACCGATGACCTGATCCGGGAAGATTTCGAAGAGGTCTACCACTGGGAAGAGAGCCTGCTGGAAACCCTCGAGAAGCTGTCATTGAGCGCGGTGATCGCAGGCTGCGAGACCGCGATCTATCTCACCGATTACCTCACCGAAGTGCTGCGTATTGCGGGCAACAGCCGCATCACCAGCGACCTGCGGCGCAACAAGTATTCCATGCAGCAAGCGCTCAAGAAACACGGATTGGCGAACATTGCGTCGCAACTGTTGAGTTCGCAAACCCGCATCCGGGAAGTCGTCGACTCGTTGGACGAAGCGGCCACCTACGTGGTCAAGCCACTGAATTCGGCCGCCACCGAAGGCGTGGTATTCGCCCAGGGCAAGCACGAAGTGCAAACCGCCCTGAACAATGCGGCCTGGCGGCAGAAAAACGACCTTGGGGAGTTCAACCTCGGGTTTATCGTGCAGCCATTCGTGGCGGGACCGGAGTACGTGGTGGACATGGTCGCCTTTGATGGCGAGTACACCATCGCCACGGTGTGCAAATACACCAAGACCCACAGAAACGGCAGCAAGTTTGTCTATGAAAGTCTGGACACCCTCGACCCCCAGGCACAAGAGCTGCAACCCTTGATCGACTACGCGCGCCAGGCAGCGGCGGCCCTGAGCATCGAGATCGGGCCGATTCATATGGAAATCATCTGGTCCGATGCGGGCCCGGTGATGATTGAAGCGGGCGGCCGTTTGCATGGCGGTATCGCCCCGCTGCTGTTTCAACAGGTGTACCAGCCGGACCTGTTATCGCTGGCCATCGACAGCTACCTCGGCAGGCCTCGCCCGCCGGCCGGAGTTGCACGTGAGATCAGCCATGGTCGTATCGGCTTTTTCTGTTCCGACGAGCGCCGCACCTTTACCGCGCCTTCACCTCAGGCGCTGCAGAGCGCAATGCTGGATGAAGCCTATTGCGGCCATCGCTTCTTCCTCAGCCCGGGCGACACCACGCCGGTCACGATCGACTTTGCCACCTGCCCAGGGCTGTTCTGGTTGCAGCACCCCAGCCTGCAACAGCTCGACGCCAGCACTGAACTGCTGCGCAACAAGCTATGGAGCTAAGGGCATGAAAAGTCGTTTGATCATTCAACAGTCAGCCCTTGACCTGGGCCTCAATAATGCGTGCGCCGCCGTTGTCGAAAACATCCGGGTGTCTGACGACCAGAGTTTCGTCAGTCTCTTGCAGAGCAACCTGAATCATGTGGCCTCGCACCTCAACGAACTGGACGCCAATCCCGTTTACGAAGGGTTTGCCCGCCAGCTTGAAAAGCTCGGCTACACCAACACGGTCAGCGCCAACGAAAAACTGCTGCGGCGCTTCATCGCCAACGGTGTGCGCCCGATCAATAACGTCGTCGATGCCTATAATGCCGTGGCGATCCGACACGGCGTCAGCATCGGCGTACACAGCTATCATCAGCGGGACGATATCCACGTCATGCGCTCGCCGGAACCGAGGGCCTTCCGCCCGTTGTTTGCCAAGAAGGACGTCATGATCCCCGCGGGCGACATCGTCTATACCTGCGGCGACGTGCCTTTGGCGAGCATCGGCAAAGTCGATGCCGATGCCCATGACTTCAGACTGACGAACGCATCGTCCAGCCTGCTGGTGGTGGTACTGGGGCATGACGACACCACGTTGGCATTCAACCGGACGGTCATCGCAGAATTCGTGGACACCCTGCGCCAGACAATGCCGGCCCTGAATCACTACTTTCTCGAAACCTTCCACGACCACGCGCCGGCCTGATCGGGCACCAGCCGCTGCCGTCCCGGACGGCAGCGGCTAGCGCCAGGCCTTGAGCACCGGATTGACCACCACCTCATTCACGTGCTCGATCTTGAGCAGGTTTTCCTTCAACACCATCAACTCTTCAAAATGGCGGTAGCGCACGTCGAGCATCATGTCCACGTCGCCAAACAATGAATAAGCCTGCACCACCTCGCGATACTGGTGGATTTTCGGAAACACCAGGTGGCAGGTACTCCCGTTGAGCTTGAGCATCAAAAATGCCGATTGCCGGGCCTCATCACCCTCAGCGACGCTGATGGTAAAGCCGAGGATAATGCCCTTTTCGATCAGTTTTTGAACCCGCGACTCCACGGCGGTTCGAGACTTGTGAACCTGGCGCGCCAGTTCGGCCAGGCTGACGCGGGAGTCATCCTTCAAGGCAGCAATTATCAGTTCATCGACCTTGTCCACTCTGCCACCCCCACAGCGTTCCTTTCGATAACACACTCTCATTGCCGCTCACACATCGCTGGCACCTTCAAGTCGCAGACTTTACGCCAGCAGCGGGCTTGATACCCAATCGACTGACCCAAACCGCCGCCAGAATCACCAGGCCGCCCAGGGCCAGCCTTCCCAGCGGTTCATGCTGGTTCCAGATCAGCAGGTTCAGCAGCAGCCCCACCGGCACATGCAGGTTATTCATCACCGCCAGGGTGCCACCATTGACCAGGCACGCCCCCTTGTTCCACCAGTACATGCCCAGCGCGGTACTGATCAACCCCAGGAACACCAGCACACCCCATTGCAGCGGCGCCTGGGGCAGAAAGTCTGCCTTGCCGAACAGCAGGAACGCGGGCAGCACCACCAGCAAGGCACCCAGGTAGAAATAACCGAAGCGTCGGTAGTGCGGCTGATCGCTCGGATAGCGTGCCACCAGATGCTTGTACATGACTTGCCCGGCGGCGTAGGTGAAATTGGCCAGTTGCAGCAGCAGGAAGCCCATCAGGAAATTCGGCGTGATCTGGTCGAAGCGAATCACCGCCGCGCCCGCCACCGCCACCAGTGCGGCAACCAGTGCCCAGGGATTGAACCGCCGGTTGAGCGCGTCTTCGATCAGGGTCACGTGCAACGGTGTGAGGATCGTGAACAGCAACACCTCCGGCACCGTCAGTACGCGAAAGCTCAAATACAAGCACACGTAGGTCACGCCGAACTGCAGCGCACCGATGACCAGCATGCCGCGCATGAACGCCGGTGGCACCGAGCGCCAGCGGGTCAGTGGGATGAAGATCAACCCGGCCAGTACCACGCGCACAAGCACTGCGAAGTAGCTGTCGACGTGACCGGCGAGGTATTCGCCGATCAAGCTGAAGGAAAATGCCTGAATCAGGGTGACAATCAGTAGATAGCCCATGTGCGCCTCGTTTCGAATGGGCGCGACATTAAAGCTTTTCGATGCTTGAAGAAACTCGAGGCAAAAAAAACCCGACCTCGCTGAAGCGGCAGTCGGGCAGGAGCACTCAGGAGCAAACAGTGCAAAGGGAGGTTCGGTACGCGTACTTGAACGGATTGCTTGGGGCTAGATAAACACCGGGGGATTATCTGGCGATTAAAGGATCACGCCACCTGCACGAGCAGGGCGTTGGCGGACAGGGCCATGTAGGCTCTATCGGAAAATGCTGTGAGTCGATGCAGAAAAGATTAACCGTGGCCGCTTCGATTAAAAAGCGCAAAAAACTGCTATAACCCATCTATAAATTTGCTTATAAGCGGAGTCTGCCTGTCGCTGTGCTCCGCGCTTGCTTTATTTCGGCGCACACGCCAGGGCGATTCGCATCTTGATGATCGCGCGGTTGAACTTGACCGTGGTGTGGGTGCTTTTGCCTGCGGGCACGCTGACGGTGCGACGACGCGGCGCTTCCGGACCATTGGTAAAGATTACAGAACACAGGGCATCCTGGGTGCCGTAGTTATTGAGCTGAATCGAGCTGATATCGCCGTCCACATCGGACGCGGTGTAGTCGATGCTTACGCCGTCGATCTTTTTAGTCACGTCGATCGGGTAGGCAAACGCGCTCATCGGCAGCAACGCCAGCAACACACAACAGAATTTTCTCATTCGGCAGTCTCCAATAAGGACCGCCAGCTTAGGACAAGAGGAGCTCATCTTGAAAGCGCCCCGCGTGACCCTTGATCAATGGCGCACATTGCAGGCCGTGGTCGACCATGGCGGCTTCGCCCAGGCGGCCGAAGCGCTGCACCGTTCGCAGTCCTCGGTGAGCTACACCGTGGCGCGCATGCAGGACCAGCTCGGCGTGCCGTTGCTGCGCATCGACGGGCGCAAGGCGGTACTCACCGATGCGGGTGAAGTGCTGCTGCGCCGCTCCCGGCAACTGGTGAAGAATGCCAGCCAACTGGAAGATCTTGCCCACCATATGGAACAAGGCTGGGAGGCCGAAGTGCGGCTGGTCGTGGATGCGGCCTATCCCAACGCGCGCCTGGTACGCGCCCTGACCGCCTTCATGCCGCAGAGCCGAGGCTGCCGGGTGCGCTTGCGTGAGGAGGTGTTGTCCGGCGTCGAGGAGCTTTTGATAGAAGGCGTGGCTGACCTGGCGATCTGCGGCTTCAGCATTCCCGGTTACCTGGGCACCGAAATGAGCGATGTGGAATTCGTCGCCGTGGCCCATCCCGAGCACGGGTTGCACCGCATGCACCGCGAGTTGAGCTTCCAGGACCTGGAAAGCCATATGCAGGTGGTCATCCGCGACTCCGGTCGCCAGCAACCGCGGGATGTGGGTTGGCTCGGCGCCGAACAGCGCTGGACCGTCGGCAGCCTGGCCACCGCCGCCGCGTTCGTGGGCAGCGGCCTGGGGTTTGCGTGGTTGCCCCGGCACATGATCGAGCGCGAACTCGCCGAAGGCCTGCTCAAGCAACTGCCGTTGGAACAGGGCGTCAGCCGCCATCCCACATTCTATTTGTATTCGAACAAGGACAAACCCCTGGGGCCGGCGACGCAGATTCTCGTGGAACTGCTACGCACCTTTGATACCGCTCCGCTGGACGCGCCCTTCGCGGCCCTCGGCAAGCCTGAAACGCAGTGAACCCATGGCCCGGAAAGAAATCTATGTAAAACTGCTGCCCAACGCGCGACCGGTGGTGATTGAAGATTCCCGCCACGCTCTTGAATCAAACTCGACACCATTACCCAGGATCACTGACCCATGCTGAAAAAAATTGCCTTCCTTGCCGGTTCCGTTCTGTTCGCTGCCAACCTGATGGCGGCCGAACCGGCCAAGGCGCCCCACGTACTGATTTCCACCACCAATGGCGACATTGAAATCGAACTCGACCCGGTCAAGGCGCCGATCAGCACCAAGAATTTCCTCGCCTATGTCGACAAAGGCTTCTACACCAACACGATTTTTCACCGTGTGATCCCGGGTTTCATGGTCCAGGGCGGCGGGTTTACCCAGCAGATGTCGCAAAAGCCGACCGAAGCACCGATCAAGAACGAAGCCAGCAACGGCCTGCATAATGTGCGCGGCACCTTGTCCATGGCCCGCACCAATGACCCGAACTCGGCCACCAGCCAATTCTTCATCAACGTCGCCGATAATGCCTTCCTCGACCCGGGCCGCGATGCCGGTTACGCGGTATTTGCCAAGGTGGTCAAGGGCATGGACGTGGTGGATGTCATCGTCAATTCGCAGACCACCACCAAGCAAGGCATGCAGAACGTGCCAATCGATCCTGTCCTGATCAAGTCGGCCAAGCGCATCGACTGAGGTCTGCTGGAACTTCCGCACGTTGCCCACAAGGCGACGTGCGCATTTGAAAGGAGAGCCCGCACGGCGGGCGTCAAGCCTAATGCTCTATCGTCGTTTTGAACAACTGATCGACATCTTCCGCGATGCTCCCAGCGCGGCCCCGCCCGATAAAGTCCTGCCCTTCTACCTCTACTACCTGCGCCAGGTGTGGCCGTGTTTTGCCGCGCTGTTGGTGGTGGGCCTGGTCGGTGCGCTGATCGAGGTCGCGCTGTTCAGCTACCTGAGCCGCATCATCGACCTGGCCCAGGGCACGCCGCCCGCGAATTTCTTCCAGGTGCACAGCACCGAGCTGATCTGGATGGCCGTGGTCGCCCTGCTGCTGCGACCGATTTTCAACAGCCTGCATGACTTGCTCGTGCACCAGACCATCAACCCCGGCATGACCAGCCTGATCCGCTGGCAGAACCACAGCTACGTGCTCAAGCAGAGCCTGAATTTCTTCCAGAATGATTTCGCCGGGCGCATTGCCCAGCGCATCATGCAAACCGGCAACTCGTTGCGTGACTCTGCGGTGGCAACGGCCGAAGCCATCTGGCACGTGTCGATCTATGCCATCACCTCGCTGGTGTTGTTTGCCGAGGCCGACTGGCGACTGATGATTCCGTTGATCATCTGGATCGTCTGCTACTGCCTGGCATTGCGTTACTTCGTGCCGCGGGTCAAGGAGCGTTCGGTGATCTCTTCCGAAGCACGCTCCAAACTCATGGGGCGCATCGTCGACGGCTACACCAACATCACCACCTTGAAGCTGTTTGCCCATACGCAGAATGAGCAGGAATACGCCAAGGAAGCGATTGTCGAGCAAACCGAAAAAACCCAACTGGCGGCGCGCGTGCTCACCAGCATGGACGCGGTCATCACCGTCCTGAACGGCCTGCTGATCGTCACCACCACAGGCCTCGCCCTGTGGCTGTGGACGCAGTCGCTGATTTCCGTCGGCGCCATTGCCCTGGCCACCGGCCTGGTGATTCGCATCGTCAATATGTCCGGCTGGATCATGTGGGTGGTCAACGGCATTTTCGAAAACATCGGCATCGTGCAGGATGGCCTCAAGACCATCGCCCAGCCGCTTGCGGTGGTCGACCGCGCCGACGCCCCGCGCCTGGAAGTGCCCCACGGCCTGGTGCGCTTCGAGCAGGTGGATTTCCACTACGGCAAGCAGAGCGGGATCATTGGCGGCCTGAACCTTGAGATCAAGGCCGGGGAGAAGATCGGCCTGATCGGCCCATCCGGCGCGGGCAAGTCGACCCTGGTCAACCTGCTGCTGCGCCTCTACGACCTGCAGGGCGGCCGTATCCTGATCGACGGCCAGGACATCGCGGAAGTCGCCCAGGAAAGCCTGCGCGCGCAGATCGGTATGATCACCCAGGACACCTCGCTGCTGCACCGCTCGATCCGCGACAACTTGCTGTACGGCAAGCCGCAGGCCACCGACGAAGAACTCTGGGCCGCCGTGCACAAGGCGCGCGCCGACGAGTTCATCCCGCTGCTGTCGGATTCCGAAGGCCGTACCGGGTTGGATGCCCATGTGGGCGAGCGTGGGGTGAAACTCTCCGGCGGCCAGCGCCAACGGATCGCCATCGCCCGCGTGCTGCTCAAGGATGCACCGATCCTGATCATGGACGAAGCCACCTCGGCACTGGACTCCGAAGTGGAAGCCGCGATCCAGGAAAGCCTGGAAACCCTGATGCAGGGCAAGACCGTGATTGCGATCGCGCACCGACTCTCGACCATCGCGCGCATGGACCGACTGGTCGTACTGGAAAAAGGCCGGATCGCCGAAAGCGGCAGCCACGCCCAATTGCTGGCCCATGGCGGGCTGTATGCGCGGTTGTGGCAACACCAGACGGGTGGGTTCGTTGGCATCGATTGAAGGCATCGAGACCGGCAGACTCTAAGGTTAGTGCAGCCTGATCATTCCCACGCTCCGCGTGGGAACGATCTTACGGGCAGGCCTGCCGATAAGGCAGGGCGGAACTTTTGACGTGTTGATCAGCCTTGATGAGCCTGCATGTATTGGCGCAAAAGCTGGTTAATGCGGGTCTGGTAGCCAGTGCCTTGACCTTTGAACCACTCTAAAACATCCGCATCAAGTCGAATGGTGACCGCCTGCTTCACAGGAACACGCAGTTCAGCACGTCGAAAAAACTCAGCATCCAGTTCAGGAATTTCACTGGTATCAATATCTTTGTCGCTCATCTTGGCCAGGCGCTCCCAATCAGTTTTCGATGTTTGCGTCATAATATTTGGCCTCCTTCTTGGTTGCTTTTCGGGCGGAAATGATACGGATCACATCACCACACCGCTCGGTGTATACGACAACACCAATCAATAATTTGATCCAGCCAATACTGATCCAACGCTCTTCGTCATAATCCGCTCGATCATCGCGCAAGGCCAGCATTGGATGTCTGAAGATATCCGGAACGTCGTTGAAATCGATGCCGTGCTTAGCAATGTTGGCCTTGTTTTTTGAATCATCCCACTCAAAATGCATGGCACGTCCTGTATGTACTTTTGTACATACAGAATAGCGATTTCGGCTTCTTTGACCAGTTCTGCCAGACCGGTGGCTCAAGCCTGCCGATAAGGCAGCGCCGACCTCGCCTCTTCGGCATACGCCAGAATGCCCACTCGCTCGCGCTCGAGGAAATCCTCCACGGCGTTTTTCAGTCCCGGATGGCGCAGGTAATGCCACGAGCGGGTAATCACCGGCTCAAAGCCACGAATCAATTTATGCTCGCCCTGAGCGCCGGCATCGAAGCGTTGCAGGCCGTGGGCGATGGCGTAGTCCATGCCCTGGTAGAAACAGGTCTCGAAATGCAGCCGGTCGAACTCCGCCAGGCAGCCCCAATAGCGGCCATAGAAGCTGTCACCGCCGATCAGGCTGAACGCCATGGCCACCGGGCGTGAGCCCTGTTTGGCCAGGACCACGCGAATCGCCTCGGGCATGCGCTCGGCCAGCAGGCTGAAAAACGCCCGGGTCAGGTAGGGCGACTGGCGGCGTACCGCGTAGGTGTTGGCGTAACAGGCGTAAACAAAATCCCACTGGGCTTCGCTCAGTTCATGGCCCTGCAACCACTCGAACTCGATACCCTGCCCCGCCACCTGTTCGCGCTCTTTGCGCATCTGTTTGCGCTTGCGTGAGCTCAGGGCGTCGAGAAAATCCTGGAAGTCGCGGTAGCCACGGTTCTGCCAGTGGAACTGGCAGCCCAGACGCTGCAACCAGCCGGGATGCCGGGCCAGTGCGTCATCGGCCAGCGCGTCGGTGAAATTGACATGGGCACTGGATAGCCCCTCGATTTCCAGGTAACCGGGCAGGCTGTTCAACAGTTCGAAGCCGTCCTCGGCATTGGCTGCAAGCAAACGCGGGCCGCTGACCGGACTGAACGGCACGGCCGTCAGCAGCTTGGGGTAGTAATCGATGCCGGCGCGTGCGCAGGCGTCGGCCCACCCGTGATCGAACACGTACTCGCCATAGGAATGCCACTTGCGATAACCGGGCAATGCCGCCACCAGCCGCTCGCCCTCCCAATGCAGCAAATGCTCCGGTTGCCAGCCCGAATGGCCCCCCAGGCTGCCACTGTCTTCCAGCGCGCTCAGGAACGCATGCCGCACGAATGGCTGGGCCTGCGGCGCCAGGGCATCCCAGGCCTGCGGGGTGATGTCGGACAGGCTGTCCAGGCGTTGCAGCGGCATCGGCATCTTCTCTGTGTCTTGGGCGTGAAAGCCTGGCGAGTATCGCCTATCACAGCCGAGTGCACACCCGGAAAAAACCCAGGACACAACTCCAAATCAATAGTTCCGTGGGCAAACCAATTGTCATGGAGATGAAATCACTTAGCCACTACTCCGTCATAAACCGTCGCGATACTGACGCCTGTTTTTAGAGCACCCGGGTTTGCCAGGTGGCCTTTTTTCCGTCCGTCATCGGTCGGTTGTGTCCTGGAGGGTTTGTTACCCCTCCTCACTTTCGGAGATTGATATGCGTCTTGCTTCCACTAAAACTGCGGCGGTCCTGTGCGGCGGCCTGTTACTGGCCCTGAGCGTTCCGGCCAGCGCTGCAGTCGACGCTAAGTTGCTCGACATGCTCAAGGCCAACGGCCAGATCACTGCTTCGCAGTACACCGAATTGCAGAACGAGTTGGCCAAGGACCAGAAAGAACAGCAGATCGCACGCCAGGCCCAACAGGAAACCAACGAACAGATCGCCGCCACCGCGAAAAAGACCAACGAGCTGAGCAGCTTCGACCAGAAGCTGGCCTGGGCCGCCAAGACTCAGTTCAAGGGCGATGTGCGCTTTCGCCAGGAAACCATCAAGATCGATGGCGAGCCCAACAACGGTGGGCGTGACAAGGACCGTCAACGTATCCGCGCGCGCCTGGGTGCCTACACCGAGATCAACCCGCAGGTGGACACCGGTATCCGTATCGCCACGGGCGGCGGCGACGATGCGCGTTCCACCAACCAGGACCAGGATGGTTACTTCGATAAGAAATCGATCTGGCTGGACCTCGGCTACATCGACTACCACCCGGACCAGATCAAGAACCTGCACGTGATCGGCGGCAAGATGATGCAACCGTGGGTGAGCATGGGCGATGTGATCTGGGACAGCGATATCAACCCCGAAGGCCTGGCCGTCACCTACAAATACCCGCTTGGCGGCAGCGCCGAGCTGTTCGGCAGCCTGGGCAACTACAACCTCAAGGACAACGTCGACGGCGACGGCGTGCAATTTCGCCACGACCTGCGCCTGACATCCGGCCAGTTGGGCACGCGTTTCTCGCTGACCGACAACCTGAAAATGACCCTGGGCGGCAGTGTCTACGCCTACCAGAACGACAAGGACAGCCGCTGCACGACCACCACCACGCCTTGCGCACTGGCGGTCAACGGCAACTCGGCCAATAACGAATTCCGCTTGTATGAAGGCTTTGCCCAAGCCGACATCGGCGGCCTGGCAGTGCCGTTGGCCTTCTACGGCCAATACGTGAAAAACAACGATGCCGTGACCGATCAGGACACCGCCTGGTTGGTGGGTGCCAAGTCCAAGGTGTTCGGTTTCAACCTCGACTACAACTACCGCGATACGCAACGTGACGCAGTGGTAGGCGCCTTCACCGATTCGGACTTCGCCAACGGCACCACCGGTTCGCGCGGTCACAAGATGAAGGTCAGCTACGACATCGACAAGAACTTCGCCCTGGGCGCCACGTACTTCCTGACCAAGGCTGACTACGCCAGCCGGACTCAGCGTGATGCCAACACCAACACCCTGCAGCTGGATGCTGAAGCCAAGTTCTAACCTCACCCTGTAGGAGCGAGCATGCTCGCGAAGAACGAACAGGCAGCGCGTTTATCCAGGATACCCGCGTTATCGTTGACGTTTTTCGCGAGCGAGCTCGCTCCTACACATCTTTACGCCGCTCGGCCGCGAGCCGCTCGGCCAGCGCATCCGCATCCTTCACCGGCTCGTCCGGCATGATCCGCAACGTCGCCTGCATCAGGCGCATCTGACGGATAAAGCGCCGGCAGTTCGGACAGAACATGAAGTGATGACGCACCAGCAGACGCTCACGAAAGGTCAATTGCCCATCGAGGTAGTCACTGGAACGCGCCACTTGCTCCTTACACGTCAACATTCGCCCGTTTCCTCAAAATGCTCCACTGTGGCAAAGACTTTAAGCCGTGCCCGATGCAGCAGCACACGCACATTGGAGAGTGAGAGCGTCAGAAGATTACAGATTTGCTCCAGCTCCAGGCCCTGGCGTTCACGCAGCACCAGCACGCTGCTTTGCAATTCGGACAGGCTCAGCAGGGTGTGCTCCAGGCAGTTGCGCAATTCCTCTTCGGTGAGCAAGGCTTCCGGCGTGTCCTGGTGCCAGGCATACGGCGCTACGGCCCAGTGCCCATCGTCAGGCGTAAAGCGTTCATCACCGATGGTTCCATGGGGAGATGGCAGATCGTCAAGCAACACCTCCCGACGATTTTGCTTGTAGCGGCCCTTGGCGGCGTTCGCGGTGATCGTCAGCAGCCAGGTCTTCAGGCTGGAACGCCCTTCGAACCTGGCGAGGTTGCGGACCACTGACAGCCAGGCATCCTGCACCACCTCATCGGCATGCCGCTGGCCGACGATGGCATAGGCCACCGCCCGCATCGCACTCTGGTACGTGGTGACCAACTCCTTGTAGGCCCGCTGCTCACCCTTGAGCAGGCGTTCAAGCAGATGCGTGTCGTCCGCTGCTGCCATTCAACACCTCACTGTAAACGCGCAGACCCGCTCCGCCATCAGCGTTTGCGCAGGATCACGCTGCCGATGGAGTAGCCCGCCCCGAACGAGCTGAGCACGGCCACGGCGCCTTTGGGCAAGTCGTCCTGATACGTGTGGAACGCAATCACCGAGCCTGCCGAACTGGTATTGGCGTAGGTGTCGAGGATCACCGGCGCCTCTTCCACCGAGGCCTCGCGGCCCAGCAGTTTCTTCACGATCAGGTGGTTCATGCTCAGGTTGGCCTGGTGCAGCCAGAAGCGCTTCACATCGGTGACGCCCAGCTGGTTTTCCGCCAGGTGCGCGCCAATCAACTCGGCCACCATCGGGCAGACATCGCGGAACACTTTGCGGCCTTCCTGCACGAACAATTTGTCCGGCGCGCCGACGCCCTCTTCCGCGGTGCGGTTGAGAAAGCCGAAGTTGTTGCGGATGTTGTTGGAGAACTTGGTCAGCAGCTTGGTGCTCACCACGTCGAACTGGTGCTCGGAGGTCGCCAGGTCGGCCCGCTCGAGGATCACCGCCGTGGCGGCATCGCCAAAGATGAAGTGGCTGTCGCGGTCACGGAAATTCAGGTGACCGGTGCAGACTTCCGGGTTGACCATCAGGATCGCCCGGGCCTGGCCCAGCTGGATGCTGTTGGCGGCATTCTGGATCCCGAAGGTGGCCGAGGAACACGCCACGTTCATATCAAAACCGAAGCCCTCAATACCCAGGGCTTCCTGCACCTCGATGGCGATGGCCGGGTAGGCACGCTGCAGGTTGGAACAGGCGACGATCACGCCATCGATATCGGCGGCAGTCTTGCCGGCGCGTTGCAGGGCCTGCTCGGCAGCGCCGACGGCCATCTGGCAGAGCACCGACCATTCGTCGTTGCTGCGCTCGGGCAAGCGTGGGGCCATGCGCCGAGGGTCAAGGATGCCGTCCTTGTCCATCACGAAGCGGCTCTTGATGCCCGAGGCCTTTTCAATGAACGCCGCACTGGACTCAGTCAACGCCTGCACGTCGCCGCGCTCGATGGCCGCAGCGTTTTCGCTGTTGAACTGCTGCACATAGGTATTGAAAGACTGCACCAGCTCTTCGTTGGAGATGCTGTTGGCCGGGGTGTACAGGCCAGTGCCGCTGATGACGACGTTATGCACGGTCGTTCCTCTAAATCTGTCAGGCAGAAGATATTGGTACCGTCGTACCAAACTTTAGGTCGTTTGATTCCGTCCAGCGGGCATCAAACTGGCAACGCTTTATTCCATCGCGTCGCTGCTACGACGATCCCGGCATTTATGGGCGCGAAGTTTGCCACAAACACCGGGGTTTGGCGCCATCTCCCGGACAGACACCGTTAAATGTGGGAAGAGGCTTGCTCCCGATGGCGGTGTATCAGTCAAGGCATCAGTGGCTGACACTCAGTCATCGGGGGCAAGCCCCCTCCCACAGTGGGACCGTGTTACCAGTTGCTTGCTGCGGTACTGGATTCAAATCCTTGTCGGAAATGTCCTAGATAGTCCGGCTGCACACAGCTCACAATGAATGTGGGAGGGGGCTTGCTCCCGATGGTGGTGTATCAGCCAAGGCATCAGTGGCTGACACTCAGTCATCGGGGGCAAGCCCCCTCCCACAGTGGGACCGTGTTACCAGTTGCTTGCTGCGGTACTGGACCCAGATCCTTGTCGGAAATTTCCTCGATAGTCCGGCTGCACACAGCTCACAATGTGGGAGGGGGCTTGCCCCCGATGGCGGTTTATCAGTCAAGACATCAGTGGCTGACACTCAGTCATCGGGGGCAAGCCCCCTCCCACAGTTGACCCTGTTCAGTTCAGGAAACCGGGAATGTTTCAGGGCTCTACCTGGCTCCATTGCTTGCTCAATCGCTTGTCGGATATGGGCACCTTGGTCCCCAACTGTTGGCCGAACAACGACACCCGGTATTCCTCCAACCACCAGCGATAAAGCTCCAGTTGCGGATCGCGCTTGCCTTCCTGGGTGTGTTTGTTCAGGCGGTTCTGGTACTGGGCCCACAGGCCGCTCAGTTCGGTGCTCCACACACGGTCCTTCTGCACCTGGCTCGGCAGTTTTTCCAGGCGCAGCTCGATGGCCTTGAGGTAACGCGGCAGCTCCTTGAACCACTGCGCCGGGGTCTCGCGCACAAACCCTGGGTACACCAGATGACTCAGTTGCTGCTTGATATCGTTCAACGCGACCGCCTGGGCCAGGTCGATCTTGCCCTTGAAGCGTTTTTGCAGGCCATGCCAGAGTTTCAACACGTCCAGGGTCAGGTGCGCCAGACGCTCGGCGTGTTCGGTCCAGCCGCCACGCTTGCGCTCGGCCAGCGCAGCAAGCCCGGCACCATCGCGCGGCAGATTGGCTTCGCCTTCCAGTACGCAGGTGTCGAGACTGGCGAGCAGGATATCTTCCACCAGTGCATCGATGCGCCCCAGTTCGCGATACATCAGGCCCAATTCGGTCAGCCCCGGCAATTTGCCGCGCAGGAATTTCGCCGGTTCCGCCAGTTGCTGCATCAACAGGCGCTGCAAGGCACGGCGGTGCTGGAATTCGGCCTCGGCGGCCGTGGAGAAACGCCCTTCCTTGACCGTGCCGTTTTCTTCCACCAACGCCGGGTATACCGTCATCGACAGGCCGGCGATGTTCTGCTGGGTCTTCTCAGCGACCGCCGCAAACACCTTGGCCTCCACCGGCTGCTGGCTTTTCGCAGTTTGCGGAACCGCCAGTGCCGCCTGGCTGGCCTCGGCGAAACGCGCCGTCAGCTCTGCCAAATCACGGCCTTCGCCGAGGAACTTGCCTTGGCCGTCAACCACTTCCAGGTTCATCTTCAGGTGGTTTTCCACCTGCTGCGCCGCCTCGGCCCAGGCTTCGTCGCTGACCCGCGCACCGGTCATGCGCAGCAATTCACGGCCCAGCGCCTGGGGCAGCGAGCCCTGGCCAAACTCGATGCGCTGCAGCGCCGCCTTGACGAAATCCGGCACCGGCACGAAGTTCTTGCGCAGTGCTTTGGGCAAGTTGCGCACCAGAGCGATGCACTTGGCTTCGATTACCCCCGGCACCAGCCATTCCAGGCGCTCGGCCGGCAATGCCGGCAACAGCGGCGCCGGCACGCGCAGGGTGACGCCGTCACGCGGGTGGTTGGGCTCGAAGTGGTAACTCAAGGCCAGGGCCAGGTCGCCCAGGTGCAAGGTGTCGGGGTAATGCGCGGCGGTGACTTCACTGGCTTCGCGGGCCAGCACGTCTTCCTCGCGCATGATCAGCAGTTGCGGGTCTTTCTGGCTGTTGACCTTGTACCAGCTGTCGAAGGTCGCCGTCTGGTGGATCTCTGCCGGCAGGCGCGCATCGTAGAAGGCGTAGAGGGTTTCTTCGTCGGCCAGGATGTCGCGTCGGCGCGCCTTGGCTTCCAGTTCGTCGAGCTGCTCCAGCAGTTGCTGGTTGGCCGCAAGGCACTTGGCTCGCGACTGGATTTCCCCACGCACCAGGCCTTCGCGGATAAACAGCTCGCGCGACACCACCGGATCGATCGGCCCGTAATGCACCGGCCGGCGTCCGACCACGATCAGCCCGAACAAGGTGATCTGTTCAAACGCCACCACCTGGCCGCGCTTTTTCTCCCAATGCGGCTCGAAATGGTTTTTCTTGATCAAGTGCCCGGCCAGCGGTTCGATCCAGTCGGCGTCGATCTTGGCCACCATGCGCGCATACAGCTTGGTGGTTTCCACCAGTTCGGCGGTCATCAGCCATTGCGGACGTTTCTTGCCGATGCCCGAAGAAGGGTGAATCCAGAAGCGCCGCTGACGCGCGCCCAGGTAGTCGCCGTCCTCGGTCTTCTGGCCGATCTGGCTGAGCAAGCCGGACAGCACCGCCTTGTGCAATTTCGGGAAATCGGCCGGTTCCTTGTTGATCGTCAACTGCATGTCGCGGCAGATCAAACTCAACTGGCGATGGGAGTCGCGCCATTCGCGCAGGCGCAGGTAGTTGAGGAAGTTCTTTCGACACCAGTTGCGCAGCGGGCTGGCGGTCAGTGCCTGGCGCTGTTCTTCAAAGCCGCGCCACAGATTGACCAGCCCGGCGAAGTCCGAATCCGCGTCTTTCCACTGCGCATGGGCCTGGTCGGCGGCCTGCTGGCGCTCCGGCGGACGCTCGCGCGGGTCCTGGATCGACATGGCGCTGGCGACGATCAGCACTTCCTGCAAGCTGCCCAGCTTGGCGGCTTCGAGCAGCATTCGGCCCATGCGCGGGTCCACCGGCAGGCGCGCCAGCTGGCGGCCCAACGGCGTGAGCTGGCTGTTGCGGTCCACCGCCGACAGCTCCTGAAGCAGGTTGAAACCGTCGCTGATGGCCTTGCCATCCGGCGGTTCGATAAACGGGAAGTCGGTGATTTCGCCCAGGCGCAGGTGCAGCATCTGCAGGATCACAGCGGCGAGGTTGGTGCGCAGGATTTCCGGGTCGGTAAATTCCGGGCGCCCGATAAAGTCTTCTTCGCTGTACAACCGGATGCAGATGCCCGGCTCGACCCGGCCGCAACGGCCTTTACGCTGGTTGGCACTGGCCTGGGAGATCGCCTCGATCGGCAGGCGCTGCACCTTGGCGCGGTAGCTGTAGCGGCTGATGCGCGCGGTGCCGCTATCGATCACATAACGAATGCCCGGCACGGTCAACGAGGTTTCCGCGACGTTGGTCGCCAGGACCACGCGGCGGCCCGGATGGGATTGGAAAATACGCTGTTGCTCGGCCGGTGACAGGCGCGCATACAACGGCAGGATCTCGGTGTGCTTGAGCTGGGCCTTGCGCAGCATCTCGGCGGCGTCACGAATCTCGCGTTCGCCGGGCAGGAACACCAGCACATCGCCGGGGCTGCGTCGTTCGCTGCGCTCATAGGCGGCGATTTCATCGAGGGTGGCGAGGATCGCCTGGTCGACGGTGAGGTCGTCCTCGACGCGGTTGCCCTCCTCGTCCTGTTCCAGGGTCAGCGGGCGGTACCAGGTGTCGACCGGGAACGTGCGGCCCGAGACCTCGACAATCGGCGCATCGTCGAAGTGCTTGGAGAAACGTTCAAGGTCGATGGTGGCCGAGGTGATGATGACTTTCAGGTCGGGTCGGCGCGGCAACAGCGTCTTGAGGTAACCGAGCAGGAAGTCGATGTTCAGGCTGCGCTCGTGGGCTTCGTCGACGATGATCGTGTCATAGCGCTCCAGATAGCGATCGTTCTGGGTTTCCGCCAGCAGAATACCGTCGGTCATCAGCTTGATCAGCGTATTGGAGTCGCTCTGGTCCTCGAAGCGCACCTGATAGCCGACCAACGCGCCGAGCGGCGTGGCCAGTTCTTCGGCGACACGGCTGGCAACGCTGCGCGCGGCGATCCGGCGTGGCTGGGTATGGCCGATCAGGCCGTATTGACCACGGCCGATTTCCAGGCAGATCTTCGGCAACTGGGTGGTTTTACCCGAACCGGTTTCGCCGGCAATGATCAGCACCTGGTGCTTGTTCAGCGCAGCCTTGATCTCGTCACGCTTGGCTGCAATCGGCAGGCTGTCGTCGTAACGAATCACCGGCAGGCTCGCACGCCGCGCCGTGACCTGGGCGCAGGACGCCTGCATGCGCGCCACCCACTGCGCCAGCTTTTCCTCGTCACGCTTCTTGCGCAGCTCAAGCAACTGCCGGCGCAAGCGGTGGCGGTCGGCGAGCATGGCGTGATCGAGGGTGTTGAGCAGTTGGTCGAGGGTGGGGGCTTGGTCAGTCATCAGCTACTTCGACGGTCATCTATTTATACGCGGCCAACAAGTGTGGCAGAAAAGCCGCTCATCTGGCAGGTCAAACCGGTGGGAGGGGGCAACCCCCTCCCGCAAGGGAATGCGTTACAGGGGGTCTTTTCTGCGATAGGGGAATACGTCGATGACCTTACCGGCACGTATCGCCTCCTGCAGGCCCTTCCAGTAATCGGCGTCATACAACTCGCCATGCAACTCATCGAACAACCTGCGCTGGCCGGCGTCGGCGAACAGGAACGGTGGAAACTCTTCGGGGAACACATCCAGCGGACCGATGGAGTACCAGGGTTCCGATGCCATTTCATCCTCGGGAGTGCGCGGCGTGGGAATGTGGCGGAAGTTGGCTTCGGTGAGAAAACAGATTTCATCGTAGTCGTAGAACACCACACGGCCGTGACGGGTGACGCCGAAGTTCTTGAGCAGCATGTCACCTGGGAAGATATTCGCTGCCGCCAGCTGCTTGATCGCCAGGCCGTAGTCTTCCAGGGCTTCGCGCACCTGGGCGGGGTTGGCGTTGTCGAGGTAGAGGTTGAGCGGGGTCATGCGCCGTTCGGTCCAGCAGTGGCGGATCAGGACGCTGTCGCCCTCCACTTCGACGGTGCCGGCGGCCACTTCCAGCAACTCGGCGAGGCACTCGGGCTCAAACTTGCTCAAGGGAAAGCGGAAGTCGGCGAACTCCTGGGTATCGGCCATGCGCCCTACCCGGTCGACACTTTTGACCAGCCGGTACTTCTCGATCACCGTGGCGCGGTTGACGTTTTTCGACGGTGAGAAACGGTCCTTGATGATCTTGAACACCGTGTTGAAACCCGGCAGGGTAAACACGCTCATGACCATGCCACGCACGCCCGGCGCCATGATGAATTGATCATCGGTGGTCGCCAGGTGGTTGATCAGTGCGCGGTAGAACTCCGACTTGCCGTGCTTGTAAAAGCCGATGGAGGTGTACAGCTCGGCAATGTGCTTGCCGGGCAGGATGCGTTTGAGAAAGCCGATGAACTCCGCAGGTACCGGCACATCGACCATGAAGTACGACCGGGTGAAGGAAAAGATGATCGACACGTCGGCTTCATCAGTGATCAACGCATCGATCTGGATTCCCCGCCCTTCGCGGTGCAGCAACGGGATCACCAACGGCCATTGTTCATCGCGGGTGTAGATACGTCCGACGAGGTAGGCGCCTTTATTGCGGTAAAGCACCGAGCAAAACAGCTCGACGTGCAGGTCCGGGTCTTTGCACACCCAGTCCGGCAGGTTTTCCCGCAGTTGCGCTTCCAGGCGTCGCAGGTCGGCAGGCAAGTCGGCGTAAGGCTCACTGAAGCGGTAGTCCGCGAAAATCTGCGCGAGCATGTCCGCCATCTTGCCGGCAGGCGTGTAGGTGCGGGTTTGCGCAGCCCGTGCGCGCTGCTGGCTGGGCCGCGTGGTATGAATGAACATGCAGCCATCGCTGATCAGGTCATGGCTGAACAGGCTGCAAAACACCGAGTTGTACCAGGTCTCGGACAGCTCGTCGTCAAAGCGCAGGTCGATCAGGCCGATGTAGGCACTTTTTACCAGCGGCCAGCGTTCGATGTGCTGCAACACGCCCGCATCGAACGCGGCGCACAGACGCGCCGTGACCTCCCCCACCTTCTTTTCGTAGAGGTTGATGCGCGCCGCCGAAGCGGCCTGCCCTTGCTGCCACTGGGCCTTTTCGAAACGTTCGCGCGCGCCATCGGTGATCTGGCGAAAGTGCTCACGGTAGTCGTCGAAACCGTCGAGGATCATCCGGGCGATAGCGAGGGCGGGCTGCGACATGCGGAAAACCTCGAACGGGTTGCGGGAAGCCCTGAGCTTAGCCAGTGAACCGAGGCAGGAGAAGGCCGATTTTCATTGGCGACGCTACTTAGCGATTGTGCCAACCGTAACGCTGGGCAACACTCCGCCGCCTGATTGCGTAGGAGTTTTCCGTGAAACCTGTCGACACCCTGTACTTGCTGGGACTGGCCGCCATCTGGGGTGCGAGTTTCCTGTTCATGCGCATCATCGCGCCGGAAATCGGCAGCGTGCCGACCGCGTTTTTCCGCGTATCGATCGCTGCCGCCGGCTTGTTGGTGATCCTTTCGATGATGCGCGTGAGCTGGGACTTCCAGGGCAAGTTCAAGACCGTGCTGCTGTTGGGCGTGATCAACTCCGGGATTCCGGCCACCCTGTATTCGGTAGCCGCGCAGGTACTGCCGGCGGGTTACTCGGCCATTTTCAACGCCACTACGCCATTGATGGGCGTACTGATTGGCGGGATGTTTTTCAGTGAACGCCTGACGCCGTCGAAAATCGCCGGGGTGTGCCTGGGCCTGTTCGGCGTGGGCGTGCTGACCCGGGCGGGCCCGGTGGCATTTGACCTGGATTTGTTGACGGGGGCGCTGGCGTGCTTGCTGGCCACCACCTGCTATGGCTTTGCCGGATTTCTCGCACGGCGCTGGCTGGATCAGCGCGGCGGGTTGGACAGTCGCCTGTCAGCCTTGGGCAGCATGCTCGGCGCGACGTTGTTTTTGCTGCCGTTGTTCGCTTACAGCGCCATCACTCAGCCGCCGGCAAGCTGGGGTGGCTGGCAGGTGTGGATGTCGTTGCTGGGGTTGGGCCTGGTGTGTACGGCCTTTGCCTACATTCTGTATTTTCGCCTGCTGTCATCCATCGGTCCGGTCAAGTCGATGACCGTGACCTTCATGATCCCGCCGTTCGGCGTACTGTGGGGCGCGTTGCTGCTGGACGAGCCGCTGTCGATGGCCCACGTGTATGGCGGGGTGTTGATTGCAGGGGCGTTGTGGCTGGTGTTGCGGCCACAAAAAGCAGGCGCGAGCCGCGAGCATTCCTGACCTCCCGCGGCACTCGTCGCGGGATTATTACAAATATAAGTTAAATAAACGCCCGCAATGGCCGATAACCCCTGAAAGCCTTGCGGATTGAACAATCATGCGTAATAACCAACCCGTTACCCAGCGCGAACGTACCTTCCCCGCCCAGCAACGGTTGATCTCCACCACAGATGCCAAGGGTGTGATTACCTACTGCAACGACGCCTTTGTCGAAATCAGTGGGTTCAGCCGCGACGAACTGGTCCGTGCCCCGCACAATCTGGTGCGTCACCCGGATGTTCCGGCGGCGGTGTTCTCGCACATGTGGTCGACGCTCAAACAAGGCTTGCCATGGATGGGCATTGTCAAGAATCGCTGCAAGACCGGTGATCACTACTGGGTTAACGCCTATGTGACGCCGATCTTCGACGGCAACCAGGTAATCGGCTACGAATCGGTGCGCATCAAGCCCACCGCCGAGCAGATACGCCGGGCCGAAGCGCTCTATCAACGCATCAACCAGGGCAAGTCGGCCGTTCCCCGGCGGGACAAGTGGCTGCCGGTGCTGCAGGACTGGCTGCCATTTATCCTGGTCAGCCAGTTGAGCTTCATGATCGGCGCCACCCTCACTTCCCATTGGGGCTTTGCCTTGGCGGCAGGGCTGTCGGTGCCGCTGGGCCTGCTCGGCCTGAGCTGGCAGCAGCGCGGCCTCAAGCGTTTGCTGCGCCTGGCCGAGCAGACCACCTCCGACCCGCTGATCGCGCAGATGTACACCGACAGCCGTGGCGCCCAGGCGCGCCTGGAGATGTCGATCCTCAGCCAGGAAGCGCGCCTGAAGACCTGCCTCACCCGCCTGCAGGACACTGCCGAACACCTCAACGATCAGGCGGCGCAGTCCAACACCCTGGCGCACAACAGCTCCAGCGGCCTGGAGCGTCAACGCGTGGAGACCGAACAAGTCGCCACGGCGGTCAACCAGATGGCGGCGACCACCCAGGAAGTCGCCAGCCATGTGCAGCGCACGGCGGATGCCACCCAGGAAGCCAATCGCCTGACCGGCCGTGGCCGCGATATCGCCGGGGAAACCCGCGAGGCGATCCAGCGCCTGTCGGTGGCCGTAGGCGAGACGGGCGTGACCGTCACGCAACTGGCCAAGGACAGCGACGAAATCGGCGGTGTGGTGGATGTGATCAAAGGTATCGCCGACCAGACCAACCTGCTGGCGTTGAACGCCGCCATCGAAGCGGCGCGTGCCGGCGAGATGGGCCGTGGGTTTGCGGTGGTGGCTGATGAAGTGCGCCAGTTGGCGCAACGCACCACCGAATCGACCGGGCAGATCCATGCCCTGATCGCCAAGCTGCAGCACACCGCCAGCGCTGCCGTGCAAACCATGGACGCCGGGCATCGTCAGGCCGAAGAAGGTGTGGCACGGGTGATGGAAGCGGATCAGGCGCTGGTGGGCATCAGTGAAGCGGTGGCCAATATTACCGACATGACCACTCAGATCGCCGCCGCGACCGAAGAGCAAAGCGCGGTTGCTGAAGAGATCAGCCGCAATATCAGCACGATTGCGCTGCTGGCGGACCAGACCTCGGAACAGGCGATGAACTCGGCGCAGTTGAGTGAAGAGCTGACGCATACCGCCAATACCCAGTACTCGCTGGTGGAGCGTTTTAACCGGTAGCCATAGGTATCTACACAACTCTGTAGCGCCCAACCGTAACCACGATGCGAAGCGAGCCGCTCTTGATCTTGATCTTGATCTGCTTGTGATCCTAGGCGCCCCGTTAAACCACGCTGGCCGAACGCAGGCTTGAATCCGTGGGTAACCCGGCAGGACGCCGGG
>NZ_CVTU01000107.1:30257-42607 GCF_900004965.1 Pseudomonas sp. 44 R 15
GGCGGAACCCTAAGTGGCCGTTACCGCAGAAACGGATATGTACTCGGTCCAATCCAACATCCCGGCCAGCCCCGAGGCCGCCATCGGGGGCAAGTCGAATCGTCGCACCGCCCCTCCCACATTTGGACCTCGGAACGTCAGGTAGATACGCGTTAGCTCCCTCACCAGAAGTGCGGTGTCGCACCAAAACTGTGTAGATACCTATGCCCCGATAGGTCCCTAACAGGCACCCAGAAACTCAGCCACGCGCACCGCAGCCGCCTCCAGATGCTGCTCATGGGTTAACCCCGACGCCTTCAGCGGCTTCAAGTCATGATCCCCCGCCACCAACCACATCACCTCGATGCTCGGCGACAACGCATACCCCTCCACCGCCGCCCGATTACCCAATGCATCCCGCTCGCCCTGCACAATCAGCGTCGGCGTCGTAAGCCCTGCCAAATGCTCGACCCTCGGTTTCTCAGGCTTGCCCACCGCATAGAACGGATACCCCAGGCACACCAACCCAGCGGCGCCCAGCTCATCGGCCAATAGACTGGCCATGCGCCCGCCCATGGATTTACCGCCAATCGCCAGTTTCCCAGCGACATGACGTCGCACCTGCGCATACACCTCGCGCCAGGCTTCCAACAGTTTCGGCGCCGGATTCGGCGGGCGCTTGCCGCCGTCCAATCGACGTTGCGCCATGTAGGGAAATTCGAAGCGCAATACGTTGACGCCATGCCCGGCAAGGCGCGCAGCCATGTCGTTCATGAAGGCCGAGTCCATCGGCGCACCGGCGCCGTGGGCCAGGATCAACGTGACAGGCTGGCCCGAGCGGGTGCCCGTGGCGACATCCCACAGCCAGCCGCGTTCACGCACACAGTGCGCCCATTGATCCCCGTCAATACTGGCCTTGTGCTCTTTGCCCATGCTTGCCTCGCTTTTTAGTCTGCCTATAACTCCAGCCCAAGTGCCGCATCTGCTTGGGTTGAACCGTGGATGGGGAACCATGAACACTACTTTAAGTACCGCCTATAACTACAAGGTGGTCCGCCAATTCGCCATTATGACGGTGGTGTGGGGCATCGTCGGCATGGGGCTCGGGGTTTTTCTCGCGGCCCAATTGGTTTGGCCTGCGCTCAACTTCGATTTGCCCTGGACCAGCTTCGGTCGCCTGCGCCCGCTGCACACCAACGCGGTCATTTTCGCCTTCGGCGGCTGCGCGCTGTTCGCCAGCTCCTTCTACTCGGTGCAGCGCACCTGCCAGACAACGCTGTTCGCGCCGAAAATCGCCGCGTTCTGCTTCTGGGGCTGGCAACTGGTCATCCTGCTGGCTGCAATCACCCTGCCGCTGGGCTACACCAGTTCCAAGGAATACGCCGAGCTGGAATGGCCGATCGACATCCTGATCACCATCGTCTGGGTCGCCTATGCCATCGTGTTCTTCGGCACGGTCATGAAGCGCAACACCAAACACATCTACGTCGGTAACTGGTTTTTTGGCGCGTTCATCATCACCGTGGCCATTCTGCATATCGTCAACAACCTGGAAATCCCGGTCAGCCTGACCAAGTCCTACTCGCTGTACGGCGGTGCGACGGATGCCATGGTGCAGTGGTGGTACGGCCATAACGCTGTAGGCTTTTTCCTCACCGCAGGCTTTCTCGGGATGATGTACTACTTCGTGCCCAAGCAGGCCGAACGCCCGGTGTATTCCTATCGCTTGTCCATCGTGCACTTCTGGGCGCTGATCACCCTGTATATCTGGGCCGGCCCCCACCACCTGCACTACACCGCGCTGCCGGATTGGGCGCAGTCGCTGGGCATGGTGATGTCGCTGGTGCTGCTGGCCCCGAGCTGGGGCGGCATGATCAACGGCATGATGACGCTGTCCGGCGCCTGGCATAAGTTGCGCAGCGACCCGATCCTGCGCTTTCTCGTGGTGTCCCTGGCGTTCTACGGCATGTCGACCTTCGAAGGCCCGATGATGGCGATCAAGACCGTCAACGCCCTCTCCCACTACACCGACTGGACCATCGGCCACGTACACGCCGGGGCACTGGGTTGGGTGGCGATGATTTCCATCGGCGCGCTGTACCACATGATCCCGAAAGTCTTCGGTCGCGAGCAGATGTACAGCGTCGGCCTGATCAACGCGCATTTCTGGCTGGCCACCATCGGCACCGTGCTCTACATCGCCTCGATGTGGGTCAACGGCATCGCCCAGGGCCTGATGTGGCGTGCGGTCAACGAAGACGGCACCTTGACCTACTCCTTCGTCGAAACCCTGGTGGCCAGTCACCCTGGCTTCATCGTGCGGCTGGTGGGCGGCGCGGTGTTCCTCAGCGGCATGTTGCTGATGGCTTACAACACCTGGCGCACCGTGCGTTCGGTGCAGCCTGTCGAAGCCGTCCCTGTCGCGCAGCTGGCCTGAGGAGTCTGTGATGAAACACGAAACGATTGAAAAGAACGTCGGCCTGCTGATGCTGCTGATGGTGCTCGCCGTGAGCATCGGTGGCCTGACCCAGATCGTCCCGCTGTTCTTCCAGGACGTGACCAACAAGCCGGTCGAAGGCATGAAGCCCTACACCGCGTTGCAACTGGAAGGCCGCGACATCTACATCCGCGAAGGTTGTGTGCAGTGTCACTCGCAGATGATCCGCCCGTTCCGCGCCGAGACCGAGCGCTACGGTCACTATTCGGTGGCCGGCGAAAGCGTGTGGGATCACCCCTTCCTGTGGGGTTCCAAGCGCACCGGCCCGGACCTGGCCCGCGTCGGCGCACGCTACTCGGACGACTGGCACCGCGCGCACCTGTACAACCCGCGCAACGTGGTGCCGGAGTCGAAAATGCCGGCTTATCCGTGGCTGGTCACCGCCGCCGTCGACAGCAGCCACACCGAGACCAAGTTGAGCGTGATGCGCACCCTCGGCGTGCCCTACACCGATGACGACATCGCGGGCGCGGTCGCCAGCCTCAAGGGCAAGACCGAAATGGACGCGCTGGTTTCCTACCTGCAAGTGCTCGGCACTGCCATCAAGAGCAAGAGGTGAGCCATGGGATTTGAATTCGATGCGGGCACTATCCGCGGCCTCGGCACGCTGGTGGTAGCCATCGCCTTTATCGGCCTGTCGCTGTGGGTGTTCAACAACCGGCGCAACGCGGAGTTCGAGCAGGCGCGCCTGCTGCCGTTCGCTGATGAGCCTTCTCCACACAATGCTCAAGAAGAGCCTGCAACAAGGAGCAACCAGCCATGACCCTGTTTTGGAGTACATGGATCTGCGTACTGACCCTGGGCAGCCTGATCGGCCTGACCTGGCTGCTGATCGGCACCCGCAAGGGCGAAACCAAAGGCAGCGTCGACCAGACCATGGGCCACGCCTTCGATGGAATCGAGGAATACGACAACCCGCTGCCCCAGTGGTGGTTCATGTTGTTCGCCGGCACCCTGGTGTTCGCCGTCGGCTACCTGATCCTCTACCCGGGCCTGGGCAACTGGAAAGGAGTACTGCCGGGCTATGAAGACGGCTGGACGTCGGCCAAGGAGTGGGACAAGGAAATGGCCAGGGCCGACACCAAGTTCGGGCCGATCTTCGCCAAATTCGCGGCCATGCCCGTGGAAGAAGTGGCCAAAGACCCGCAAGCCTTGAAGATGGGCGGTCGCCTGTTCGCGTCCAACTGCGCGGTGTGCCACGGCTCGGATGCCAAGGGCGCGTATGGCTTCCCGAATCTTGCGGACAACAACTGGCGCTGGGGCGGTTCGGCCGAAGCGATCAAGGCCACCATCATGAACGGTCGCCACGCGGCGATGCCGGCCTGGGGCGAAGTGCTGGGCGAGGATGGGGTGAAAAATGTCGCCGCCTATGTGCGTCACGACCTGGCCAAGTTGCCCTTGCCGGCGGACAACAACGCCGATTTGGCTGCCGGCCAAGCCGCATTCAGCACCACGTGCGTCGCCTGCCACGGCCCGCAAGGCCACGGCGTGGAAGCCATGGGCGCGCCAAACCTGACCGAGCCAGGCGGCTTTATCTACGGCACCAGCCTGGCGCAATTGCAGCAGACCATCCGCCACGGCCGTCAGGGCCAGATGCCGGCGCAGGACCTGCTGCAGGGCAATGACAAGGTGCATTTGCTTGCCGCTTACGTGTACAGCCTGACCCACTAGCACTGGTAGGAGCGAGCTTGCTCGCGAAGAACGTCAACACAACGCGATAGACCAGACTGACCGCGTGACCGTTGACGTTTTTCGCGAGCAAGCTCGCTCCTACCGTGTGGCGACATTCGCGACCAAGTGTCACACCCCTTCAAAACCCAACTGTCCCCTCCTCGCTTTCGGGTCTACGCTTGTTCCTGCAGTGGGCCAATCCTGGCGTACGCGACGGTATCCGTTGCGCCCTCGAAAATTCCTGTCCACTCGATCAGCTTTAGATTTCTGACTTTGTCCTTACACAAAACAGGGAAAGTGCGCAGAATCTGGCGTGGAACGCCTTGATACAGGTCAGTCATTGCGTTGCAATGGCCCCCCGCTTTCTACATACTTGCGGCCGATTTTACCTATAAAAATACTTAAACCGTGGAACCTTAGAATGAGCACAGCAATCAGTCCGACTGCTTATAACTATAAGGTGGTTCGCCAGTTCGCCATCATGACGGTGGTCTGGGGAATTCTTGGCATGGGGCTCGGGGTGTTCATCGCCTCGCAACTGGTCTGGCCGCAATTGAATTTCGACCTGCCCTGGACGACCTTCGGCCGCCTGCGCCCGCTGCACACCAACCTGGTGATCTTCGCCTTCGGTGGCTGTGCATTGTTTGCCACCTCCTATTACGTGGTGCAGCGCACCTGCCAGACGCGCTTGATCTCCGATGGCCTCGCCGCCTTCACCTTCTGGGGCTGGCAGGCGGTCATCGTCGGCGCCATCATCAGCCTGCCCCTGGGCTACACCACCACCAAGGAATACGCCGAGCTGGAATGGCCGATCGCCATTTTGCTCGCCATCGTGTGGGTGACCTATGCCGTGGTGTTCTTCGGCACCATCGTCAAGCGCAAGACCAAGCACATCTATGTCGGCAACTGGTTCTACGGGGCGTTCATCCTGGTCACGGCGATGCTGCATATCGTCAACCACGCGTCCTTGCCGGTGAGCCTGTTCAAGTCCTATTCGGCCTACTCCGGCGCGACGGATGCGATGATTCAATGGTGGTACGGGCATAACGCCGTCGGCTTTTTCCTGACCACCGGGTTCCTTGGAATGATGTATTACTTCGTGCCGAAACAGGCCGAACGCCCCATCTACTCGTATCGCCTGTCCATCGTGCATTTCTGGGCGCTGATCACCCTGTATATCTGGGCAGGTCCGCACCACCTGCACTACACCGCGTTGCCGGATTGGGCACAGTCCCTGGGCATGGCGATGTCGATCATCCTGCTGGCACCAAGCTGGGGCGGCATGATCAACGGCATGATGACCCTCTCGGGCGCCTGGCATAAGCTGCGCACCGACCCGATCCTGCGCTTTCTGGTGGTGTCCCTGGCGTTCTACGGCATGTCGACCTTCGAAGGGCCGATGATGGCGATCAAGACCGTCAACTCGCTGTCCCACTACACCGACTGGACCATTGGCCACGTACACGCCGGGGCACTCGGCTGGGTGGCGATGATTTCCATCGGCGCGCTGTATCACATGATCCCCAAGCTGTTCGGCCGCGCGCAGATGCACAGCGTCGGGCTGATCAACACGCACTTCTGGCTGGCCACCATCGGCACCGTGCTCTACATCGCCTCGATGTGGGTCAACGGCATCACCCAGGGCCTGATGTGGCGTGCGATCAATGATGACGGCACCCTCACGTATTCCTTCGTCGAAGCGCTGCAAGCCAGCCACCCGGGCTATATCGTCCGCGCCCTGGGCGGTGCGTTCTTTGCCGCCGGCATGCTGTTCATGGCCTACAACGTCTGGCGCACCGTGCGTGCCTCCGACCCGGCGCAAGCTGAAGCCGCCGCCAAGATCGCTGTTGTGGGAGCCCACTGATGAAGCATGAAGTCGTCGAGAAGAATATCGGCCTGCTGGCCTTCTTCATGGTCATCGCCGTGAGCATCGGTGGCCTGACCCAGATCGTCCCGCTGTTTTTCCAGGACGTGACCAACAAGCCGGTCGAAGGCATGAAGCCGCGCACCGCCCTCGAACTGGAAGGCCGCGACGTCTACATCGCCAACGGCTGCGTGGGCTGCCACTCACAGATGATTCGCCCGTTCCGCGCCGAAACCGAACGCTACGGCCACTACTCGGTGGCCGGTGAAAGCGTGTGGGACCATCCGTTCCTGTGGGGCTCCAAGCGTACAGGCCCGGACCTGGCCCGTGTCGGCGGGCGTTACTCCGATGACTGGCAGCGTGCGCACCTGTACAACCCGCGCAACGTGGTGCCCGAGTCGAAAATGCCGGCGTACCCGTTCCTGGTGGAAAACAAGCTCGACGGCAAGGACACCGCGAAGAAGATGGAAGTCTTGCGCACCCTGGGCGTGCCCTACACCGACGAAGACATCGCCGGTGCGGCCGCAGCCGTAAAGGGCAAGACCGAAATGGACGCATTGGTGGCCTACCTGCAAGGCCTTGGCACCCTCATCAAAAGCAAACGGTGACCGGCATGGATATCGGCATGATTCGTGGCCTGGGCACCGTTGTGGTGATGGTGGCCTTTATCGGCCTGGCGCTGTGGGTGTTCAGCCCCCGGCGCAAATCGGAATTCGACGACGCGACCATGCTGCCCTTTGCAGATGATCCCGAAGCCATCAAGCACGTCGAGCAAGCGTCTAGGAGTAACAAAGAATGACTACGTTCTGGAGCCTGTACGTCACAGTCCTCAGTCTGGGTACCATCTTCGCCCTGACCTGGCTGCTGCTGTCGACCCGCAAGGGCCAGCGCGCCGAGCAGACGGACGAGACCGTCGGCCACTCGTTCGACGGTATCGAGGAATACGACAACCCGCTGCCCAAATGGTGGTTCATGCTGTTTGTCGGCACCATCATCTTCGCCCTCGGTTACCTTGCGCTGTACCCCGGCCTGGGCAACTGGAAAGGCCTGCTGCCAGGCTACAACTACCTCGACAACGACAAGCAAACCCCGTTTGCCAACGGCCAGACCGGCTGGACCGGCGTGCACGAATGGGAAAAGGAAATGGCCAGGTCGGAGGCCAAGTTCGGGCCGATTTTCGCCAAATTCGCCTCGATGCCGATTGAAGAAGTCGCCAAGGACCCGCAAGCCCTGAAGATGGGCGGTCGGCTGTTTGCCTCCAACTGCTCGGTGTGCCACGGTTCCGACGCCAAGGGCGCCTACGGTTTCCCCAACCTCACCGACGCCGACTGGCGCTGGGGCGGCGACCCGGCAACCATCAAGCAAACCATCATGCAAGGCCGCCACGCGGTCATGCCAGGCTGGGCTGAAGTGATCGGCGAACAAGGCGTGGCGGACGTAGCGGCCTTCGTGGTGACCAACCTCGACGGCCGCAAACTGCCGGAAGGCGCCAAGGCCGACGTGGCCAACGGCGAGAAACTCTTCGCCGCCAACTGCGTGGCCTGCCACGGCCCGGCGGGTAAAGGCACGCCCGCCATGGGCGCGCCGGACCTGACGCACCCGGGTGCGTTCATCTACGGCTCAAGCTTCGCCCAGTTGCAGCAGACCATCCGCTACGGTCGCCAGGGCCAGATGCCGGCGCAGGAGCAACTGCAGGGCAATGACAAGGTGCACTTGCTGGCGGCGTATGTGTACAGCTTGTCCCACGGGGACAAGAAGGCTGAAGAGCAGTAAGTCCTCGAACACAAAAAGCCCCGCTCAGCGAAAACTGACGGGGCTTTGTTGTTTATTGCTACGACAAGCGACAGGCGTTGAGTTTGAAGGCGACTTTTTCAATCGAGACTGATGCATGAACGAAGACAACGTCATACTCCAGCAAAGTAATCAGGAAGAAGTAAACGAAGCGGGTGCTGCAAATATTGCCGACATGCTGCAAATGCCTGATGACAACATCGAATTCACCCCTGAGCGTGCAACCATTATTGCCAGGCAGCAGTTCGATCAGTGACTCACTTAAGCGGCCCCCATTCTGAAAATACCAAAGATCAAATGTGGGAGCCGGGCTTGCCCGCGACACATTCGACCTGTTTTGTTATGAAGACCGGGTCTCTTGAGTGAACGGTTTCAGGGGCTGCCCGCCCAACACAACAGCAAAAACCGTCCATACTCAACAAGTCAATTGATCCAGGTCACTTACACCATCAATTGATTTGCCCCAACGCGACCAAAGGTCGCACCCTTTGCGCACCGTCGGGGGCGTATCATTAGGCCACTGCAACACCCCCAATTTGACCGCGGTTGGCACGTACTGGCCGAGGCAAATCTCCACCGCCGTGGGATGCAATGATGAGCGACCAGATACCGGTACACGACGTTACCCCGCCTGCCAAAAGCGTCGACCTCTACGCTTCGCGAGAGAAGATTTATACCCGCGCCTTCACTGGCCTGTTCCGCAATCTGCGCATGCTCGGCGGTGCCGCACTGTTCCTGCTCTACTTCGGCACCGTGTGGCTGAACTGGGGCGGTCACCAGGCGGTGTGGTGGAACCTGCCGGAGCGTAAGTTCTTCATTTTTGGCGCCACCTTCTGGCCCCAGGATTTCATCCTGCTCTCGGGCATTCTTATCGTCGCGGCATTCGGCCTGTTCTTTATCACGGTGTACGCCGGACGCGTGTGGTGCGGTTATACCTGCCCGCAAAGCGTGTGGACGTGGATCTTCATGTGGTGCGAAAAGGTCACCGAGGGCGACCGCAACCAGCGCATCAAGCTCGACAAGGCGCCCATGGGCGCCGGCAAATTCCTGCGCAAGTTCAGCAAGCACACGCTGTGGCTGCTGATCGGTTTTGTCACCGGTATGACCTTCGTCGGCTACTTCTCGCCGATCCGCGAACTGGTATTGGACTTCTTCACCGGCCAGGCCGACGGCTGGTCGTACTTCTGGGTGGGCTTCTTCACCCTCGCCACCTACGGCAACGCCGGCTGGCTGCGCGAACAGGTGTGCATCTACATGTGCCCGTATGCGCGTTTCCAGAGCGTGATGTTCGACAAGGACACGCTGATCGTGTCCTACGACCCACGCCATGGCGAAGTACGCGGTCCGCGCAAGAAGGGGGTCGACTACAAGGCCCAGGGCCTGGGCGATTGCATCGACTGCACGATGTGCGTGCAAGTGTGCCCCACCGGTATCGACATCCGCGACGGCCTGCAGATCGAGTGCATCGGCTGCGCCGCCTGTATCGACGCGTGCGACACGATCATGGACAAGATGGACTACCCGCGCGGCCTGATCAGCTACACCACCGAGCACAATCTGTCCGGGCAGAAAACCCATAAATTGCGTCCGCGCCTGATCGGTTACGCCCTGGTGTTGCTGGCGATGATCAGCCTGCTGGTGGCCGCCTTCTTCATGCGTTCGCTGGTGGGCTTCGACGTGAGCAAGGACCGGGTGCTATACCGCGAAAACGCCGAAGGCCGCATCGAGAACGTCTACAGCCTGAAGATCATGAACAAGGACCAGCGCGACCACACCTACGTACTCGACGCCGCCGGCCTGCCCGACCTCAAGCTGCAAGGCCGACGCGAAATCAAGGTGGCCGCCGGCGACATCGTCAGCATGCCGGTGGAATTGTCGAGCGCCCCCGAGCAATTGCCGTCGAGCACCAACGAAGTGACGTTCATCCTCGAGGATGCCGACGACACCAGCGTTCACATTGAAGCCAAGAGCCGATTCATCGGCCCACAAGTTCGTTAGACAGGGAATACAAGAATGCCCGCAGCCACTGCCGCAAGCCCTTGGTACAAGCACCTCTGGCCCTGGATCATCATCGGCATCCTTGCCTGCTCGGTGACCCTGACCCTGTCCATGGTGACCATCGCGGTGAATAACCCGGACAACCTGGTCAACGACAATTATTACGAGGCCGGCAAAGGCATCAACCGCTCCCTGGACCGCGAACGCCTGGCCCAGACCCTCCAGTTGCGCGGCAAGCTGCACCTGGACGAACTGACCGGTGAAGTCGAACTGCGCCTGACCGGCTACAGCAACCCGAACACGCTGGAACTGAACCTGATTTCCCCGACCCAGCCAGAGAAGGATCGCAAAATCAACCTGACCCGCAGCGACAGCGAGCCCGGCCGCTACATCGGCCAAGTCACCGACAAGGTCGACGGCCGCCGTTTCGTGGAATTGCTCGGCGTGGAAGGCGACAAGACCTGGCGTCTGTTCGAAGAAGAAGAGGTCAGCCACGACCAGGACTTGCTGCTCGGAGACGAACCGTTGCAAGGTGCCGAAGACCTGAAAAAGTAAAAGATCGCGCTTCGCGCATCGCGGGCAAGCCCACTCCCACATTGGAACGCGTACCCCTGTGGGAGTGGGCTTGCCCGCGATGAGGCCCTTCCAGCCACCAAAGATCCCGACCATGACCACCCCCTGCTACCACTGCGCCCTGCCCGTCCCCGCCGGCAGCCGGTTCACCACCGACATCCTCGGCGAGCGTCGCGAGCTTTGCTGCCCGGGGTGCCAGGCGGTGGCCGAGGCGATTGTGGCGGGCGGGCTGGAAAGCTACTACCGGCACCGCAGCGAAGCCTCGGCCAACCCCGAGGCCTTGCCGGTGCAACTGCTCGATGAATTGGCGCTGTACGACCGCGCCGACGTGCAAAAGCCATTCGTGCGCCACGCAGGCGAACTCGCTGAAATCACCCTGCTCATGGAAGGCATCAGTTGCGCGGCCTGTGGCTGGTTGATCGAGAAACACCTGCGCGGCCTGCCCGCCGTGGCCGAGGCACGGCTGAACCTGTCCAACCACCGCCTGCATGTGCGCTGGGCCGACGGGCAGTTACCGTTGAGCCAAGTGCTCAGTGAACTGCGCCATATCGGTTATGCCGCCCATCCCTATCAAGCGGACCGTGCCGCCGAACAACTGGCCGGCGAGAATCGCC
Organism: Pseudomonas sp. 44 R 15; assembly: GCF_900004965.1. Lineage (NCBI taxonomy): Bacteria > Pseudomonadati > Pseudomonadota > Gammaproteobacteria > Pseudomonadales > Pseudomonadaceae > Pseudomonas > Pseudomonas sp. 44 R 15. The sequence goes on from NZ_CVTU01000107.1 coordinate 41,245, forward strand.
TGGCCCTGCGCCAGTTGGGTGTTGCCGGGCTGCTGTGGTTCCAGGCCATGATGGCGACCATGGCCACCTGGCCGGAATTCAATATCGACCTCAGCCCCGAACTGCATGTGATCCTGCGCTGGGTTGCGATGTTTCTGACAACTCCCATCGTGTTCTACAGCTGCGCACCGTTTTTCAAAGGCGCGCTGCGCGATCTGCGCACGCGTCACCTGACCATGGACGTGTCGGTGTCCCTGGCCATTGGCGGGGCTTATCTGGCGGGGATCTGGACGGCGATCACCGGCGTGGGTGAGCTGTACTTCGACGCGGTCGGCATGTTCGCGCTGTTCCTGCTGGCCGGACGCTACCTGGAACGGCGTGCCCGCGAGCGCACCGCCGCCGCCACCGCGCAGTTGGTCAACCTGCTGCCCGCTTCGTGCCTGCGCCTGGGCGCGGACGGCCAGAGCGAGCGCATCCTGCTGGGCGAGTTGGCGGTGGGTGACCGGGTGCTGGTGCATCCTGGCGCGGTGCTGCCGGCGGACGGGGTGATTGTCGAAGGCCAGTCCAGCGTCGATGAATCATTGCTTACCGGCGAATACCTGCCGCAGCCTAGGCATGTCGGCGATGCGGTCACCGCCGGCACCCTCAACGTAGAAGGCGTGCTGACCGTCGAGGTGCGCGCCCTCGGCCACGACACGCGCCTGTCCGCCATCGTGCGCCTGCTGGAGCGTGCCCAGGCCGAGAAACCGCGCCTGGCGCAGATCGCCGACCGCGCCGCACAGTGGTTTTTGCTGGCGTCCCTGATTGCGGCTGCAGTGATCGGCCTGGTGTGGTGGCAGTTGGATGCATCACGGGCGTTCTGGATTGTATTGGCCATGCTGGTCGCCACCTGCCCGTGCGCGCTGTCCCTGGCGACACCCACTGCCCTCACTGCCGCCACCGGCACCCTGCACAGCCTTGGGTTGCTGCTGACCCGTGGCCATGTGCTGGAGGGGCTGAACCAGATCGACACGGTGATTTTCGACAAGACCGGTACGCTCACCGAAGGACGCCTGGCGTTACGCGCCATCCGGCCCCTGGGCGAACTGGACAGCGACCAGTGCCTGAGCCTCGCCGCCGCACTGGAAAACCGCTCCGAACACCCGATTGCCCGCGCCTTTGGCCGAGCGCCCCTGGCGGCCCATGACGTATCGAGCAGTCCCGGCCTCGGCCTGCAAGGACGTGTGGGCGAACGCCTGTTGCGCATCGGCCAACCCGGGTTTGTCTGTGAACTCAGCGCCGGCCCGATCCCGGCGTCACCGGACGAAGCCGGGCAATGGCTGCTGCTGGGCGATCAACGCGGCGCGCTCGCCTGGCTCGTGCTCGACGACCGCCTGCGCAGCGA
>NZ_CVTU01000082.1:0-891 GCF_900004965.1 Pseudomonas sp. 44 R 15
CGTCATCGCTTGGCGCAGGGACGGTCACGGTGCCGACGGTATCGCCAGCCTTGATGATAATCGACGAACCGTTGTCCAACTTCAGCGTGACGTCAGTACCGGCCTTGTTGCTCAAGGTCGCGGTGTACGTGATCTGGCCACCCTCGTTGACTGCGCTCGGCGCGGTCAGGGTAACGGTGGTGGTGTTGTCGGTACCTGGGGTGTCGGTAACGGTGGTGTTAACCGGCGTGGTGCCTGGAACGAGATTTTCGAAGTGCTCGCCACCAGTGACAGTCTTGATAGCAGTGGTGACGGTTTGGTCGCCTTTATAGACGTCATCTGGTGCAACAACCGAAACGCTACCGCTCGATTGGTTCACACCTATGGTGATGGTTTTGCCGTTATCCAGGGTGACAGTCAGCGGGTTAGTGATGTTAGTCACCAGCGCGCCGTTTTTATCCACAAGGCTGGCGGTGTAAACAATGTTGCCGCCCTCGCCGACGGTGGTGGTAGCGGTCAGTACAACGTCGACCTTGTCGATGGTGTCGTTGATCGCTGTCGTTGCACTGTTTTGCGCAACTACCAGCTGCTCGAAGTTGCCGCCGGAAGCGTCGGTGATCTTGACGATCTGAGTGCTCTTGTCGATGAACACGTCATCGCTTGGCGCAGGGACGGTCACAGTGCCGACGGTTTCACCGGCTTTAATGGTGATCGACGAGCCATTATCAAGTTTCAGAGTGACGTCAGTACCGGCCTTGTTGCTCAAGGTCGCGGTGTACGTAATCTGGCCACCCTCGTTGACTGCGCTCGGCGCGGTGAGCGTGACGGTAGTGGTATCAGCAGTGCCTGGGGTATCGGTAACAGTGGTGTTAACCGCTGTAGTACCTGGCACCAGGTTTTCAAAGTGCTCGC